>JADIME010000061.1 GCA_017694935.1 Candidatus Merdivivens pullistercoris
GTTCACGCCGACTACGTGAAGAACATGGTAACAGGTGCCGCACAGATGGACGGTGCAATCCTTGTTGTTGCCGCTACCGACGGTCCTATGCCTCAGACCCGTGAGCACATCCTTCTCGCTCGTCAGGTGAACGTTCCTAAGATCGTTGTGTTCCTTAACAAATGCGACCTCGTTGATGATGAAGAAATGATCGAACTCGTTGAGATGGAAGTTCGCGACCTTCTTTCATTCTATGACTTCGACGGTGAGAATGCTCCGGTTATCCGTGGTTCCGCTCTCGGCGCACTTAACGGGGATCCTGCATACGAAGCGAAGGTTATGGAACTTATGGATGCTGTCGATGAGTATATTCCTCTGCCTCCACGTGACAATGAAAAACCTTTCCTTATGCCTATCGAGGATATCTTCTCAATCACAGGCCGTGGTACAGTCGCTACAGGTCGTATCGAGACAGGTATCATCCACACTGGCGAGGAAGTTCAGATTGTCGGTCTTGGCGAGGAACCTAAGAAATCTGTCGTTACAGGTGTCGAGATGTTCCGTAAGATACTTGATGAAGGTGAAGCCGGCGATAACGTAGGTCTTCTTCTCCGCGGTATCGACAAGAAGGAAATCAAGAGGGGACAGGTTATCGCACGTCCGGGAACCATCACTCCTCACACCCGTTTCCAGGCTGAGATTTACGTTTTGAAGAAAGACGAAGGTGGCCGTCATACTCCGTTCCACAACAAATATCGTCCTCAGTTCTTCATCCGTACTTTGGATATCACCGGTGAAATCACCCTTCCTGAAGGTGTAGACATGGTTATGCCTGGTGATAACGTAACTATCACAGTTACTCTCATCTACCCTGTAGCTATCAACGAAGGTCTCCGTTTCGCTATCCGCGAAGGTGGACGTACAGTAGGTGCAGGACAGGTTACAAAGATTCTTGAGTAATTTGCATACAATAATTTGAGGGAGGTTGTCCTATAACCTCTCTCAAATTTAACGTACAGGGACATAGTTCAAGGGTAGAATAGTGGTCTCCAAAACCATTGATGGGCGTTCGAATCGCTCTGTCCCTGCCAATATGCCTAAGGTTACGCTTAGGTTTATGTTTAACGGGCAATCTTCATTTTGCTTCCACTTGAAGTTGCCATTTGAATGTTAAAATGAGTAAGTTTACGAACTATTTTAAAGAATCTTACAGGGAATTGACCCAGAAAGTTACGTGGCCGACATGGCAGAAACTGCAAAGTTCTGCGATAGTGGTCATGGTGGCATCTGTTATTTTTGCGATAGTGATATTCTTGATGGACTTTGCTTTCCAGAATATCCTGACAGCCATATATTCCTTGTAAATCATAACTAAGTCCTCTAAGCCTTATGAGTGAGAATACGAAGAAATGGTATGTGGTGAGAGCTACAGGCGGAAAGGAGAAGAAAGCCAAGGAGTATCTTGAAAAGGAGGTACAGCGCCGTGGCTTTCAGGATTTGGTGTCCCAAGTGCTGATACCTACGGAAAAAGTCTACACGATGCGTAACGGCAAGAGGGTAGCGACTGAAAGGATGTTTTATCCCGGTTATATACTGATCGAATGTCACATGACAGGAGAGATCCAGCACATGATCAGGAATGAAATCCCTAATGTCGGCGGCTTCCTGACGGAAGGCAAAGGCAAAGACAAAGAGCCGATGCCACTGCGCGAGTCCGAGGTAAATAGGATTCTCGGAAAGGTAGACGAGGTTGCCGAATCGGAGATCGAAACGGTGACGACGTTCGATATAGGAGAGGCCGTGAAGATTGTGGACGGTCCTTTCAGCGGTTTCAACGCTACTGTCGATGAGATTATCGCAGAAAGAAGGAAATTAAAGGTCATGGTTATGATTTTCGGTCGTAAGACATTGATAGAGTTAAACTTTTCTCAAGTGACTAAAGAATAATTTTTGTTATGGCAAAAGAAGTTACCGGATTTATCAAGTTGCAGATCAAAGGCGGTGCGGCAAATCCATCTCCTCCAGTAGGACCGGCACTCGGTTCAAAAGGTTTGAACATAATGGATTTTTGCAAGCAGTTCAATGCCCGCACACAAGACAAGGCGGGAAAAGTCTTGCCGGTAGTTATTACGGTTTATAGTGACAAGTCGTTCTCTTTCACTGTAAAGCAACCTCCTGTTGCAGTTCAGTTGAAAGAAGCAGCCAAGATCAACTCTGGCTCAGCTGAACCGAACCGTAAGAAAGTGGCGACTATCACATGGGATCAGGTACGTGCGATAGCACAGGAGAAGATGCCTGATATGAACGCTTTCACGGTCAAGTCCGCCATGAAGATGGTTGCAGGAACCGCAAGAAGCATGGGTATTAATGTCGAAGGGGAATTTCCTGCCGATTTAAATTAATAGCGCTATGAGTAAATTGACTAAAAACCAGAAGATCGTACTAGCCAAATACGATGGTGCGAAGGTATATACTTTAGTTGAAGCCAGCAAATTGGTGAAAGAACTTTCTTATACGAAGTTCGATTCATCGGTGGAATTGGCAGTGCGTTTGGGCGTGGACCCTCGTAAGGCCAACCAGATGGTGAGGGGTGTCGTAACCCTTCCTCATGGTACAGGAAAGCAGGTTCGCGTTTTGGTTCTCTGTACTCCGGACAAGGAGACGGAAGCAAAAGAAGCCGGAGCCGATTTCGTGGGTCTGGATGAATATATTGACAAAATCAAAGGCGGTTGGACTGACGTGGATGTCATTATATGTACTCCTTCGGTGATGGCCAAAGTCGGTGCCATAGGTCGTATCCTCGGCCCGAGGGGTTTGATGCCTAACCCTAAGTCAGGTACTGTTACCATGGACGTGGCACAGGCTGTAAAAGAAGTCAAGGCCGGTAAGATCGACTTCAAGGTAGACAAGACCGGTATAGTACATGCTGCCATAGGCAAGGTTTCTTTTACTCCTGAGCAGATTTATGCCAACGCGCTTGAGATGCTGAATACTATCCTCAAGCTGAAACCGCAGACTTTGAAAGGTACATATATTAAATCCATTTCCCTGTGTTCTACGATGAGCCCGGGAATCAATGTCGATGTTAAAACATTCAGTGCTGCTGAATAAATGATTTAGATTATGAGAAGAGAAGAAAAAGCGCAAGTTATAGATGCACTCGCAGCACAGCTTCAAGAGACTCCAAGTTTCTATATTACTGACATAGCTGGTTTGAACGCCGAGCAGACTTCAAAGCTCCGCCGTGCTTGCTTTGAGAAGCAAATCAAACTGCTGGTGGTTAAGAACACATTGTTCCGCAAGGCACTCGAAAGGAATGAGAACGAAGAAATCAAGTCGTTGTATCCTTTGCTTGCCGGTCCGTCGGCCATCATGTTCTGCAATACACCGAACGCTCCAGCGAAGTTGATAAAGGAGATTTCGCAGGATCTCGGGAAACCGGAACTGAAGGGCGCGTATGTCCAGGAATGTGCTTACATCGGTGCGGAAACTCTTCCGGTTCTGATAGACATCAAGTCTCGTGAAGAACTTATCGGCGATATCGTTGCATTGTTGCAATCACCAGCCCGCAATGTCATTTCAGCTTTGCAATCTGCTGGTGGCAAGTTGGCCGGCATAGTAAAAACCCTTTCAGAAAGAGAATAAAAATTATAAAAACAATTAAATAATTAAAATTATGGCAGATATTAAAGCATTGGCAGAACAGTTGGTAGGACTGACTGTGAAAGAAGTACAGGAATTGGCTCAGATACTCAAAGACGAGTATGGAATCGAGCCTGCAGCTGCTGCTGTCGCAGTTGCAGCGGGCCCTGCAGCAGCAGGCGCCGCAGCTGAAGCAGAACAGACTGAATTCGATGTTATCCTTCTTTCAGCAGGTACTGCTAAACTTCAGGTAGTTAAGGCTGTTAAAGAGATCACAGGCCTTGGTTTGAAAGAGGCTAAGGATCTCGTAGATCAGGCACCGAATGCTAAGATTAAAGAAAAAGTATCGAAAGCAGACGCTGAGTCTATAAAGGCTACTATCGAAGAGGCAGGTGGAGAAGTTGAGGTTAAATAATTTCTCCCCCTCTCGAAGGGATTAATTTCAGGATTAGGGCTAAAAAGGCTCTAATCCTTTTTGTCGTATTAAGTTTTTCTTTTCAACCAACAACAATATAATGTCGCAAAAGACTAATAATCAGCGCATATCCTTTGCGTTATCAAAGTCACTTCTGGACTATCCGGATTTTCTCGAAGTGCAGCTGAAGTCTTTCAAAGATTTCTTCCAACTCGATACGACTGCTGAAAACAGGAAGAACGAGGGACTTTACCGGGTATTTCAGGAGACTTTCCCGATTACCGATACAAGAAACAATTTTGTATTGGAATTTATCGATTATTTTATCGATCCTCCTCGCTATACAATCGAAGAATGCCTTGACAGAGGCCTTACCTATAGCGTTCCGCTTAAGGCAAAACTGAAACTTTACTGTACGGATGCGGAGCACGAGGATTTCGATACAGAGATACAGGATGTTTATCTGGGCACGATTCCGTACATGACTCCGGCCGGGACTTTTGTGATCAATGGCTCTGAACGTATTGTAGTTTCGCAGTTGCACCGTTCACCTGGCGTTTTCTTCGGACAAAGCATCCACGCAAACGGAACCAAGCTCTATTCTGCCCGTATCATACCGTTCAAAGGATCCTGGATCGAGTTCGCTACGGACATCAATAATGTCATGTATGCATATATTGACAGGAAGAAGAAGCTGCCTGTCACTACGCTTTTGAGAGCGATCGGTTTTGAAAGCGACAAAGACATTATCAATATTTTCGGTCTGGCCGACGAGATCGAGGCCACCCGGGAAAATTTGCAGAACTATATCGGCAAGAAGCTTGCGGCGAGGGTACTTACCACGTGGAACGAAGATTTTGTGGACGAGGATACCGGCGAGGTCGTTTATATTGAAAGGACCAAGGTTGTCGTGGAGCGTGAAGCCGAACTGGATGAAAACGTCATTGAGGACATACTCGAGTCGGGAGTTTCTACTATCCTGATACACCGCGAAGATGCTAATGCGAACGAGTATGCCATCATCCACAATACATTACAGAAGGACACATGTAATACTGAGAAGGAAGCTATCAACTATACGTACAAACAGCTGCGTAACTCGGAACCGCCTGATGAGGCTACGGCGCGCGACGTAATCGACAAGCTTTTCTTCTCCGACAAGAGATACGACCTCGGAGAGGTGGGACGTTACAGGCTGAACAAGAAACTGGGCCTGAAAACACCGGAAACGGTACGCGTCCTTACCAAAGAGGACATTATAGAGATTATCAAATATCTCATCCAGCTGATAAATTCAAAAGCCACGGTCGATGACATAGACCACCTTAGCAACCGTCGTATAAGGACAGTGGGCGAGCAGCTCGCCAACCAGTTCAGTGTCGGTCTTTCAAGGATGGCACGTACCATAAGGGAAAGGATGAATGTCAGGGACAATGAGGTTTTCGCACCGGTAGACCTTATAAATGCGAAGACGCTTTCGTCCGTGATAAACTCATTTTTCGGCACGAGCCAGCTGTCCCAGTTCATGGACCAGACGAACCCTCTCGCTGAAATGACCCATAAGCGCCGTCTTTCGGCTTTGGGCCCGGGAGGCCTTTCTCGTGACAGGGCCGGTTTCGAGGTCAGGGACGTACACTATACGCATTATGGAAGGCTTTGTCCTATCGAAACGCCGGAAGGACCTAATATCGGTCTGATTTCTTCGCTTTGCGTGTATGCCCGCATAAACGATCTCGGTTTTATCGAAACCCCTTACAGGAAGGTAGAGAACGGTGTCGTGGATCTTAGCGACAAAGGCTATGTGTTCATGAGCGCCGAAGAGGAAGAGCATCAGAGGGTAGCCCTTGCCAATGTGGAAATGGCCGATGACGGAACGATACTTACCGAAAGGATACAGTGCCGTGAAGAGGCTGATTTCCCTGTTGTCAATAAATACGATGTACAGTTGATGGACGTCGCGCCGAACCAGATCGCTTCAATAGCGGCATCGCTCATTCCGTTCCTCGAGCATGACGACGCAAACAGGGCCCTCATGGGATCCAACATGATGCGTCAGGCAGTGCCGTTGATCGCTCCGGAAGCCCCGATTGTGGGAACAGGGCTTGAAGCCCGCGTATGCCGTGACTCGCGCACGCAGATTGTCGCGGAACGCAGCGGCGAGGTCGTGTATGTCGATGCAAGGGAAATACATGTGAAATACGATGTGACGGAAGAAGAAAAATTCGTAAGTTTTTCTCCGGAAGTTACAGTTTACAAGCTCCCTATATACAGGAAAACCAACCAGAGCACATCTATATTGCTGAAACCGATAGTCCGCAAAGGAGACAGGGTAGAGGCTGGAGACATATTGACGGAAGGCTATGCGACACGCAACGGAGAGCTTGCTCTCGGACGTAACCTCAAAGTAGCGTTCATGCCTTGGAAAGGATACAACTTCGAGGATGCCATAGTCCTGTCCGAAAGGGTTATCCGTGAAGACATACTTACTTCCATACACGTGGATGAGTATATCATGGAAGTCCGCGATACCAAGAGGGGCATGGAGGAATTGACTTCCGACATACCTAATGTGAGCGAAGAGGCCACAAAACAGTTGGATGAAAACGGTATCATCAGGATCGGGGCGAATGTCGAGCCGGGCGACATATTGATCGGCAAGACCACTCCTAAGGGAGAAAGCGATCCGTCACCGGAGGAAAAACTCCTCAGGGCCATTTTCGGCGACAAGGCCGGGGATGTAAAGGATGCTTCATTGAAGGCTTCTCCGTCATTGAGCGGTACCATCATCAACAAGGCCTTGTATTCGAGGGTCGCGGCTACCACGGACAGGGACAAATCCAAGAGGGATGCCCGCAAGGATGCTAAGTTCCGTGTCGAAGTGGCGGAAGATTCCTTCAACCGCAAGGTCGCTTTGCTGCGAGACAAATTCGTAGGCAAACTGAGCGCCCTCCTTGCAGGAAAGAAGATGCGTTCCATCTCGGATCTTTACGGCGTGGAACTTCTTCCGGAAGGTTCTGCTGTTTCGGACGAGTTTCTGTATTCATTGAATTATGAAAACATAGATCCTACCGGATGGACAACCGACAATCATTGCAACGAGTTGATAAAGACACTTATCAACAACTTCGTGATAGCATATAAGGAGTACGATGCGGAATTGAAACGCCAGAAGTACAATATAACCATAGGTGACGAGCTTCCTACCGGAATAATGCAGCTTGCCAAGGTCTATGTTGCCAAGAAGCGTAAGATACGCGTCGGGGACAAAATGGCAGGACGTCACGGTAACAAGGGCATAGTTGCCAAGATCGTGCGTGATGAAGACATGCCGTTCCTGTCGGACGGAACTCCGGTGGACATAGTATTGAATCCTCTCGGCGTGCCGTCCCGTATGAACCTGGGACAGATTTATGAGACTGTCCTCGGCTGGGCCGGAAAAGAATTGGGGCTGACATTCAGCACCCCTATTTTCGACGGTGCAAGCCTCGAGAATATATGCGAATACACGGACAAGGCAGGCCTTCCGAGATATGGAAAGACATACCTGAGGGATGGAGGCACGGGCGACTGGTTCGACCAGCCTGCAACCGTCGGCGTGATTTACATGATCAAATTGGGACACATGGTAGACGACAAGATGCATGCGCGTTCCATCGGACCTTATTCGCTTATTACCCAGCAGCCTCTCGGAGGTAAGGCACAGTTCGGAGGCCAGCGTTTCGGAGAGATGGAGGTATGGGCGCTTGAGGCATTCGGCGCGGCGCATACATTGCAGGAAATACTGACAGTCAAGTCTGATGATGTAACCGGACGTTCGCGTGCATACGAGGCCATAGTCAAGGGCGATCCTATGCCGGCTCCGGGAATACCGGAATCACTCAACGTGCTCTTGCACGAATTGCGCGGATTGGGATTGAGCGTCAATCTACAATAGGCAATGAGGTTATTAAACAATCTATGACAATTAAGTAAGAGAGATGAAAAAAGACAATAAGATAAAAAGCAATTTCACTCGGATAAGCATAGGTTTGGCGTCTCCGGAAGAAATTTATGAACGCTCTTCAGGCGAAGTCCTCAAACCGGAAACGGTCAATTACAGGACATACAAACCTGAAAGGGACGGCCTTTTCTGTGAACGCATCTTTGGCCCGTCCAAGGATTATGAATGTCATTGCGGAAAATACAAGAGGATACGCTACAAAGGCATAATATGCGACCGTTGCGGCGTGGAGGTAACTGAAAAGAAAGTCCGCCGCGAGAGGATGGGCCATATCAAACTGACCGTGCCTGTCGCGCATATATGGTATTTCCGTTCCAATCCGAACAAGATAGGATATCTGTTGGGCATCCCTTCCAAGAAATTGGAAGCTATCATATATTATGAAAAATATATCGTAGTGAACGCCGGCGCCGCTTCCGAATACGGGGTGGCCAATGGGGATCTGCTCTCCGAAGACGAATATCTCGACATAATGGACAAGCTCCCTGAAGAAAACAGGTCCTTGCCTGAGGATGATCCTGAGAAGTTCGTGGCCGGAATGGGAGCCGAGGTCATATATGACATGCTGAAGAAGGTGGATTACGATCAGCTCTCGTATGATTTAAGGTATAAGATAGAGACAGAAACCTCACAGCAGAGGAAGGCGGAAGCTCTCAAAAGACTGAGTGTCATCGAAGCTTTCAGGGAATCGCGCAATGTAAACCGTCCGGAATGGATGATCATGAAGATCATTCCTGTCATCCCGCCTGACTTGAGGCCGTTGGTGCCGTTGGACGGAGGACGTTTCGCGACTTCCGACCTTAATGACCTTTACAGGCGTGTTATCATCAGAAACAACCGTCTGAAGAGGCTTATCGAGATAAAGGCTCCGGAAGTCATTCTCCGTAACGAGAAGCGTATGCTTCAGGAAGCCGTGGATTCGCTCTTCGACAACTCAAGGAAATCCAATGCTGTCAAGACGGAAGCCAACAGGGCATTGAAGTCATTGTCCGACAGCCTTAAAGGAAAACAGGGACGTTTCCGTCAGAACCTTTTGGGTAAACGTGTAGACTATTCGGCGCGTTCTGTAATCGTGGTCGGTCCGGAACTGAAAATGCACGAATGCGGACTGCCTAAGTTCATGGCGGCAGAGCTTTACAAACCGTTCATCATAAGGAAACTTATCGAGCGCGGAATCGTAAAGACCGTGAAATCCGCAAAGAAAATAGTGGACCGCAAGGATCCTGTAATCTGGGATATCCTCGAAAATGTGATGAAAGGGCATCCGGTATTGCTTAACCGTGCGCCGACGCTTCACAGGCTCGGTATTCAGGCTTTCCAGCCTAAACTCATAGAGGGCAAGGCTATCCAGCTGCATCCTTTGGCATGTACGGCCTTCAACGCCGACTTCGACGGAGACCAGATGGCAGTCCATCTTCCTCTTGGAAATGCCGCGATCCTCGAGGCCCAGTTGCTGATGCTCGGTTCGCACAATATCCTGAACCCGGCCAACGGCGCTCCTATAACCGTGCCTTCACAGGACATGGTGCTCGGACTCTATTATATCACGAAACCTCGTGAAGGGGCGAAAGGAGAGGGGATGAAGTTCTATGGCCCGGAAGAGGTCATAATAGCATTGAACGAGAAGGCCATCGACATACATGCCAATATCGAAGTAAGGATAACGGACAAGGACGGCGGGCAGTCCATGATAAAGACGACGGCAGGGCGTGTCATCGTAAACCAGCTCGTGCCTAAGGAAGTCGGCTATATCAATACGCTCCTTACAAAGAAGAACCTGCGTGATATCATTTCCAACGTGCTGAAAGCGACGAGCGTGGCACGTACCGCACAGTTCCTCGACGACATCAAGAATCTCGGTTATACAATGGCGTTCAAGGGCGGCCTTTCTTTCAACCTCGGCGATGTGATCATCCCTGACGAAAAGAAAGACCTTGTTGAAAACGGATATAAGACAGTTTCCGAAATCATGAACAATTACGGGATGGGACTTATAACCAACAACGAGCGTTACAATAAGATCATAGACTTGTGGACTACCGTGAACAACAAGCTCACCAGGATAGTCGAGCAGCGTATTTCCAACGACCAGCAGGGCTTCAATCCTGTGTTCATGATGTTGGATTCCGGTGCCCGTGGTTCGAAGGAGCAGATACGTCAGCTTTGCGGTATGCGCGGACTGATGGCAAAACCTCAGAAATCCGGTTCACAGGGCGCGGAAATCATTGAAAACCCTATTCTTTCCAATTTCAAGGAAGGACTTTCGGTGCTCGAATACTTCATATCGACTCACGGTGCGCGCAAGGGTCTTGCCGATACGGCATTGAAAACTGCCGATGCAGGTTATCTTACCCGTAGGCTCGTGGACGTTTCCCATGATGTCATCATCAATGAAGAAGATTGCGGTACCTTGAGAGGCCTCATAGCAACGGCCGTGAAGAACAAGGATGAAGTGGTGGAAACGCTTGCGGAAAGGATATTGGGACGTACTTCGGTTCATGACATTTACAATCCTCTTACCGGCGAGCTGATTATCCGTGCCGGCGAAGAGATTACCGAAGACATTGCGGCTTTGATAGAAAGCCTTCCTATAGAACAGGTAGAGATCCGTTCTGTACTTACCTGCGATTCACGCAAAGGCGTTTGCGCCAAATGTTACGGAAGGAACCTTGCTACCGGAAGGATGGTAGAGAAAGGCGAAGTTGTCGGTGTCATTGCCGCACAGTCCATCGGAGAGCCGGGTACCCAGCTTACGCTCCGTACATTCCACGTCGGAGGTACTGCATCCAGCACGGCGTCCGAAAGTGAAATCATCGCCAAGTACGACGGCCGTCTTGAGTTTGAAGAACTCCGCACCATCGTACGCAAAGAAGGCGACAAGGACAAGCTGATAGTCGTAAGCCGTACCACTGAAGTCAAGGTAGTGGACGAGAACACCGGCATTACTTTGTCGCAATATGATGTCCCTTACGGCGCGACATTGTACAAGACCAATGGTGAAAAAGTCGCCAAAGGTGACAAGATCTGCGAATGGGATGCATACAACGCCGTTACCATAGTGGAAACTTCTGGACGTGCGCGTTTCGACAGTCTTATCGAGGGCGTGACATATAGGGAAGAAGCGGCTGATGAATATTCTCTCCATAAAGAGAAAGTCATCATCGAGTCCCGTGACAAATCGAAGAACCCTACCATTCACATACTCGACAATGACGGGAACGACATCAAGCAGTATAACCTTCCTGTCGGTGCGCATATCATGGTGGAAGACGGGGCTGAAATCAATGTCGGCGATGTCATAATCAAGATTCCGCGCGCTATCGGCAAATCCGGGGATATTACCGGAGGTCTTCCTCGTGTTACCGAGTTGTTCGAGGCGCGTAACCCGTCCAACCCTGCAATCGTTTCAGAGATTAACGGCGAGGTCATTATGGGCAAAGTCAAGAGGGGCAACCGTGAAATCATCATCCAGAACAAGTCAGGTGAAAAGAAGACATACCTTGTTCCTCTTTCGAAACAGATACTTGTTCAGGAAAACGACTATGTAAAGGCCGGTATGCGTCTTTCGGACGGTGCGATATCCCCGACCGACATACTTGCCATACAGGGACCTATAAAGGTACAGGAGTATATCGTCAATGAGATACAGAGCGTCTACAGGATGCAGGGCGTTAAGATCAACGACAAGCATTTTGAAATCATTGTAAGGCAGATGATGCGTAAAGTCCAGATAATCGATCCGGGCGATACGAGGTTCTTGCCGGAACAAATGGTCGATAAGTGGGATTTCGTTGAGGAGAACGACAGTATTTTCGACAAGAAGTTCATTCTCGATGCCGGTGATTCGACAAAATTGAAACCGGGCATGATTGTCAGCCTCAGGGAATTGAGGGACGAGAACACTTCTCTCCGCAGGCAGGATCTCAGATTGGTAGAGGCAAGGGATGCCATTCCGGCGACTTCGACCCAAGTGCTTCAGGGTATTACCCGTGCTGCATTGAGAACCAACAGTTTCATGTCGGCGGCATCTTTCCAGGAGACAACCAAGGTATTGAGCGAGGCTGCAATACGCGGAAAAGTCGATACTTTGGAAGGCCTGAAGGAAAATGTCATCTGCGGCCACCTTATTCCGGCCGGAACGGGACAACGCGAGTACAACGACCTGATAGTTACCTCTATCGACAGCCTCAAGGCCTTGTCTGCCAAAGGAGAGACGATACAAGAGTAAATCACGGGTCCTGTTGCAGGATTGCGACAACAGACTGTTTAAAATAATTTGCAAGAGCCGCTCCGGAAATCCCGGGCGGCTCTTGCTTTGTATGAGTGTCCTTGATTCGGCAGGCGGCGGCAAAGGAATTTCTAAGACAGGAATTTTGGGAATAACGCGAACGGCACGGCTTAAGTAATGTCTGTATAATCTGCTATTATACAGTGAATTGAATTGTAAAAATAGCAAAAAATACTGTGCCAGAAGAGGTCGGGGTGAACCTCTTCTGGCACAAGAATTTTCTATTTGATTTCAGTAATATTGTGATATATAATGATTTATGTGCTTGTAAATTAAGTTATGCTGTTCCCGATATTACAAAAAAGGATGCGCCGGTGAAAACGGTTCACTTCTCTGTAGAAAAGACAAAATATACGATGCACGTTTGTAAAGTCTGCGTGTGCATTGCCGAAGCGCGGCTTCCTGTTTCCCGTTGCCCGGAAAGGAGCTATTTGTGAAAACTGCTGGAGCAATCGAAAATTGCGGAGACTGTGATAATGTACATATTATCAGTTAGTTATAAAATGCCGAATTAAGTCCGGGCGCTCCAGCAGATTCCGTTTTTATATACCAGTCCTGTTCTTGCCGCCATATCGTCCGCCATACCGTCCGCAAGGTTCTTCGCAAGGTTCTTCGCAAGGCTGTTCGCAAAACCGTTTGTAAGGCAGTGCCCGTGAAGCCGTCTGCAAAGCCGTCCAGTACTAAAAAAGGATGCGCCGGCCGGCGCATCCTTCGGTAATCCAAAATCCTTTTAATGTATGAAACGTTTTTATTTGATAGAAGTCAATAGCAATTAGAATGCCAGTACAGGGCGGATATTGTGGAGTGCCACGTTTTTGTCGCTGGTGAATGCACCTGCCTTTTCAGTGACACTGGCGAATAATACCACATGCATGCTGCCAGAAACGCTTTCCATGCTTGAAAGGTACGGGCGGCTACTTATTTCTACAGGCAGGCCTCCGGTTTTTTCGATGCTCTCATTTACAGTATATATGGTATTCAACGGGAATACATCGTTCATTATATTGGAGCCGTCCGGTATGTCATTTGTCCCGATATACAGGAGCTCGATCACCGATGGCAGGTACCAGTCGCTCGATGCGGCCGGAGCGGGGCATTGTTTCCTGTAGTCTGTAATATATTGGACGGCATCCACAAGATAATCGTAGTGTTCTGGAACGTAGTTGAATGCCTCTATGCCTTTTGTGTTGTTGTATCCCAATATGTAGTTCAACAATGCAGAGTTTTCTTCTGACGGATGTACGAAAGTGGTCTCGTATTGTGTGTTTGCCATGATCCAGCTTCCTACTTCGCCTCCGTATTCAGTGTAGTTAGTCTGCCATGCCGCATATCCGTAGTTTTCTAAAAGATCCAGTGATACGGCAAGGCCGTGGGTACACCAAGGTTTCTCGTTTTGCATGGCCTCATCGTTCACGGAAGGGTCGCCGGTGTAGAATACTACGGCTATAGGGGTCTTGCTTCCGTCCGGCTCTGAAGACCATGTGCCGTCCGAGTAGTAGAAATCTCCTATCTGCGGTGCTGCCGCCACTGTTACCAAGCAAGTGGCCGATGTTTCGCCGCTCGTGGCCGATATTTCTGCAGTTCCTTCATTGATGGCGGTGATATTTCCGTTCCCGTCCACGGTGGCGATTGCCGGATTGCTCGTTTCCCACGTTATTGCTGAATGTTCAGGCGAGATTTCGGCTTCAAGGGCGAATGTCTCGCCGGCGACCATGCTGAGAGCTTCGTTCGACAGTACAATGCTTTCGGCTGTAGCCTCGGTCACAGTGACTTCGCAGACGGCTGTCTTTCCACCGCAGCTTGCCTCTATCGTCGCCGAGCCGATGGAAACTCCTCTCACCAGGCCTGATGCGTCCACTGTCGCAACGGCATTGTTGCCGCTTTCCCACGCTATGGAGTTGTTGCCGGATACGGTTGCGTTCAATCGGTATGTTTCACCGACCTGTATCTGTATCGATGTCTCTTCCAAATCCAAGGAGATGTTTTCCTGGTTGTTGCACCCTTGGAGTGCAATCAAGGCGGTGATAAAGATAATTGTCGATAATGCCGCCATATAGTATTTCTTTATAGTCATGATCTTATCCTCATTTGTCGTTATTTATAATGTCTTATTCCATAAACACCGTTTAGAAAGCAAGCACCGCCCTTACGAGACATGAATAACTTTTGTCGTAAGCCATCAGCATTCCGGTATTGTTTATCTGGTAAATGTAGCTCCAGAGATTTTCAGAGCTCGAATGGTACATCTTTGATTCGGATATCAATACGGCTTCCGGTATTGACGACAGTTTCTCATTGATGAGAGGCCGGTTCGATGTGTTGTTCCCGATATTGTAAATATTGTTGTCGTATATTCCGGTAATGAGCAGTGAAAGTTCTTTTATGCTTGGCAGGTACCAGTCGCTCGATGTTTCGGGAGCCGGGCATTGTTCGCGGTAATCCATGATGTACTGCATCGCCTGTACCGGCCATGCCGAATTTGACGGATCTGTATGGAAGGCTTCGATGCCGCAGGTGTTGTTGTACCCGATGATCGTGTTAAGAGGATCGCCCATATTGGTGCCCGTGGCTATTGCTGCATAATCCGTGTTGGCTGTAATCCAGTCGCTTATCGATGTCCCGCATGAACTCCAGTTTTCCTGCCATGCGCTTTCGGTCTCATTCAGGGCTATTACCAATCCGTGAGTGCAGTCGGGATGTTCGCTTTTCAGGGCATTGTCATTGAATGTCGGGTCTCCCACCCAGAATACGATTCCTATCACTTCCTTGTCTCCATTCAATTCTGAAGACCATGTGCCGTCGCTGTAATAGTAATCTCCTGTTTTTGCATCAGGCATCACTACTGTGATGGAACACTCTTCGGTTATCCCTCCGCATTCTGCCGTGATAGTGGTTTCGCCGGTTGCCAATGCTGTCACTTCGCCGGCGGCTGATACGGAAGCCACGGATGCGTCGGATGAGGTCCACGATATTTCCTGATCGGTCGCATTTATAGGAAGTATCACGGCTTCTATCGTAGAGGTCTCGCCCGCGAACAGGCTTAATTTGTCAGACGACAACCTTATCTCCGAAACAGGAATGTCCACTACATTTATTTTGCATTCGGCGGTGACTCCCATGAACTCTGCAGTTACAGTGGCTTCGCCGGTTTTCATCGCGGTTACCATGCCGGCAGAGTCCACTACGGCCACATTCATGTCGGAAGAGGATCATTCCAGAATATCTTCGGAGCGTACTTCCTGCATGTTTATGGTTGCCGTAAGCTGGAACTGTTCACCGGGCATGATTTCTATCGAGGTTTCGTTGAGTACTATGCTTTCGTCAGGGACTTTCAGTACCTCGACATCGCATACTGCCATGAATGCTCCTGAACGTGCCCATATCCTGCACTGTCCTTCTTCTACGGCCAGAACATCGCCGTCTTGCGATACTGTCGCGACAAGCGTGTCGGTGGACGTCCATTCCAATGAAGTTTCAATGCCTTCAGGAAGCACGACGGCCGACAGCCGGTGGGTAGAGCCTTTGATCATCGTGACAGATGTCTCGTCAAGCATGACGGATGTCACTGTTTGCGGGATTTCTTCCTGGCATCCCGTCACCGGCAATATCAGAGAAATGAATAAGGCCGGGAGAATTAAGATTTTTGCAACATTCATATAGGTCTTGTATTTTTAGTTTGTATTTCAGTCTATGGAAGTCTATGGCGCAAATTTCCATTTTATGAAATGAAAATACAAGACTGTTTTTATGGTTCTGCTTCAATTTGAAGCACCGGAACAACAATTTGACCTATTGGAATAAACTTAAACCGCTTTTTTCTTCATCGACATGCTGATTTCTTTCCTGTACCTTGCGGCGGTACACCCGGTCTCTTTGCTGAATGCCTTGTAGAAAGCCGATACGGAGGAAAATCCCAATTCGTCGGCGAGGACTTTCAACGGTGTGTCGAATGACGGGGAAGACATGAGCCTTGCCGCCTCCATGATGCGGTGCATGTTGATATAATTGTAAAAATTCATGTCCGCATATTTGTTGATTGCCCGGGACACGTATGTGCGGTTAGTGTCCAGGGCGTCGGACAATGTTTTCAGGGATATGTCTTTGTTGCTGTAGAATTTCCCGTTTTTCATAAGATCCTCTATCCGTTTGTACAATTCGGCGTCGGCCGCATCTTCAGCCTCCGTCCCGCGCTGCATATCACCCTCGGGGGCCTGACGGATGTTCTCGTTGTTGATCCTCTGCACGAAATTGTTGTATTGCATTGACAGGAGCCTGTACATCCGGTTCCGCCGCATGTACAGCAGGAGCACGAATAACAGGGATATGATGACTATGGCCGTGATGAATACGGAAGTGTATATCTTTTTGTCGGCGCGCAGCAACGCGAGCTCCTTGGCCTGTATCTCGTTGTCGTATTCCATCTGCCTGTTTTTCAGTATCAGGCTGTTGAAATCCTGTGTCTTGCGCATGTACGACAGCTCGTCATTAAGCATGACATATCTTAACGACGCGTCCAAAGCTTCTTCAGTCTCTCCTTTCTCGTTGGCCAGAAGGGCTATGTGGTACAGGAACCTGTGTCTCAGCTCTACATTTTTCCTGTAATACGACAGTTCAATACCTTTCCGGTACAGTTCCATCGCTTTGCCGGTATGCCCTGTCTCTTCACAGAATCGTCCGTAGTGCAGGTAGCAAAGTCCTATTGTTCCCGGTTCAGCGTACTGGAAATATTTCATTGCTTCCGTGTAAAGCGAATCGGCAGCCGCAGCATTGCCGAGCATGGCGTTTATGTCCGCATCTATCAGGGCTATGAGTGAATAGGCCAGTTTTATCCCGTCTTTTTTCGCATAATATTCCGCCCTGTCGATGTAACAGGCCGAACTGTCGGTCTCGCCGGTAATGAATAACATCTGTGCCATTGATATGCTGGCAAGACAAAGGGAAAAGTCTTCCATCTCGCAGTCATTGGCCAATGCCCATGCTTCCCGTGCGTATGTGAGACCGTTGGGATCGGACTGGGTATAGAAGATGCTTACTATGTTTCCGAGGAACGCTATTTGGTTCCGGTAATTGTCGGTGCCCTGTATTTCACTGTATCCGCTGAGGAAATATTCAAGGGCGCGTGAATAATCCGACTCGAATTTCATAGTGTAAATGCCGAGTATGTTGTCCAACATTGCAGACAATTCGGATCCGATATTGCCGTTGTCCAATTTTTCGGAAAGATCCAGGTATGCCTTTACCGAGTCCTTGTCCTCGATGAAGATATATGCCTGTGCGATGGACAGCAGGCAGTTGATTGCCGTCACGGTATCTTTGCGCCGGAGTGCTTCCTGCAGGTATGGACGGGTCATTTCTATTATTTTTTCGTGTTCCCCGTCAAGGTTTGCCTGTTTCCATCTTGACCTGAGGTCTGAAATTTCAGTCTGCCAGCCGTCTGGCTCCGGTATTTCATCTGTGATATCATCGGCTTTGGAACAGCCTGCCGACAGAATGGCCGCGAAAGCAAGGACAGTCAGGCACCGCAAAGAAAAGTGCATGTGTTTATATTTAGTCATTATTCGATGAGTCAATAGGTATGCAGGCAAAAATAAAATACAGTTTTGAATTTTCAAAAGAAGCATCAGTAATCTTTCGCCGCTGCGGCCACGGCTGGAATTAACCTCAATCTTGCGAATATAAAGAACATCAAGTAGTTGTAAAAACGGCGCAAAAAACAAGTGTGGATTCTGAGCAGTTTATAAGCCGTCAGAATCCACACCAATTTTCCCTTGAAATTTTACAGTATATTAATACACAGTGAATTGTAAGTCCATATCTTAATTCCTGCCGTGGCCGTAGCAAGGAAATAAAGGATACAGCTGCCAAACAATTTCTTATTCTCCGAGATATTCGTCAAGGACTTCTTCAAGCCCAGCCTCGTCGAGCTTGGTGGCAATGATCTTGCCCTCGCTGTCTACCAGGACGTTTTGCGGAATATAGGATACGTTGTAAAGTTCCCTCGGTTTAGTGTTCCAGTATGCAAGGTCTGAAAGCTGTATCCATGTCAGGCCGTCGTCCTTTATTGCCTGCAGCCAGGACTCCTTGTCGTTGTCCATCGATACGCCGACGATTTCAAAGCCTTTGTCGTGGTATTCATTGTATATTTCCACCAGGACAGGATTGAAATTGCGGCAAGGACCGCACCAAGAAGCCCAGAAATCTATCATAGTGACTTTGTGCTTAGGGTAGATGGAGGAGAAGGTAACATCGTTGCCTTCCATGTCCGGAACAGTGAAGTCCGGGGCCGGCTGGCCTTTCATCAGATGGCTGTTCGCCGTAAGGTATTCGGAAATCTTTTTAACCAAAGGACTTGAAGCGAATGTGCCGTTTTCAGTGTAAGGCTGCAATTCTTCGGCAATGTCCTCGAGGGACATGGTTCCCATGTCGTAATAAAGCCTTGTCAATGCATAGTAGGACAATGGATTTTCCGCCTCGTATGCTTCGATGATAAGGTTTTGCAGTGAATCCGATTCAGCAAATGCCTTATTCATTATTTCCTGCATCTCGTTCATCCTTTCTTCAGTAATGTCCGGTGAATACATCTCGGTCAGAAAAGAGTCCATGTCTATGCCGTATTTGTCCATAACGTCGTTATGGATTTTGGCTGTATTGTAAAATATGCTCTGTGTGTTTCCTCCGTTTATGAGGCTGTATGACATGTAAGGGCCGCTTTGCTCTATCTCAGCGGTGTATTTTCCGTTTTCAAGGAAGATTTCTGCTCCTCCCTGCATCCCTTCTATGCCTATGAAATAAGGCACAGGCTGTTCGATTTGTCCTTTAAAAGTGAATTTCCCGTCTATGATGTCAGCTGTATCGGTGACATTGCTGAATTCGGAGAAAAGATACGCTTTCCTTTCAACCGATACGGAATCGTCCGTATTGACGAAAGTGCCTTCAATCACGTAACCTTTGTTGTTACATGATGCCAGCATGGCAACTGCTGCCATGATTAAAATTAAATTCCGTTTCATGATCAAAAATATTAATGAATCTAAAATATATCCGTTATCGTTTGTTCCTGTATTCGTCACGCACACTGCCGTCAAGGAACCATTCTTTGTATCGAAGGTATCCGGCTGCATTGTTCTTGGTCATATCGGCGACCGTTTCGGACGAGTCCTTTACTTTCTTGGCAGGCACGCCTGCGTAAATCCCCGGTTCCAATACCGAATTGCTCAGTACGACCGCGCCGGCGGCGATGATGGTGTTGTCAGGGACGACTACATTGTCCAGAAGCACGGCTCCCATGCCGACAAGCACGTTATTGCCGATTTTCGCTCCGTGTATCACGGCATTGTGACCGACTGAAACGTCATTGCCGATTTCTACGACCGAGCGTTTGTACAATGTGTGCAACACGGCACCGTCCTGAATGTTCACACGGTCCCCTATGATTATCGAATTGACATCTCCGCGCAGTACCGTCCCGTACCAGATACTGCAATCGTCGCCTATTTTCACATCTCCTATGATGGCGGCGTTCTCTGCAATAAAGCATCTTTCCCCTATTACGGGGGTAAAGCCCAATACTTCTCTGATGATAGCCATGTCCTATTATAAAATATGGTGCAAATATACGCGGAAGCCGAGAGCAGAACAAATTTATTTGTTATGCCGAGGCGTGAACCGTATTTCTGCCGCAGGCAAATATATAATAAAAACTCGTGAGCGGTACAAAAACTTAGTCATCCTCCCAAGAATCCATACAGAACTTCTAAGTCGATAGCACGATAGCCCTTACGTTGTCGAAGCGCCGTGCCGCAAGGTCTTCCGGTGAAATCAGGAAAACCAGTACCCCGCAATCCATGAAATTGAGATTGAAGTCCGTCCCTTCGAACGAATCCACTTGCAGCAGGATGATCCAGTCTTCGAAAGGATGATCCCAGTTCTCCCATTCCCGGTGGACGGGAGGGGCGAATAATGCATGTTCTTCCGTATGCCTTTTCTTTGGCCTGTCGGAGAAAACGACAGGCAGTTCCTGAGGATACAATGGGTTGCCGTCTTCGTCTGCCGGCATGATTTCTTCAAATCCGTCGCAATCGGGGAAATAAAGTACCTTTACGTCTTCTGCATCACTGATGTAACCGCCTATGCTGTAAGCCGCGCCGTAATTCCCGAGATAATGGTCGATCTTGCAGAAAAACGACAGTAATCCTTTATGTGGCAACAGATTCCCGGTATCAAGCGGCGCAATATCCCCGAGGTCGATCTGGCAAATGAAATTGTACGGCCACGGATCTCCGTCGCTGTCAATGTATTCGGGATATGGATAGCCGGCAGGAAGCATCGCTGGTCCCCAGAAATGGGACAGGCGCTTTCCGGCATTCCTGTCCGTGGTTATATGTATCTGTTCAGAACGGCAGGTCGTCGTCATCCGCATTGTCAATGTTTAAAGGTGCTGATTGCGGGACCTGCTGTGCGGGCCGGGCCTGCGGTGTCTGCGGCTGATACGCCTGTTGCGCTCCTTGCTGCTGGTATCCGTTGTCGGAAGCCGGTTTTCTTCCGAGCAGCTGGATGTTGTCTGCATGGATTTCGGTTACATAGTGCTTTATGCCGTTCTGGTCATCCCAGTTGCGGGTACGGATGCGGCCTTCGATGAACAGCTGCGTGCCTTTCTTTACGTATTGTTCTACAATGTCGGCATTCCGGCGCCAGCATACTATGTTGTGCCATTCCGTCATCTCTTTCAGCTCGTTGTTCCTGTCCCTGTACCTTTCTGTGGTGGCAATGGTGAATGATGCCACCTTGGTGTTATTGTCCAAATATCTTACGTCGGGGTCTTTTCCCACGTTGCCTATCAGCAGGGCTTTGTTGAGTGCCATATTGTTTGTGTTTAAAAGTCAGTCGTTTTTTTCGTTTCGGATGCCGCCTTCAGCATTGCCGCTTCATCGGGCCTTTCGCCTGTGAGTATGCGGAAGCCTGTGATCGCTTGTGCGAGCAGCCATACTTTCCCTGAAAGATAGTAACATCTTTGAGGCATCCAGATGGAATCCTTTTTTAAGGATAAAAGCCCGTTGCTGAATGTCAGCCCTCGGAACTGTCTTGAAAATGAAGGGTTCGCATAGTTGGCCTCGAAAATGCTTTTGCCTGTGAAGAAGCGTTTCGGCATCTTGCGTATCTCTTCCATCACCACCGGTACGGTATAAATGATAAGATGGCTTTCTTCCATCAGGTGTTCGAGGTCGTGCATTTTTCCCGGAATGATGTTCCCGTTTCCCGGTCTCGATACGAATCTTTCGACGGCGGCCTGGGTGCGGTTTACTATGACGGTTTCCATTCCCAAGTCGGCAGAAGCGCAGGCGGCAGCCATTCCGGCTCCGCCGCAACCGATTACGAGTGTCCTGATTTTCTCGGCCCCGGCTTCATTGTCTTCTATCTCGAAATGGTCTCCGAGCACCATCCTCAGTCCGGCATAATCGCTGTTTGCGGCCGTTATGCTTTCGTCTTCGTTTTTCATCAATATGTTAGCGGCCCCGATGCGCCTTACGACGTCATCGTATGTGTCGGCTTCTTCAAAAGCCAGCCTTTTGTAAGGGGAAGTGACGTTTATGCCGTCGTAGTCCGACAGGAACCGGACTATCGATTCTTTGAAGCCGGCCTCCTCGATCAGGTCGTAAGAGTATTTCCCGCCGTATGCGGCATTAAACAGCGCCGGGCTCAGG
This sequence comes from Candidatus Merdivivens pullistercoris, assembly GCA_017694935.1. GTDB lineage: Bacteria > Bacteroidota > Bacteroidia > Bacteroidales > UBA932 > Merdivivens > Merdivivens pullistercoris. Next base: position 22,026 of record JADIME010000061.1, read on the forward strand.
GAATGCCCTATCGGACTGCCGATCAGTCCGAATCGTTTTGTATGCTTGTTTTGATCCAAAATCATGGTCTGTGTATTGCGGTTTTGAGTTTCATGTCTAAAGTGCGTGAACGGGAGTTCATCGTGCCATGCGTTGTCTCAGCGCCTCATACAATAGTATGCCGGCCGAAACGGATACGTTCAATGAATCGAGCCTGCCGAGCATCGGTATGCGGATATGCCCGTCGGCGGCTTTCCTCCATTCATTGCCCAGCCCTTTGTCTTCGCTTCCGAGTACTATGGCGCAGCCTTTCGACAGGTCGGTATCATAATAGGTCTCTGAATCCTGAAGCTGGGCTGTATAGATGAGTATGCCGTTCTTTTTCAGCCAGTCTATGGCTTCCGTGGTAGTGCATGTCACGACCGGGATCCTGAAAACAGCGCCGATGCTTGCCCGAATCAGGTTGGGATTGTATATGTCGCATCCCTTCCCGCAGACTATCAAGGCATCCGCCCCGCAGCCTTCGGCGCTTCTCAGTATGGCTCCTATGTTGCCGGGTTTTTCCACGTTTTCTATGACGGCGACAAGCGGTTCCTTTCCGGTTTTCGGTACATCTATGCGCAGGTCGTCCAAGCGCATGGGCTTTTTTGCATGAACTTCCGCGACTATGCCTTCCGTGCCTTCGCGGTAGGCTATTCTGGAATAGACTTCCGGGGAAACCTCGAAAATACAAAGCCTTTCCGAAGCGGCGGAAAGATGCCGGTTTTCTTTTATCGCCGACAGGATTTTTCCCAGACCGTCTCCGGATATTTCAGGAGAATGGAAAACGGCACGGGGTACAAACCCCGCATCCAGGCAATGCAGGGTCTCCCTTACGCCTTCGGTTACGAACAGCCCTTTTTCCTCCCTTTCGCGAGGCTTTTCCATAAGGGAGCGTAACTCCTTTATCTTTGGATTGGCGGTAGATGTTATCTTTTCGGATTTCATTCTTTGTTTTCCTTTCCTTCTCTTTTTTCAGGTCTCATCTGAGGGAAGAAAAGCACGTCCTGTATCGTAGGGGATCCTGTCATGAACATGGTTAGGCGGTCGATGCCGATTCCGAGTCCCGACGTAGGAGGCATGCCGTATTCCAATGCCCTGATGAAGTCCATGTCTATGAACATGGCCTCGTCGTCCCCCTTGTCTTTGAGCCTTAACTGCTCTTTGAACCTTTCGAGCTGGTCGATAGGGTCATTGAGCTCGCTGTATGCATTCGCGAGTTCTTTCCCGTTTACGAAAAGCTCGAACCGTTCTGTCAGGGAAGGATCCTTGCGGTGCCTTTTCGTTAGAGGGGATGTCTCGACAGGATAGTCTATGATATAAGTAGGCTGTACAAGGTGCTTTTCACAGTACTCGCCGAAAATGGCGTCTATGAGCTTGCCTTTGCCCATGGTCTTGTCCGTCTCCACGCCGAGTCTCTTGCATGTGTCCCTAAGCTCTTCCTCGTCCATGCCTTTTACGTCCACTCCGGCATATTCCTTTATTGCTTCCAGCATTGGAAGGCGGCGGAAAGGGGCCTTGAACGAGATTTTCTTCCCGTCGAGTTCGACTTCGGTCGTGCCGTGCAGGCGCAATGCTATCTTTTCAAGGAGTTTCTCCACGAATTCCATCATCCAGATGTAGTCCTTGTATGCCACATAGATTTCCACGCATGTAAATTCAGGGTTGTGGGTCTTGTCCATGCCTTCGTTGCGGAAATTTTTGGCAAATTCGTACACCCCGTTGAACCCTCCGACAATCAGTCTTTTCAGGTACAGCTCGTTGGCGATTCTCAGATACAGGTCAATGTCGAGGGCGTTATGGTGCGTTATGAACGGCCTTGCGTTAGCCCCTCCCGGAATGGATTGAAGGATAGGGGTTTCCACTTCAAGGCACCCTGCTTCGTTGAAATATTCCCTCATGGTGGATACTATCAGGCTCCTTTTGATGAAAGTGTCCTTCACCTGTGGATTCACGATGAGGTCCACATAGCGCTGCCTGTATTTGAGCTCGGGATCGGAAAACGCATCGAAGACTTCCCCGTCCTTCTGTTTTACGATAGGAAGTATCCTGAGCGATTTGCTCAATACGGTCAGTTCCTTTGCATGCACGCTGAGTTCGCCTGTCTGGGTGATAAATGCGAATCCCCTGATGCCTATGATGTCGCCGATGTCGAGGAGTTTCTTGAAAACCGTGTTGTACATGGTCTTGTCTTCCCCGGGGCAGATTTCGTCACGTTTTATATATACTTGGATACGTCCGCTTTCGTCCTGCAATTCGATGAATGCCGCCGCTCCCATGATCCTGCGGCTCATGATCCTGCCGGCTATGGTCACATCGGAGAAGTTGCCTTTTTCTTCCGAATAACCCTGTTTTATCTCTGCGGCCGATGCGTTTACGGGATAAAGCGGTGCCGGGTACGGGTCAATGCCGAGTTCCCTGAGTTTCTGCAGCGAAGCCCTTCTTTGGAGCTCCATTTCGTTTAAATTCTCCAAGTTGCTCATTGTCGTTTTGGTATTAATGTCGTCCGTTAGTAAAATAATATCCTGCAAATTTAATCATAAAAATTTTAAACTGCTTCTTAGTGGCGGTATTGCAGAAAGATTTTTGTTTTTCTGCAATAAATGATAACTTTGCATGTTATGGCAATAGAAAGAAAATGGGTGCTTAAACGTCCGGAAGATCCGGAAATAGTCAGCCGTCTGTCCACAGAGCTGGGCATAGACAGGGTGCTTGCCGAACTGCTTGTGCAGCGCGGCATCACGACATTTCAAGATGCACGTGAGTTCTTCCGTCCTGATTTGTCCAGACTCCATGACCCGTTCCTGATGAAGGACATGGACAAGGCCGTGGAGAGGCTGCACCGTGCGGTTGCCGGCGGGGAAAAGATACTTGTTTACGGGGATTACGATGTGGACGGGACGACTGCCGTCGCTTTGGTGTATTCTTTTCTCTCTTCGCTTACACCGAATGTGGATTTTTACATACCTGACAGGTATACCGACGGCTACGGTCTGTCTTACAGGGGATTGGACTGGGCGGAGGAACACGGTTTCACTTTGGTGATAACTTTGGACTGCGGGATAAAGGCAAACGCCAAAGTGGATTATGCGCGGGACAAAGGATTGGATATAATCGTGTGCGACCATCATTTGCCTGAAAACGAGCTTCCTGCAGCCGTTGCGGTGTTGGATCCGAAACGGAGCGACTGCAACTATCCTTTTGACGATTTGTCGGGATGCGGCGTGGGATTCAAACTGGTCCAGGCGTATTCGTCCCTTTACGGCATACCTTTCGAGCAGATAACCCCTTATCTGGATCTCTTGGCGGTCAGCATAGCCGCCGACCTTGTTTCGGTAGTCGGGGAAAACCGTATCCTTGCATACTACGGCCTGAAACAGATAAACGAGTCCCCGCGCAAGGGATTGCTTTCGATGATCAGGCTGTCAGGATTGGACAGATGCAAGATCACGATCGATGACATAGTTTTCAAGATAGGCCCGAGAATCAATGCCGCCGGCAGGATGGAGTCGGGGCGCAGGGCCGTGGAACTGCTCGTGTGCGATGACGACGAGGTGGCGAGGAAAATAGGAAAAGAAATCAATGAATACAATAACGAGCGCAAGAGCATAGACCGCGAGATAACCGAGCAGGCCAAGGAAATGGTGCGTTCTTTTCCGGATTTCGAGAAAAGCAGCGCCACTGTCGTTTACAATCCGGCGTGGCATAGGGGAGTGGTCGGCATAGTGGCTTCGCGTTTGGTAGAGGCCTTTTACAAGCCGACAATAGTCCTTACAGGTACCCAGAACGGTCTGATTACCGGTTCCGCCAGGAGTGTGGCAGGCTTTGATCTGTACGAGGCGATAGAAAGCTGCTCCGACATACTTGAAAATTTCGGAGGGCATATATATGCGGCCGGGCTGACTTTGAAGGAAGAAAATCTTAAAGAGTTCAGCGAGCGTTTCGAGGCATACGTCGCCTCGCATATCTCAAAAGAAGTGGCCGTGCCTGTTGTAAATATAGATTCTTACTTGAATTTCAATCAGATAACCCCGAAGTTCTTCAGGATATTGAAGCAGTTCCAGCCTTTCGGCCCGGGAAACATGGCCCCGATGTTCATGACGGAAAACGTGTATGACAACGGTAACGGGCGGCGCGTGGGCGCGGATGCGGGACATCTGAAACTGGAACTGATACAGGAAGACCAGCCGTACAGGCATATTTCAGCCATAGCCTTCAACCGTTCCGAGCATTTCGACCATCTGGCTGCAGGCAATCCGATAGACGTCTGCTATTCGATTGTGGAAAACTATTACCGGGGCAATGCGACCATCCAGTTGAGGATAGCCGACATCAAGGCGAGGGAGGACATCATCTGAAACGGATGGACCTTATTATTTCCGGCGTGATGGAGTAGGGGTGGATGACCATTCCGGCGCATCCGGAGTAGACGGGCTCCCGTTCGGAGACCAATTGCCTTACCCTTGTTTCCAGATCATGGCCTGCAAGCACGGGCCTGTTTTCCGTACCGTCGATTCTCAGGTTTTCAATCAGTTCCTCAACGGGGCATTTGAGGTAAATCGGAAATGTCCGTTCTTTTATCAGTCTCGCTGTCGGTGAGTATGTCGGTGCGCCTCCTCCGAGGGAAAATATGATGTTCCGTTCCTGATGCTTCCCCGGCGCAGTGCCGCTGTCATATCTGTCGATGGTCTTGCCGATGTACATGTATTCCAATTCCCTGAACCTTTTTTCGCCGTAATTGGAAAATATTTCTGGGATTTTCATCTGTTCCCCCAGTTCCACAAGGCTGTCGGAATCGGCAAAGTCCCAACCGAGTTTTCCGGCCAGTGCTTTGCCTACACTGCTTTTCCCGCAGCCCATGAAACCTATAAGGGTAATGATCATGCCGGTAATATCAATCAGAACAGGGTCGGTTCCATGTCGTCGTCGAATGCCGCTTCGCGGGTGTCGGTATCGTCCGTGCCGGTGTCATGGTTGCTTTCAGTATCCATGCCGGTGTCCAAGGAGGCAGTGTCATGTGTATCCGTGTCCGGGGCGGTGTCTGTGTCCGGGCTGTCCGTGTCCGGGGTGTCGTCGGTGTCGGGTTCCGGCTCGATGAATCCTATCGAGTCCACGATGTAGTTTGTGGCGCGTTTTCCTTTGGCCGTGAACTGTTTTTTTCCGATGAAGTCTTCGGCTCGGATTATTTCCGGAGCACGGTTGCCGTTTTTTCCTCCGAATACAATCTCTATCCTCGGATGCCTGTCGTCGGATATTCCTACAAGGTATGAGTCCCCGTCTTCGGGAATTATGCTGCCGTGTTCTGTTTTTCCGAAATCGAAACGCTTTATATAGAATGACCCGGCATTGCCGTCATAATATATCGCGGTGTATGTCTTGGCCGGGTCGAGCTTTTCCACGACGAGCAGTTCTCCCTGATATCGGTTGCTCAGGTCGAAGTTGGTCGTGTAGAATGTTCCGTCCTTGCATATCGCGAGGATACGGTCGTCATCGGCAAATTCGCCGAGCAGCCTTCCGCGCGCATCCTCGTTAAGCCTGTTTATGTCCTCGTCGAACCATATCGGTTTCCCGCCTATCGTGGAGCCTCCCTTTGATTTGAGGACTATGCGGGATATCTGGTTCTTGGTTACGATATTGCCCATGGCGGCGCGGCCTTTTATGGCCAGCTTGGCAAAATCGAATTCGTCGTTGAGTTTCTTCAGTTTGGCCTTTGCCCTGAAATATATCCTCAGGGCTTCGGCCTCGGCGTTGTGGTTTGCGCTGAACCACAGCACGGACGAGTCCGGCTTGCCTTGCGTGAGGTCGTATTCCTTGTCCCTCGTTATGCCTGTAACGGCAAAACGTTTCGCGTATGCTATGCCTCCCTTGCCGTCACGGTAGATTACGTTGTAGACTGTCCTCGAATCGTTCCTGTTGAATACCGCGGCGTATATGATGTTCTTGCCGATGAAGGCTTTTTCCTGGACTTTGGTAATGATGTACTTCCCGTCTTTCATGAAAACGATTACTTCGTCCATGTCGGAACAGTCGCATACGTACTCCCCGTTGTCTTCCTTTTTCAGGCCGGTGCCTACGAACCCTTCCTCTTTGTTTACATAAAGTTTTGCATTGGCGGCGCGGACCCTCGAGATTTCTATGTTTTCGAAGCTGGCTATCCTTGTGCGGCGCGGATGGTCTTTGCCGTATTTCTTTTTCAGGCTCTCGTACCAGCGTATTGTGTATTCTGTCAGGTGTTCCAGATCGTATCGGTGCTGCCCGATTTCGCTTTCGATGGATTTTATCTTTTCGTCCATGGCCTTGACATCGAACTTGGATATTTTCCTTACCGGTTTTTCCACGAGTTTTTCTATGTCTTCCATGGTGATGTCGCGGCGGAGCAGGTTACTGTATTTTGTCATTTCGGCGAGGGTTTCCGCGAGCTGTTCTTCCCAGTCGCGCGAATCCTTTTCAAGTATCTTGTACACCCTCTTTTCAAAGAATATTTTTTCCAGGGAACTGTAGTGCCATTCGTTTTCAAGCTCATCCAGACGTATCTCCAGCTCTCTTCCCAAAAGTTCCTTGGTATGCTCCGTGTTGTAGCGCAGCAGCTCGTCGGTATCGGTGAAAAACGGCTTGTCGTCTTTTATGACGCACATGTTGGGGCTTATCGTGGTCTCGCAGTCCGTGAAAGCGTACAATGCATCTATGGTCTTGTCCGGTGAGATGTCATTGTACAGGTGTATTACTATTTCCGCCTCTTTGGTGGAAAAGTTCTCGACTTTCTTGATTTTTATCTTGCCCCTGTCATTGGCCTTGATGATGCTGTCGATGAGGACAGGCACGTTTTTCCCGTATGGGACTTCCTTTATGACAAGGGTCTTCTTGTCCAATTTTTCAATCGCCACCCTGATTTTCACAACCCCTCCGCGGCTGCCTTTGTTGTATCGTGAGCAGTCTGCCGTCCCTCCGGTAGGAAAATCCGGCAGAAGTTCGAAATCTTCGCCTTTAAGGCAGGCTATCGATGCGTCTATCAGTTCATTGAAGTTGTGCGGAAGTATCTTGGACGCAAGTCCTACGGCGATGCCTTCGGCTCCTTGGGCCAGCAGCAGGGGGAATTTTACCGGAAGCTCGACAGGTTCCTGGTTGCGCCCGTCGTAAGAGTTCATCCATTCGGTGGTTTTCGGATTGAACATGACTTCCAGCGCGAATTTGGTAAGCCTTGCTTCTATGTACCTTGCAGCTGCATTAGGATCGCCGGTGACTATGTTTCCCCAGTTTCCCTGGCAGTCGATGAGCAGTCCTTTCTGGCCGAGCTGTACCAATGCCCCTCCGATGGAACTGTCCCCGTGCGGATGGTATTTCATGGCTTCTCCGACCAGCGAGGCGACTTTGGTATATCGCCCGTCATCGACCTTCTTCATGGAATGGAGTATTCTCCTTTGCACTGGTTTAAGACCGTCGCCTATGTGCGGGACGGCCCTTTCAAGTATGACGTATGAAGCATAATCGAGAAACCATTCTCTGAACATCCCCGAAAGTTTGTATTTCTTTTCGGATTGTTTCAGCAGGTTGTCGAATTTCCCCGGTACGCTTTCCGCTACCGAGTCGTTTTCTTCTTCAATGTCTCCGTCCTTGTATCCGTTGCCGTCCTCGTTCATATATACCTGATAATTAATGAAAATTTGTCATGATTCGTACCCGAAACGTCTCAGTTCCTTTTTCTCGTCCCTCCAGCCTGAATCGACTTTGACAAAAAGTTTAAGGAAAACCTTTTTCTCGAAGAAATCCTCCATGTCGAGCCGGGCTTCGGTACCGATCTTTTTAAGCATGGAGCCCCCCTTGCCTATGATGATGCCTTTCTGGCTGTCCCTCAGCACATTTATCACGGCGTTTATTTCATATCTCTGAGCACCTTCCTTGAATTGCTCGATCGTGACTTCGCAGCTGTAAGGTATTTCTTCCGACAGGTTCAGGAATATCTTTTCGCGGACTATTTCGGATGCGAAGAACCTCAGGTTCTTGTCGGTGAAAGTGTCCTTGTCGAACCATGCAGGAGCTTGCGGCAGGTTGTCTATGATAGTCCTGAATATATTGTCGAGATTGAAATGCTCTTTGGCGGAAGCCGGAAAGACGGTGGCACGAGGAAGTTCCTCGCGCCATCTTTCCATAAGTTCCACGACTTTGTCCTGAGTGCTTATGTCTATTTTGTTGATGACAACGATCACGGGGCATTCTATCTTCTTGAGTTTTTCAATGTAACTCTTGTTTTTGTCCCGTTTCTCTATGACATCTGTGACATAAAGTATGATGTCGGCGTCCCCTATCGCCGTGTCCACGAAGTTCAGCATGTCCTGCTGCAGCCTGTATGCCGGTTTGAGTATGCCGGGGGTGTCGGAGTAGACGATCTGGAAATCTTCCCCGTTTACTATGCCCATTATCCTGTGCCTCGTGGTCTGTGCCTTTGCTGTGACGATGGACAGTTTTTCCCCGACAAGAGCGTTCATCAGGGTGGACTTGCCTACGTTGGGATTGCCTATTATATTGACAAAGCCGGCTTTGTGTCCTTTGGTTCCGGAAATATTTCCCATGTTCTACTCGTATGACCCCATTTTAAGGAAGCCGACTTCGCTTTCCGTAAGGTATCTCCAGTTGCCGGGACGAAGCCCTTTCTTGGTGAGTCCCGCGAAATAGCAGCGGTCCAGTTTCTTGATCTTGTATCCCAATGATTCGAAAATGCGCCTTACGATCCGGTTTCTTCCGGAGTGGATTTCCAGCCCTACGATGGAGCGGTCGCTTGGGTCGGCGTATGATATTTCGTCGGCATGGATTTCTCCGTCGGGCAGCCAGATACCGTCCGCGATTTTATCCATGTCGCTTTGCGAGAGGTTTCTGTCCAATGTGACCTGGTATATCTTCTTTTTGTTGTATGACGGGTGCGACAGCGTTTCCGCAAGGTTTCCGTCATTCGTGAAAAGCAACACTCCGGTCGTGTTTTTGTCAAGTCTTCCCACCGGGAACACCCTTTGGTTGCAATTGCGCAGAAGTTCCATTACGGTTTTGTCCGCATGAGGGTCGCTTGTGGTAGTTACGTAACCTTTCGGTTTGTTCATTACTATATAGACCTTCTGTTCTCCGCTTACCCTTTCCCCGTTGAATCTTACTTCGTCTTCCGGTTTCACCTTTGTCCCGAGCTGGGTTACTATCGTGCCGTTTACGGAAATAAGCCCTGCCTGGATGTAAGTGTCCGCTTCGCGGCGTGAGCAAATGCCCGAATTGGCGATAAATTTGTTAAGACGGATTTCGTCCGTGTCGCTTTTCGGAAGCCTCGGTTTCGGTGCAGGCTTCTTTTCGATGTTTTCAATCGTTTTTATGAAACGGCGTTCTTCCTTGCGCGAATATTCCGGCCTGTCGTTCCTTTTCCTGAAATCAAACCCGAATTTGCGTGTCTCTCCACGGAATTCCCGTTTTTCCGGGCGTTCGTATGAAGGACGGTCTGAAAAACTTTTCCTGAATCCGCCGTCGCGCGAATTACCCCTGCCGTCCCTGTCGTTCCTGAAGCCGTTGCTCCGCGAACTGCTCCTGAAATTTTCGTCGCGGGAACCTCTTTTGAAGCCGTTGTCACGCGAGTTGCCTCTAAAACTGTCCCGCGAGTTGCTCCTGAAATCGTCGTCACGCGACCTGCCACGGGAATAGTCCCTTCCCTCCCTGTCGCGAAAACCGTCATTGCCGGCCCCTGCCGGCCTGAATCCTGTCCTTCTGTACACCCTTTTCGGGGCTGCGCCATCCTCGGCGGAACCACCGCGTCTGAAATCTCTGCTCATTGTGTTACTTTAATTTAAAAAAATACGTTATTGTGCCAGTCTGTTTGATGGGGGCAGTACTGCTGGCGTTGAACTTGCTCCCGAGGGCCGCTTTCTCAGCGGCTTTCCAAAGTTTTGTGTCATTTATAGTAGTTCCGGGAACACCGGCCATGGCATCGGTGACATTCCCGTTCTGGTCCACCCATATCTGAACTACGATTTTTCCGTCTATCTGGACTTCGTATTCAGGTTTAGGCAGGCTTCCTTCTTGTCTTCGTCCTTTCAACTGCACATTAGGCTCGTCTTCATTGTCCCCGGTACTTGTGTTGCCGAGGGAATGCCCTCTTTCCAGGGCTTGCGATACTCTTGCCGCCGTTTGTGCCGCAAGTGTGTCCTTTGCCGCCTTGTTGGCGGCGGAAGGGAACAGCGCCCTTTGGTCTATCTCTTTTTTCTGTTCTTCCGTCCTCGGATCCGGCATTTCTACATCCCCGAACTCATCGTTTACGGCTTCTTCGGCCTCGTTTGCCTTTTCACCTTGATAAGGAGACTCGGCCGCTTTTGCCAGACGGACATCTTCATCCGGATTGGCTTCCGGAGCCCGCGGGGCTTCTCCGGCGGATACGGCGATTGTCTGCGGTATTGCCTCTTCCTCGAAGGAAATCTCGATTCCTTCTTCCTCCGGAGGAGGGTAGATGTATTTCAATCCCGAGGAAACCAAGGTTACGGCCAATACTGCATGCAGGCCGACTGTCGCGACAACTCCTGCCGCGATGGAGTTCTTTGCCGTGTCATGCCGTTGCCGTCTGTAATCTTCTTCCTCCATTTTCCGGGATTATGTTTCGGGTTATTCGGGCGATGTCGCCATTATCACCTTGTAGTGGTTTCTTTTCGCAATGTTCATTACCTTGACGACTTCGCCCACAGGGACGGTTTCGTCGGCGTATATTACAAAAGTCGGGTCTTCCTCGTCCGAGAGGAGCATTTCCAATTCGCCTTCTATTTCATTGAACCTCACAGGGTGCAGGTCCCCGTTTATGTGGTATGTGACCCTTCCTTCATCCATGTAGTGCTTGATGGATACGCTTACCGTGGCTTTGGCGGCCACCTGCCCCGTGCTTTTAGGAAGCAGCAGCTTCAGTGCATTCGGGTTTATCAACGTGGATGTCACCAAGAAAAAGATAAGGAGAAGGAATACGATGTCCGTCATGGAGGACATCGAAAAAGACGGGTCTATTTTCGTTCTTCTCTTTATGGCCATGGTTTTATCCTCTTATTTGTCTGCAGGTTCGTGCAGGAGATCCATAAAGTCTATAGTCGTGCTTTCCATACGGAAAACAAGGTTGGATATGCTTGAAGTCAGGTAGTTGTATCCGAAATAAGCAAGGATTCCGACTATGAGTCCTCCGACTGTCGTCACCATTGCCGTGTAAATGCCGCCTGACAGCAACGTTATGTCGATGTTGTTGCCTGCCTGGGACATGTTGAAGAAAGCCTGTATCATGCCCATTACGGTGCCGAGGAATCCGATCATCGGGGCGCCGCCGGCGATTGTCGCAAGTATCGGAAGCCCTTTCTCGAGGCGGGCCACCTCTACGTTTCCGGTATTCTCCACGGCGGTCTGTATGTCCTGCAGCGGCCTTCCCATACGTTCTATGCCTTTCTCCACAAGCCTTGCGACAGGCGAGTCGTATTTTTCGCAGAGCGAAACGGCGGATTTGATTTTCCCCTCATGTATGAAATCATGGATGTCTTTCATGAAATTCTTGTCGATGCGGCCTGCCTTGCGTATCATCCACCATTTCTGTCCGAAGATGTATATGGCTATTATCGACAGAGCAAGCAGTACCAACATCAGCCAGCCGCCTTTCGCGGCCATGCCTATTAATGAAAAAGACATTTCCTCCCCGGCCGGGAGTACTTCAGCGACCGCTTCCGTGGCCGTGGTGTTGAGATTGGTCAGTAGTAAAGCTAAAAACATAATTCAACAATTGTTTCGTAATCAAATCCGTTATTTCCCGTTAATTCAAATCAAGACGGCAAAGGTACGAATTTGTTCTTAAATTCAATTTCTCAATATTCAATTTTCGTCAAAAATAGCGCATGTCCCGGAACGGACTGCCCGGCCATGCATCTGTCGCCGGACTTTATAAGCCTGGGAATCCATTCCGGCCCGTGTTTCCCGCGTCCTATATCCAAAAGCGTGCCGACTATCGCCCTTACCATGTTTCTTAAAAAGCGGTCGGCCGATATTTCGAACCTGATATAGTCTTCTCCGCCCGCCATCCCTGCCATGGCTGCATGTGCGGGGGTGTACGGGCTCCATGCGGCGCTGACGACATTGCACCGGGAAGTACGGTTGTCGGCCCCGGTTTTCTCGAAGCAGCTGAAATCCTGTTCGCCTATAAGATACGAAGCCGCAGTGTTCATTTTCCCTAAATCGAGGTCATGGCCGCAGTATAGGGAAATGTTTTCGATGAACGGGTCTTTCTTTTTGTGGACCAAGTAACTATAAGTGCGTTTGACTGCACTGTACCTTGCATGGAAATCCGGTGGGCACATTTCAATGGAATGAAAGACGATTCCTTTGCCTACAATGGCATTTAATTTGTATAGAATGAACTTCGCTTCAATGGGGGCGTCCCCCTGAGGCAGATGCATTGCGGACAGTTCTTGAGTATTGTTTATTATCAGGTGTCCGGTGTCGAAATGCGCGACGTAATTGATGGCATTGACCCCTGTATCCGTTCTTCCGGCTCCGGTGACGGATATCTGCTCGCGCAGGAGCAGCGACAGTGCCTTTTCAACCTCCCCCTGTACGGTAGGGGCGTTGTCTTGGATTTGCCATCCGCAATAGTTGGCTCCTGAGTATGAAAGCGTTATAGCGTAGCGCATGTTGTTTTGACGATTATGATTGATGCAAAATTATAAAAAATAAAGACAATATGGAGAGTGTAAACATCAAAGAGTTGAACGACCGCATCCAGAGCGAGAGCGCGTTCGTGGATATTCTTACGATGGAGATGAACAAAGTCATAGTAGGGCAGAAGCATCTCATTGAAAATTTGCTGATAGGTCTGTTGGCAAACGGGCATATTCTGCTTGAAGGTGTCCCGGGGCTTGCGAAAACGTTGGCTATCAATACGCTTGCTTCTGCCGTCGATGCCAAGTTCAGCAGGATTCAGTTCACGCCGGACCTCTTGCCTGCCGATCTTGTCGGTACTATGATCTACAGTCAGAAGAGCGAACAGTTCCAAATCAAGAAAGGCCCTGTTTTCGCCAATTTCATCCTTGCCGACGAGATCAACCGTTCTCCGGCCAAGGTGCAGTCCGCCCTTCTTGAGGCAATGCAGGAGAGACAGGTCACGATAGGCGAAGAGACATTCAGATTGCCGGAGCCTTTCCTTGTGATGGCAACGCAGAACCCGATAGAGCAGGAAGGAACATACCCTCTGCCGGAGGCGCAGGTGGACCGTTTCATGCTGAAAGTGGTGGTAAATTATCCTAAGAAAGAGGAAGAAAGGCTGATTGTCAGGATGAACAACAGCGGCACGTTCCCTAAACCGAACAAGGTCCTGAAGCCTGAAGACATAGTGCGTGCGCGCGAAGTCGTCAGGGACGTGTACATGGATGAAAAGATAGAACGTTATATCGTCGATATAGTTTATGCCACAAGGACTCCGGAAGACTACGGCCTGAAAAATCTTTCCGGTCTCATCTCTTACGGAGGTTCCCCTCGTGCTTCCATATCCATGTCCATGGCGGCGAAGGCATACGCATTCATCAAGAGGAGAGGATATGTCATCCCCGAGGACGTAAGGGCGGTATGCTATGAAGTGTTGAGGCACCGTATCGGGCTTACATACGAGGCGGAGGCCGAGAACATGACTTCCGAGCAGATAATATCGGAGATAATCAATACTGTCGAAGTTCCATAGGAGGTGCGGCCATGGTTAATGATCTTCTTAAAAAAGTCAGGAAAATAGAGATCAAGACCAGGAAACTTTCCCATCAGATTTTTGCGGGGGAGTACCATTCCGCATTCAAGGGGCGGGGTATGGCTTTCAGTGAAGTCCGTGAATACCAATATGGCGACGATGTGCGCAATATGGACTGGAACGTCACGGCAAGGCTCCATGCCCCTTACGTCAAGATATTTGAAGAGGAAAGGGAATTGACCGTAATGCTGCTGATCGATGTGAGCCGGTCGAGGCTTTTCGGCACCGTGGGTGAAAGCAAACGGGATCTGATGGCGGAAATAGCCGCCGTCATATCTTTCTCGGCCTCCATCAACAACGACAAGGTGGGAGCATTGTTTTTCAGCGACAAGGTCGAAAAGTTCATTCCTCCCAAGAAGGGCAGGACACATCTGCTCCGTATCATAAGCGAAATATTGGAATTCGAGCCGCAGGGCCGTGGAACGGACATAGGGGAAGCCTTGCGTTTCCTTACCAACGCCATAAAGCGCAAGTGTACCGCTTTTCTGCTGTCCGACATGTTCGACCTCGACAAAGACGCCGTTCCCCGTTACGAGGATGCCTTGAAAGTGGCGGCTGGCAGACACGATATAGCGGCGATAAATGTGTATGACAGGATGGAAAGGGAACTTCCTTCCGTGGGGCTGGTGCATGTGGCGGATTCCGAAACTTCGGAAGGGATATGGGTAGATACTTCCAGCCGCCGTGTAAGGGAATATTACAGGTCATGGATGGAAAACGCGTATACTTCCACCCGTACTCTCTTTAATAAATATAAGGTGGACAATGTGAGCATTGCTACCGATCAGGATTACGTGAGAGGGCTGATGAGCCTTTTCAAAAGCAGATGAGACTATGTTGTGTAAAAATATGACAAGACTGTTTCTTCTCCTGTTGTCCGTCATGGGGTTTTCCGTGGCGGCATACGCGGGTGCGGACGAAGAGCCTGTTTTTGAAAATATGCAGAAAAGGGACTCCGTTCTTATCGGCGACCAGATACGCTATGGTTTCAGGACAACGGTGGAAGACGGGAGTACATTGGAAGTGGCCGAATTGCCGGCAGTGGAAGGTGTCGAGATAATTTCCGGATTTTCATTGGATACCCTTAAAGCCAGAAGGGGGCGTGTGGAAATAGAAGGCTCGGTAGTGCTGACGTCTTTCGACAGCGGGGCTTTCGTGTTGCCGCCGTACGAGGTGACGGTACGCAGGCCGGACGGGATGCCGGATACATTGCGTTTCAATCCGGAGACATTGAAAGTCACGACTTTCCCTATCGACACGGCGACTTTCGTAAAGCACGACATCAAGGGGCAGATAACTTATCCCGTGACTTTCATGGAAGTGCTTCCGTGGCTGGGAGGCGCTGTCGCCTTGGGACTGTGCGCGTGGCTGATCGTATGGCTGGCAAACCGTAAGAGGAAAGGCGTTTCAGTATACAGGGAGCCTGCCCATATAACCGCCTTGAAGAAATTGGACTCATACCGCGGAAAGAAATATTGGGAACCTTCGAAACAAAAGATATTCTATACTGGTGTCACCGATGCCGTCAGGGAGTATATTGCCGCCCGTTACGGCATATCCGCGATGGAAATGACTACTTCCGATATCTTCAAGGATCTTGAAAAGCAGATGCAGGACAAGGCTTTGTGCAGTGACTTGAAGGTGCTTTTCGAGCGTGCCGATTTTGTAAAGTTCGCAAAATACGTGGCAAGCGAGCAGGAAAATGCCACGGCTGTTCCGGTTGCCGTGAAATTTGTGAACGAGACGTACCAACAGGAAATAGAGGATGCCGCTCTCGGTCCGTCCGGGGATGCGGGTCAAAAGAGCGAGGGCAAGGAGGAATAGGACATGTTTTTCGAATATCCCGGAATATTGTGGCTTGAATTGCTGCTGATACCGCTGCTTCTCCATTATCTGTACATGGAGCTGCGCGGAAGGAATCCGCATCTGCGTGTTTCTTCCGTCATTCCGTGGAAAGGGCACGGAGGGTATGTGGCCAAAATAGCGAGACATATACCGTTTGTGATGAGGATGTGCGCGATAGCGCTTATAATCGTGGCCGTCGCACGTCCGCGTTCTTCGGAAAAATTCGAGAATGTCGATACCGAAGGAATAGACATAGTCCTGGCCATGGACGTTTCGACTTCCATGGCGGCGCGGGATTTCGTGCCGGACAGGATCGGTGCCGCCAAGGATATTGCGATAGAGTTTATTGCCCAGAGGCCGTCCGACAGGATAGGAATAGTGGTGTTTGCAGGGGAGAGTTATACCCAGTCCCCTCTTACCACGGACAGGCAGACCCTGATCAATCTGATGAAGGAAGTCGAGATTGGACTTATCGACGACGGCACCGCCATAGGGAACGGCCTGGCCACGGCGGTGGCAAGGATGAAAGATTCGGATGCCGTCAGCCGCGTAGTGATACTTCTGACAGACGGAGTGAACAACAGCGGTGAAATCTCTCCGCAGATGGCCGCCGAGATAGCAAAGACTTTCGGGGTAAGGGTATATACCATAGGCGTAGGCGCCGAGGGAGTGGCTCCTTATCCGGTAATGACTCCGTGGGGAGTGGAAATGCAGCAGGTCAAGGTTGAAATAGACGAGGACCTGTTGAAACAGATAGCGCAGGCCACCGGCGGCAAGTATTTCCGTGCCACGGACAATACAAAACTGATGGAGATATACGGCGAGATAAACAAGATGGAAAAGACACGTACTACCGTGGACAGTTTCCCTGTTTACAAGGAGCTGTATCTTCCTTACGCTTTGGCCGCATTGGCGGCGTTGCTTTTGGAAATGTTGTTCAGGCTTGTAATAATTAGGAGGTTGCCTTGATATGATTAATTTCGCGAATGCGCAATATATTTTTCTGCTTCTGCTGATTCCTCTGTTTTTCGTGTTATACGGGATAAGAAGGAGGATGCGCAGGCGCAGAATCGCCAGAATGGGCGACCCTGCCCTCGTGAATGGACTGATGCCTTCGGTTTCCCGTTCAAAAGGGTGGGTGAGGCTTTCGTTGTTTTCGGCGGCGTTCTTTTTCTTTGTGATAGGCCTTATGCGTCCGCAGATAGGCGCGCGGCTGAAAGAGCAGGAAAAAAGCGGTGCCGAGATTGTCATAGCCCTTGATGTCTCGAACTCGATGCTTGCGGAGGACTATTCCCCCAACAGGCTTGAACGGGCCAAATTCGCGATATCCAATCTCGTGGACAGGCTGAGGGACGACAGGATAGGGCTTGTGATTTTCGCAGGTAGTTCTTTCGTACAACTTCCCATCACGGCAGACTATGTTTCGGCAAAGATTTTCCTCAATTCGATTTCTCCCGAGTCAATCCCTGTGCAGGGAACAGCCATAGGCGATGCAATCAATACCTCGATAAGGAGTTTCAGCACGCAAAGCGAGGGCAGCCGCGCGATTATCCTCATAACCGACGGGGAAAATCATGAAGACGACCCGGTTGCCGCGGCGCGTCAGGCGGCGGAAATGGGAATCAAAGTCTTCTGTATCGGCGTAGGTTCTCCCGAAGGCGAGCCCATACCTTATCAGGGAGCTTTGCTGAAAGACAGGCAGGGCAATATAGTAGTCTCGAAGTTGGACGAGGAGACTCTGAAAGAGATCGCCACGGCCGGCGACGGGATTTATGTAAGGGCGGGAAACAGCGAATTCGGCCTGAATCCGATTATCGATGAGATACGCTCCTTGCAGGATGAGCATTTCAAGTCCGTGGTTTTTGAAGAATTCGATGAACAGTATATGTATTTTTTCGCAATTGCATTGTTTTTCCTTGTTCTGGAAATGTTGATAGGGGAGCGTAGGATAGGCCGCAAATTCTTTACTACCTCATTGGTCCTGTTCCTGACCGTTTTCGCGGCCAATGCCCAGCCCGACAAAAAGGATGTGCGCAGGGGAAACCGTGATTTCAGGAGAGAATCATACGCAAAAGCCGATATCGACTATAGGAAGGCCTTGTTGAAAGACTCTTTGTCGGTTGCGGCTAATTACAATCTGGCCAACACCCTTTACCGCCAGGGCAATTTCGACGGGGCGGCTCCGTTTTACGGGAAACTCGCCGATTCCGTGGATCTCGGAAAACATTATTCCGACTACAATTACAATGTCGGCAACCTCGCTTTGGAACAGAAAGACTACGCCAAGGCGGTGGAGGCATACAAGAATGCCCTGAGGCGCAATCCGTCCGACATGGATGCGAAGGAAAATCTCGCTTACGCCCAGAAAATGCTGAAAAACCAGCAGAATCAACAGAACCAACAGAATCAACAGAACCAGCAGGACAAGCAAGATCAACAGGACAAACAGGATCAGCAAAACCAGCAGAATCAGCAAGACCGGCAAAACCAACAGCAGGATCAACAAAATCAACAGGACCGGCAGAACAGTCAGGGACAGCAGCCCGATATTTCTCCTCAGGCGGCGCAGCAGATGCTTCAGGCGATACAGGCCAAAGAGGAAGAAACTCAGGAAAAAGTAAAGAAAGAAAAGGCCAAAGCCTTGAAAGAAAAGGAAAAAGAGAAAAATTGGTAGGTGATATATGATAGCAAGGTTGAAATTATTCATGTCATTGGCCCTGATGGCCGTGTGTACCACGCTGTATTCGCAGGAACTTTCCGTCCAGGCTCCCAAGATCGTGGCCGTAGGGGAACAGTTTACTGTGGTATTCTCGGCGGCAGGCTCGAAAGTGGAAGACTTCAAGTGGGATGCCGGGGATGATTTCAAAATGGTGTGGGGCCCGGTAAGCGGGGTCAGCCGCAGTTTCTCGAGTAATAATGGAAAAACACAAAGTTCCGTCACCCATACTTTTTCATACGTGCTGGAGGCCAATGCCGAAGGCAGTTATGCGATTTCTTCCGCTTCGGCCGTCATAGACGGGACTGAATATGTTACATCCCCGGTAATGATAGAGGTAATTGCCGGTGCGGGAGGGAAAACTTCCGGGGCTTCTTCAGGGAGCGGGACTTCCGGCAGCGGGGAAGTGCAGGAAGACGGCTCCGGAGATGTGTTCATGAGCCTTACGTTGAATAAAAGGAATGTAGTCGTGGGCGAACCCGTGATCGCTACCTTGAAATTGTATACCAATGTGGATCTGAGCGGTGTTGAAAACATGCAGTTCCCCGTTTTCAACGGGTGCTGGAGTCAGGAAACCGATGCCCCTGTCAATCTTTCTTTCCAAAGGGAAAATGTAAACGGCCGTCTTTACCAAAGCGCGTTGCTCAGGCGTTACATGCTGATACCCCAGCAGAGCGGCACTCTGACTGTCGATCCGGCCGAGATGGTGGCCGTAGTGGTTGTCCGCAATTCTTCAGGGGCCGGTGCAAGCATTTTCGACAGTTTTTTTGACAATTACCAGACTGTAAGGCGTCGTATCAGGACGGACAAGCTCGTCTTGAATGTCTCGCCTCTGCCTGAAGGCGCTCCGCAGTCATTCAAAGGAGGGGTAGGAAAATTCTCAATACAGGCGTCCGTAAACAGCGATACTTTGAAAATGCATGAAGCCGCAACATTGACCGTGACTGTTTCCGGCAACGGCAATATCGCGCTTGTCGAACCGCCGGCGGTATCGTTCCCTTCCGATTTCGAAGTGTATGATGTAAAAGTTTCGGATACGGGCACATCGGCGGTTTCCGGAACGAAAAAATACGAATTCCCTTTTATCCCGAGATCTTCGGGTACTTTCGACATTCCTGCCGTGGAGTATTCCTATTATGATATTTCGTCGAAAAAATATGTTACTTTGCGCAGTGCCCCGATACGTCTGACCGTGTTGGAAGGAGAGGACGGAGGCGCTTCCGTTTTTACACCGGGGGCCAACCGCAGGTCGGTGAAAAACCTGAACGAGGATATACGGTTCATATATACGGGCGACCCGGCTCTGAAACTTTCCGGACGCTTTTTTGTCGCATCCCCGCTGTTTTTCTGCCTGACGGCCCTGATATTGGTGCTGACGGCATGTGCGGCATTCCTTTTCCGCCGTATAAAGGTGCGCAACTCCGATTTGAGGTCTATAAAGAACCGCAAGGCCAACAGGATGGCCCTGAAACGTCTGAAAATGGCGGACGCTTACCTCAAACAGGGCATGTATTCGGCGTTTTATGAGGAACTTCACAAGGCTCTGCTGGGATATATTTCGGATAAATTGGGCATACAGGCGGTGGACATGAGCCGGGACAATATATCGGCGGAACTTTCTTCGAGAGCCGTTCCGGATGAAATGAGGGAAGCCTATCTGGGACTTTTGGATGCGTGCGAGTTTGCAAGATATTCTCCCGATGCGTCGGATACGGCCATGCAGAGCCATTACAATGAGGCACTTAGAGTTATTTCAACCATAGATGGCATGATAAACAGCAAGAAACAGCACGGTGCGGGCAAGGCCGGAATATTGGCGGCAATGCTGCTCGTATCATCCGTTTATTCAGTCAATGCACAGCAGGACATGACGGCGTTATGGTCGGAAGCCAACTCCGCATACGAAGCTGGAGAGTGGAAAAATGCCCTTGATGGCTATTCTGCCATTCTTTCGTCCGGCATGGAGTCCGACAGGCTATACTACAATATGGGCAATGCCTATTATAAATCGGGCGACATAGCGCATTCGATATTATACTATGAAAAGGCCTTGAAGCTGAACCCGTCTTTCGACGATGCACGCAGCAATCTTGAAATGGTCTCGGCATTCACTACCGACAGGATAGAGGCTGTCCCGGAGTTTGTACTGAAAGCGTGGTTCAATGATTTGGGACATGCCATGGGGCCGGACGGATGGGCATGGACGTTCATCGTCTTGCTGGTTCTGGCCGCCTTGTCCGTGTTGGCATTCCTTTTCAAAAGCAGGGGCAAAACGCTTTCTTTTGTAGTCGGGATAGTGTTCCTTGCGCTTTCTTTCTGTTCTTTGGCAATCTCTTTGACACAGAGAGGAGACTATTTTTCAGAGGATTATGCCATAGTCGTCTCGTACGAGTCTTTTGTGCGC
Source organism: Candidatus Merdivivens pullistercoris (assembly GCA_017694935.1). GTDB lineage: Bacteria > Bacteroidota > Bacteroidia > Bacteroidales > UBA932 > Merdivivens > Merdivivens pullistercoris. The sequence goes on from JADIME010000061.1 coordinate 42,783, forward strand.
AGTTCGCCATCGGATGAAAACACCAAGAGCCTTTTCGTGCTTCATGAAGGAACGAAGGTCGAAATTCTGGAAGAATTGGGAGACTGGTGCAAGATCGAAATAGCCGACGGCCGTCAGGGATGGATGAAAGGCAAAGACATCGAGTCCATCTGACGGCCCCGGTGCTTCTATTCCTGTACTCCAAGGATTCCGGCGAGTTTCCGCATCCCTGTCGTGGCCTTTTCAGCTATCGTGACTATCCTTTTGTCGTGCAGGTTGGCCGGTTTGGGATCGACTAAATAAATCGGGACATCGAATCCGGCGTATCTGTAAAGACCTGCAGCCGGATATACTTGCAGGGAAGTCCCTACTATTATCAGTATGTCGGCCGCCGATACAAGGTCGATTGCCTTTTCGATATTGGGTACCGGTTCCCCGAACCATACTATGTGCGGCCTGAGCTGTGCCCCGTTGGGTGCCTTGTCTCCCAAATGTACCGGTTCGTATCCTATATCGAATACTTTGTCGGTGGAAAATCCGTCGCGTTCATTGTAGCTGTTTTCGGGTCTTACTTTTGTCAATTCCCCGTGAAGGTGCAGCACATGCGTGCTGCCTGCCCTTTCGTGCAGATTGTCCACATTCTGGGTTATCACGTCTGTCCTGTAATGTTTTTCCAGAGATGCTATGATTCTATGTGCTTCATTAGGGGAGCATTCGGACAGCTGCCTTCGTCTTTCATTGTAGAAATCAAGCATCAGTCCGGGATTCCGTCCCCATCCTTCAATGCTCGCGACTTCTTCAACAGGATAATTTTCCCATAATCCGTCGCTGTCGCGGAATGTCCTGATTCCGCTTTCCGCGCTTACGCCTGCGCCGGTAAGGACTGCTATGCGTTTCATTTCAATTATATTTTATAAAAACATGTCTTCATCCAGTATCTGAACAGCGGATCGATTATATGCGGGTTTTCGTCATCATCGAAGGCGATGATTTCTTTTTTCTTCAGGGCATCCTTGACTCTCAATACGTTGGCCGACGAATTAAGCCCGAATTTTTCAATCACCTCTTTTGAACTGAATTTACTGTATCCTTCAAGCACCGCACGGAAGAAGTTGAGCTGGAACCCCGTCATGCCGTTTACCTTTTCAATGAAACGCGGTTCATGTATCGAGATGAGCATCCCGAGCGAATCCATCATTGTGTTTTCGGTAATGTATCCTCTTGACAGAGAGTTGCATATCGAGAGAAGTTGGTTGATGTACCAGCAGTTGCATTCAAACAGTCTTGCGGTACCCAGTGCAAGGTCTTTTTCTATCACTTTCCCGCTTTTCAGGAAACCTTTCAAGATGTAGTCGGTTATTTCCCGTTCGTTGATCGGACTCAGCGGAAGATATTCGGCGAATCTGTAAAAGCGTTTTTCTTCCATGAAGATTTTTTTCATGGCATTGATCATCGAGCCGGAAAATATGTAAGTGGCCTTTTCGCGTTCTCCCCAGACGATTTCGAGGGTGTCCAGGATGTCTTCCCAGCCATCCATGAGCATGAAGTCCTGGAATTCCTCGATAATGACGATCACTTGGAGCCCGAAACGCGCGGCGGCCTTTTCCGGAAGGGACAGTATGGCGTATGAGTCTTTATCGCTTGCTTTTCCCTCTGCCGTGAACAGCATTCCGGTGTCATTATAGGAGGTAGGGTCGAATCCGAGAAAAGTCCCCTGGAGCCATAGCCCGTACAGTTCATTCATCTCCGCCCCTCCTGACACGGCCGCCCTGAAAACAGAGGTGGCAAAGGCGTTCAGGAAATCTTCCCATGCACGTATGCGGGTAAGGTCCATGCGGCAGGCTATGAATGGATAGGAGTTGATTTTCAAGTTGTATAGTACCTGCCTGATCAATGACCCTTTCCCGCTTTTGGGGGCATCGAAGATTAGTGCGTTCTGCCCGCTGCGCAGCATGCTTTCGAGGCTTATGGCCTCGGTTTTGCGCCCTATGAAATTTTTGCCTATTGCAGGCTTGTCATATTGGAACGGAGTTTCCATGTCGTCGGCATTTTGACTATAGTAATTTTTTCAGTTCTTCAGTATCAGGCAATGCCTGTTTTAATTTTTCCGGCATTTCATCCGAAGTCTTATATGTTGCAACTCCTAATGGCTTGTCGTAGTCTTGGATTACATACTCGACATATTTTTTATTCGCACTTTTGCATACTACTATACCTATTGATGGATTTTCGTGAGGTTTACGCATTTGATCATCTATTAGACGAAGATAGGTGCATAATTGTCCCAAATAAGAGGATTTGAATGCTCCTTTCTTTAACTCGATAATTACAAGCGCATTCAGTTCCCGATTAAAGAATATCAGGTCAGGGAAATGTTCTACTCCATACACTTCCAACTTGTACTGATTGCCGACAAATGCAAAATCACGACCAAAGGTGAGAATGAACTTTTTGATGTTGTGTATAATTTCCTGCTCTATTACCCGCTCGTCAATATCTTCTTTGTCGCGTTCGCAAAGTTCCTCTACATTGATAAAATCTAAAAGATATTCATCTTTAAACATTCCGATGGCTTTCAATGACTCTCGGGCATCAGGCATCTTCTGTGTGAAATTGTTTGCAATCTCTCCTTGATGACTAAACAAATCATCTTCAATTCTTGCTGCCAACACTTCTTTGCTCCATTTATTTATATAGGCTTGACGGATGTAGAACAGGCGCTCGGCAAGAGATTTAGTCTTACGGACAATAATCATGTGGTGCGTAAATCCCAAACCCAAAAATGATGCAGCATCAAAACTCTCTTTTTGAGTGTTTCCTGAAGGAATCAACAGCCGGGTGTCTATTTCGCTAATTCCAGTTAGCGATTTGCTATCTCCAATCCCGCTAACCGCGGTTAGCGATTTCAAATCATTGCACCACATCTCATAGAATTGACGCATGAATTTGATATTCGCAGCAGAGAATCCACGAAGCCCAGGCAGGTCTTTCTGTAATTGCTTGCTGATGGTATCAATTGCACCTTTGCCCCAATAATCATTACGAGAGTTTTCTGAGACATATTTGCCAATGCCATAATAAAGAGATAATTGCTCTTTATTGACAATGGAAGCAGCTTGATACTGGCTTTGCAATATCGCTTCTTTAATAACCCTTACGGCTTCGTTGTAAATTTGTACTCCACTCATATCTCTTTAAATTTCCAACAAAGGTAAGGAAATAATGACAATCAGATGTAAATATCGTTGATTCAATCCCCATCTGTCATTTTGCGGATAATTGCGGATAATCGTAAAAGTTTTTGCAGATTGATAAAAAAAACACTAATTTTGCACCCTCAAATCGGGTAAGGCCGTCGAGCTTTGAACAAGACCCGTCTTGAACGGGCGCTTTACGGTCAAAACTTTTTATAGTTTTTAATTTTTATGTACGCAATTGTTGCACTTTCAGGACGGCAGTACAAAGTAGAGGCCGGTCAGGAAATTTATGTGAACCGCCTCGCTGCGGCAAAGGACGAGAAAGTAGAGTTTGACAAAGTGTTGTTGGTGGACAACGACGGAGACGTGAAGGTCGGCTCTCCATACGTTGATGGCGTTACGGTAAAGGCCATCGTTCTCGATGATTCTTGCAAAGGCAAGAAAGTTATCGTGTTCAAGAAAAAACGCCGTAAAGGCTATCAGAAGAAGAACGGTCACAGGCAGTATCTGTCTTTGATCAAGATTGAAAGCATAGGTTAATTCAAACGGCTAAAATAGGAGATACAGATTATGGCACATAAAAAAGGCGTCGGTAGTTCGAAGAACGGTCGTGAATCGCATAGCAAAAGATTAGGTATCAAGAAATTCGGCAGCGAAGTCGTAAAAGCCGGCAATATACTCGTACGTCAAAGGGGTACAGTGCACAATCCGGGACTGAACGTTGGCATGGGAAGGGATCATACCCTTTATGCACTTATTGACGGTGTTGTTGTCTTTAAGAAGAAATTCGGAGGCAAATCATACGTTTCGGTTATGCCGCTGGAAAACTAAGATAAAGGTTATAATTGAAGAAGCCGGCCCAAAAGTGATTTTGAGGTCGGTTTTTTTGTAAAGTTTAATGATTATCCGCAAAATTACCCTAGACCTGAGCCAGCAGTAATCGGTTGATGCGACCTGTTGCATTGACTTTAGAAACCGTTTAAAATTTTTCAAACCTTTCTTGCAAATCCGGGAACGGGACGACTTAACAGTTGTCTTTGTAATCCACTATCCCATAGATTGTTATGATAATCCGACAAAAAATCACTGTTCCGAGCGAGATCCACCTCGACCCCGTTCGGAACATAAATTTCATGGCATATTTTTGTTAGTTAATTCATATGCAGCTATTTACACATACCGAAGGTTGAGTCGGGCCGTTCCCGTGTTTGCGCAGATTGGAGCATCCTGACTTAATTGTTCACCATTGTGCCGCTTACTATGTCGAGCAATTCGTCGGTGATTGCCTGCTGGCGTTGCTTGTTGTACTGGAGTTTCAGTTCCTGAAGCAACTGTTGCGCATTGTCGGTTGCTTCCTGCATGGCTATGGTGCGGGCTGCATGTTCGGCAGCATTGGCATCGAGAAGCATGGTGTATATCTTCAATATGAGGACTTTCGGTAGCAGCAGCCTCAATACTGACTGGGGATCCGGTTCCACTATGTAGTTTTTAAGGTAGCCCTCTGCCGCGTTCCTGCCGCCGGGGCCGGCACTGCCGTTTTTGTTATCCCCGGTGTCCGGGGTTATGTCGAAAGGCAGATATGTCTCGTTTACAGGAATCTGTGAGGCAGATGACTTGTAGTGGTTGTAGACCAGTTCTATCTTGTCTATCTCGCCGTCCAGATAACGTTTTATAAGGTTGTCGGCAAAGCCGGAGACATCTTTGTAAATGTGTTTTTCGGCAAGCGAATTGTAGTCGCCTTGCGGCATGAAGCCGTCCTTTATGACGGCTTCCGCCATTTTCCTGCCTACAGGGAAAACAAGGATGTCTTCTTTGGAAAGTCCGTTTTCAGCGTATTTTGCTGCTGTTTCCCTGAAGTGTCTGATTGCATTTGCATTGAATGCACCGCAAAGCGAGCTGTTGGATGAAACGGCAATGATGGCGACTTTCTGTACCGGCCTTTGGATTATGAATTCTTCGCACCCTGTCGCCGATTCAGTTTCACGGCTGTCTGAAAGAAGCCTTGACAGGATTTCGTGAAGCTGCCTTTCGTATGGCAGCATGTTGGTTATCGCATTCTGTACCTTATGAAGCTTGGCGGATGCGACCATCTTCATCGCCGAAGTTATTTTCAGCGTGCCGTTTATGGAATTTATCCTGCTTTTTATTTCTTTCAGTGATGCCATGATGCTTATGCTTTATATTGGACGGCAACGGATTCAGCCACTTCTTCTATGATTTTCCCGATATTGTCATCTATCTTGCCGGCGGCAAGCGGTTTAAGGACATCTTCTTCATGGCCGGCGTGCATCCTGTCGAGGAAAGTTGCCTGGAAGTCGCGCACTTTTTCGAGAGGAATGTCCTTCATGAGGGCATGTGTGCCGCAGTACAGGATTGCGACCTGATCGCCTACCGGCATTGGAGAATATTGAGGCTGGATGAGCAACTCATTGTTTTTCCTTCCTTTGTCAATGGACATGGCGGTTACGGGATCCATGTCGCTGCTGAATTTCGAGAATGCCTCAAGTTCCCTGTATTGTGCCTGGTCTATTTTCAGGGTACCTGCCACTTTCTTCATGCTTTTTACCTGTGCGCTTCCTCCCACGCGGGAAACGGATATGCCAACGTTGATTGCCGGCCTGAAGCCTTGGTTGAACAGATCTGTGTCAAGGAAGATCTGGCCGTCGGTAATGGAAATCACATTGGTAGGAATGTATGCGGAAACGTCCCCGGCCTGTGTCTCGATGATAGGTAGTGCCGTAAGCGAGCCACCGCATTTTACTTTCCCTTTAAGGCTTTCCGGAAGGTCGTTCATCTGTTCGGCCACTTCCTGCTGGCCGATGATTTTGGCCGCCCTTTCAAGCAGTCTCGAATGCAGGTAGAATATGTCTCCCGGATATGCTTCCCTGCCTGAAGGCCTTTTCAGGATAAGGGATACCTCACGGTAGGCTACGGCCTGTTTTGACAGGTCGTCGTAAACCACGAGTGCATGCCTTCCGGTATCACGGAAATATTCGCCTATGGCGGCTCCCGCAAAAGGAGCGTAATATTGCAATGCGGCAGGGTCTGCCGCGGTTGCGGCAACGACTATCGTGTAATCCATGGCGCCCCGTTGTCTCAACGTGTTTACAATGCTTGCCACGGTGGACGCTTTCTGACCAACCGCCACATAGATGCAGTACACAGGATTGCCTGCAAGGAACGCACTCCTTTGATTGATGATAGTGTCTATCGCAATGGCTGTTTTTCCTGTCTGACGGTCGCCGATGATGAGTTCGCGCTGCCCTTTGCCTATCGGGATCATTGCATCGATGGATTTGAGCCCTGTCTGAAGCGGTTCCGTGACGGGCTGACGGAAAATGACTCCCGGGGCTTTCCTGTCCAGCGGCATTTCCGTAAGTTCCCCGTCGATGGCGCCTCGTCCGTCCAAAGGGGAACCGAGGGGATCGACCACGCGTCCGAGCATTCCTTCGCCAACGTCTATCGAAGCGATGCGCCCGGTGCGTTTTGCCGTCATACCCTCTTTTATCTGGTCGGTAGGCCCGAGCAGGACGGCTCCGACATTGTCTTCCTCAAGGTTCATGACAACGGCCATGATGCCGTTTTCAAACTCGATGAGTTCATTGGCTTCCGCATTGTTCAGCCCGAAGATCCTCACGACACCGTCGCTTACCTGAAGGACTTCCCCGATTTCTTCAAAATGGAGTTCGTTCTTGATTTCCTTGAGCTGTTTAAGCAGTACGTCAGATATTTCGCTTGGTTTAATGTTCTGAGCCATATTTTTAAACTATTCTTCTGTTTTTTTCGATGAATTGCCTTTTTACTGTATTCAATTGGGATGCTATGCTGGCATCCAGACGGGTCCATTCCATGTCGAAAATGAAACCTCCTATGAGCGACGGGTCCGTCCTGGTCTCAAGTTCCAGTTCCCGTCCCGTGATTTCCTGTAGGGTGCCGGCCAGTTTCCTTTCAAGTTCCTCCGAAGGGGATGCGACTGTCAGGCGCGCCCAGCTGATATTGCGTGTTTCACGGTATTTTTCCATGAAAATCCTCAATATCAGGTGGAGGAATTTTGTCCGTTTGTTCTTCATGACAAGGCGGAAAAACTTCACGAGCTCCGGTGCGGCTTTTTCCCTGCCCCCGACAGCCGTGGTCAATACGCGCATCTTCAATTCGTCGGAAGTGGCTTTGGGATTGTATATGAGCATCCTCATGTCTTCCAATGTGGAAAAGCATTTTTCGAGGATTCCCGTTTGCTTATATACGGCGTCCCCGTTGCCGGTCTCATTGACGTATTTTAAAAGCGCTTCCGCGTATCTTGCCGATACTATACCTACATTCATGGCAATCAGTTGTTTTTCGAACTATGGGAAGCCGAGGCTTCATCTATCATCCTTGATATGAGATCAATGTGCGCCTGATCGGAAGAAAGTTCCTTGCGCATGATCTTTTCGGCTATCTGCACAGAAAGCAGCGCGACCTGGCTTCGTATCTCCCTGAGTGCGCTTTCTTTCTCGGCATCTATCCTTGTCTTGGCTTCGTCGAGTATCTTCCGGGCTTCATCCTGCGCCTGTGCCTGTGCCTGACGTATGATGCTGTCCCTTTCCTGTGCGGCTTCTTTGAGTATCTGTCCCTGTTCTTCGCGTGCCTGTGCTATGATACGGGCGTGTTCCTGCTTCATCTGTCCCAACCGCACCTCGGCTTCTTCGGCGAGGCGCAGCGAGTTGTCAATGTGCTCCCTGCGTTTTGCAATCATTTTGGTAATGACAGGGAAACCGAATTTCGCGAGTATGCCGAAGACCACCGCGAAAATCAGGAGCATCCAAAAGAGAAGCCCGCTATCCGGTATGAGCAGAGACATGGTTTATTTTATGAAAAGTACCAACATGCAGACAATCACTGCAAACAGTGCGACACCTTCTATAAGGGCCGAAACGAGGATCATGCTTGAACGTATGTTGCTGGAAGCCTCAGGCTGGCGTGCGATGGACTCCATTGCGGAAGAACCGATCTTTCCGATTCCTATTGCGGCTCCTATTACAGCGATTCCTGCGCCTATTGCGGCTCCTAATTTACCTAATGCGGCTCCTGCGGCCAATAATGTTGTAAGTAACATAACTTTGATATTTTAAACGTTTTACTATAATTGATTCCCAATGTGTTGTCTGTTCTCAATTCCCCTGTTTTTCGGCGTGCGGCCTTTCCTGCGCGAGGCCTATGAATACCGCCGAAAGTATGGTGAATACGTATGCCTGTATGAATGCCACCAATATCTCGAAGCAATCCATGAATATCCCGAATCCCACTGAAACGACCGTCATCGATCCTCCTATTACGGCTCCCATCCTGACTGTGATGAATATCATCGATACTATGCAGAGTATCAGCGCATGTCCCGCCATGATGTTGGCGAACAGCCTTATCATCAGCGACAACGGCTTGGTGAACATGCCGAACATCTCGATAGGTATGAGAATCGGCTTGATCCACATGGGCGCGTCAGGCCAGAAAATGTCTCTCCAGTAGTGACCGTTCGTCGTGAGGTTCACCGCAAGGAAGGTACACAGTGCCAATACGAACGTGACCGCTATGTTGCCGGTGACATTCGCACCTCCCGGGAAGATGGGGATGATGCCGAGAAGGTTGTTTATCAGTATGAAGAAAAACGCCGTGAGCAGATACGGGGAATATTTTGCATAGTTCGGCCCTACCGCATCCTTTATCACGTCGTCGTTGATCATTTCTATTACAGGTTCCAGCAGGGCGGCCACGCCTTTCGGAGCCTCTTTGAGTACATCGTGCCTTTTGTACCATCTTGCACTGCCGAGTATGAGGGCGATCAATAACGCGCTGCTGATTATTAGCGACAGTACGTTTTTGGTTATCGATATGTCGAAAGGCCGGATTTCCTCGCCGGAAGCGTCCCTTTCAACGATTTTCCCTTCATGCTTTTCGGAAGTGGAAATATAGAATCCTTTGTACTCGTGCCCGTGGGCAACTCTGGAAGAGAGGAAGCAATGCCATCCGGTCGTCTTGCTGTGCAGGATTACCGGAAGGGGAATGGTGACCGGCTTGTCGCCTATGTCCGTGATGTGCCATTCGTATGAGTCGTTTATGTGTCCGAAGATGATGCCTTGGACATCGACGCTTTCTTCCTGTTCCGTGTCCCCGGTGCCGTGGACAGGCGCGGCCGTGCCCGATACCGTGTCGGAAACCGCGGCAACGGGCATCATGTCGGTGCTGTCCTGAGCTGAAGCCAATGCGCCCGGAAGGACAAATGCCATGATCGTAATGAGTATGTATCTGATTCCTGTCTTCATCGTTTTCTTGTCGGCTAAAGCTCCGCGCTTACACAAACCATGTTCCCGCCGACTTCGGCAAAACCGGACTTGATGTGAAGTGCGGATTCTTTTCCGGCAGCGGTATATAATATGTCGCCTTCGGTCAATGTGGAAATGAGCGGGGCGTGTCCCGGAAGCACTGTGAATCTTCCGTTTTCTCCCGGCAGTGTGACACTTTCCGTTTCCAAGCTGTACGGCTGCATTTCCGGCGATGATATGTTAAGGCGTATATGGTCTGTTCCCATCTCTTGAACTATTTTTTGATCGATGCGAGTATGCTTTCGCCTTTCTTTATCGCTTCTTCTATCGTTCCCACGTTGAGGAAGGCCTGTTCAGGCAGGTGATCCACTTCGCCGTCGAGTATCATGTTGAATCCCTTGATAGTGTCTTCGATAGAGACCATTACTCCCGGAACGCCGGTGAATTGCTCTGCAACGGCGAAAGGCTGGGAAAGGAACCTCTGGACACGGCGGGCTCTGTTCACGGTAATCTTGTCCTCTTCGGAAAGCTCGTCCATGCCGAGAATCGATATGATATCCTGGAGTTCCTTGTTTTTCTGGAGTATCTGTTTCACCCTTTGAGCCGTATCATAATGTTCCTTGCCGACTATGTTAGGGTCAAGTATCCTTGATGTCGAATCGAGAGGATCCACGGCAGGGTATATTCCGAGTTCGGCAATCTTTCTGCTCAGCACGGTCGTCGCATCCAGATGGGTGAATGTCGTTGCCGGAGCCGGGTCGGTAAGATCGTCGGCCGGCACGTATACCGCCTGTACGGAAGTGATGGAGCCGTCCTTGGTGGAGGTGATGCGTTCCTGCATCTGTCCCATTTCGGTCGCGAGCGTAGGCTGGTATCCTACCGCGGACGGCATACGTCCGAGCAATGCCGATACTTCGGAGCCCGCCTGCGTAAAACGGAAGATATTGTCAATGAAGAACAGTATGTCTTTCGGGCCGTCGGCGCCTTTGCTGTCCCTGAATGACTCCGCAAGAGTAAGCCCCGAGAGGGCTACGGAAGAACGTGCTCCCGGCGGTTCGTTCATCTGTCCGAATACCATTGCCACCTGGGATTTCGGAAGTTCGTTGTAATCCACTTTGGAAAGGTCCCAGTGCCCTTCTTCCATGCTTTTCAGGAATTCGTCGCCGTACTTTATGACTCCCGACTCGATCATTTCCCTTAGAAGGTCGTTGCCTTCCCTGGTCCTTTCACCGACTCCCGCAAATACGGAAAATCCGTTGTGCCTTTTTGCTATATTGTTTATCAACTCCTTGATAAGCACTGTCTTTCCTACGCCTGCACCGCCGAAAAGACCGATCTTTCCTCCTTTGAGGTAAGGCTCGAGCAGGTCTATCACCTTGATTCCCGTAAACAGGATCTCTTCGGAAGTTTTCAAATCCTCGAATTTAGGCGGTTCCCTGTGGATAGGGAAGGCTCCCTGTCTGTCAAGCCCGTCCAGGCCGTCTATGGCTTCCCCGGTAACATTCATCACCCTGCCCCTTATCTGGGCGCCTACGGGCATGGATATGGATCTTCCCAATGCCGTCACCTCCATGTTGCGCCTGAGCCCGTCGGTTGAGTCCATGGCGATTGCGCGTACGGTGTTTTCCCCGATATGCTGCTGGACTTCGATTATCAGTTTGCTCCCGTTCTGTCTTGTGATTGACATTGCCTCGTGAATGCCGGGCAGTGGATTGTTTTCTTCTTCGCCTTCTTCCCTGTGAAAATACACATCTATCACAGGGCCAATTATTTGCGAGATATATCCGATTTCTTGCATGTGGATTTGAATTAAAAAACGGCCAAAATTAACAAAAAATCCCCACCGGTAAAAATATTTTTACTGTTATCCGCAAAATTACCCATTGCCATATGCTAACAAAGATTTTCATTCTATGGGTCACGCCTAGACTTGGAGCGTACTGTCAGGGGATTAGTTTCCGGAAAGTGCACGGTTTTCACAGGAATTTGGTTCACTTTTCCTGCAAATAGGAAGAACAGCCTATGGCACGGAAGGCATTTTTCGTCCGTGACAATTACAACGTTCATGATTTTTGGGTATTATTGCGGATAATTTAAATGTTTATTAAATTTGCGATGGAAATTTTATGACTGTCTGATGGAAAATAAGGATTCAAGGCTGATAGCCGGATTGAAACATACAAGCAGGACGGCGGATCTGATGTGCGGCGATTTTTCGATATTGCCGTTGTTTTATCATTTCGGTATAGAACTGGGGTTCGGTGACGAGGCCGTGGAAGACACTTGTGCAAGGTACGGCATCTCCGCCGATCTGTTCATATCGATGTGCAAGGTCTACACGATGCCGGGCTATGTCCCGGACTGCTCGGGGTTCGGGAAAGAAGACCTGCGTGTAGTGGCCGAGTATGTACACCAGTCGCATGTGTATTATCTGGAGCGGGCTTTGCCGGAGCTGGACAGGTGCCTTGACGAGGTTACCGGGTATTATGGGGAGGCCAACCGTAAAGTGCTGAAGAAGTTCTATTCCGATTACCGCCGGGAGGTGGACAAACATTTCGATTATGAGGAGAAGACCGTTCTTCCGTATGTGAGGTGCCTGCTTGCCGGAGGAAGCGATGCCGGTTATTCGATGGCGGACTTCGAGGACAATCATACCGACATAGAGGAAAGTCTTGAAGACCTGAAAAACATCATAATCAAATACCTGCCGTCCGGAGCCCCTTTCGAGTTGAGGTACGATCTTCTTTCCGATATAATAAGATTGGGGCGTGAACTGGCAAACCATACTGTGATCGAGAACAGGATACTTGTCCCGATTGCCATGAAAATAGAAAACGATGGGCGGTAAACAGATAAATATCATCATAGCCGAGCCGTCGGCGGTAATTGCCGCAGGGCTCGCCGCCGTGCTGGCGAATTACAATTCCTTCAAGGTGCTGGAGCAGGTTACCGATCTGAAATTCCTGCCGGATGCGGTTTCGAGGTATTCTCCGGACATAGTCATAGCGAATCCGGCGCTTTTCGATTATAAGTCGAAGTTTCCTCTCAGAACGGTTTTCCCCGACGGGGAATCCCCTCTTTTGGTAGCCTTTACTTCCGTGTTTTACGACGAGGCTTTCCTCTCGCAGTTCGATGCCGTCATGTCCGTTTACGACAGTCCCGCATCGATAGCGAAGCATTTGCGTTCCATAGTGGAAAACGTACGTGCCGGAGGAAAACGGAAACCGGGTGACAATTATGATTTGTCCGAAAGGGAAAAGGAAATCCTCGTGGCGGTGGCCAAGGGAAAGACAAACAAGGAGATAGCCGACGAGTTCAATATTTCGGTATATACTGTCATTTCACACAGGAAAAATATCACCCAGAAGACCGGAATCAAGAGCATCGCCGGCCTTACGGTCTATGCAATGCTTAACAATATGCTGGACAGTAGTGAGTTGTAGTAAGCCTCACGCTGTTTCCAATCATTCTTTTTTGCCTTGAGCCGAATCAGTGCCGCTGTTGCGGCATGAAGTTTCGTTGCAGCAGTCGCATCCAGTGTGTTTACCGCTGCAGCACGAAGGGAGCTTGCCTTTCCTTGCCTTTTTTATGAAACGTATTGTCCTTACGACTATTATCACGGCTGCCGCCGTAACGATTGCCCATGCCGTTATTTCCTGAAAATCCATAAACCCTTAAACTATCAGCGACGTGGCAGCCATGCCTATAAAGGCGGTAATCCAGGCGACCACGGTATTGTAGATTACTGAAAAGGCACCCCATTTCCAGCTTCCCGCCTCATGCGCGATGGCCGATACCGTGGCTATGCAAGGGCAGTACAGCAGGATGAATATCATGAAAGCCACAGCTGAAGGGAGAGTGAAGTCTCCCGACGCGGCGAGTTTCCCGGAAAGCCCGGCACCTTCTTCTTCCGAATTGTACAGTACCCCGAGGGTGGAGGCCACTACTTCCTTGGCCGGGATTCCCGCGACCAAAGCCACTCCCGCCTTCCAGTTAAGCCCCAACGGCCTCAAAACAGGCTCTATGCCCCGTCCGAGCATGTCCAGATAGCTGTACTGCTCCCCGTTTTCCTGTCCGTCGGCTGTTGCCGCCGATGATGGCGCCCTGTCGTCCGTTCCGGCGGCTACGGCAATTCCCGCCGTTTCCACGACCGTTTCCGGCGTTTCCATGGTGGCCGGGACATCGTGCCGCGGGAAATAACTCAGGAACCACACTGCTATGGATGCTATAAGGATGACTCCTCCGATTTTTTTCAGGTACTGTTCGCTTCTGTCCCACATGTGCCTTAATGTGGCCATTGCCGTAGGAATCCTGTACGGGGGCAGTTCCATGACAAACGGGGTCTCGTCTTTGCCGAAAACGAATCTTCTCAGGAGTTTTGCCGTAAGCACGGCAACCGCCGCGCCCAACAGGTACAGGAGGAACAATGCCGTGCCGGCCTGTTTTGGGAAGAATGTCCCGGCAAGCACGATGAAGACCGGAAGCCTTGCGCTGCAGGACATGAACGGGTTTATAAGTATGGTTATCAGCCGGCTGCTGCGGCTTTCGATGGTGCGTGTGGCCATTATGGCCGGTACATTGCACCCGAATCCCATTATGAGGGGGATGAAGGATTTGCCGTGCAGTCCCATTTTGTGCATGAGCTTGTCCATTATGAATGCCGCCCGTGCCATGTAGCCGGAGTCTTCCATCAGCGAGATGAAGAGATAGAGTATGAGGATCTGCGGCAGGAATACCAGTACCGAGCCTACGCCGCCTATGATGCCGTCCACAAGCAGGTCTTTCAGCATACCGTCGGACATTATTCCGGAAAGGCGGTCTCCCAGCCATGCCACGCCGGCCTCAATCCATGCCTGCGGATATGCCCCTATGTTGAATGTGGCCCAGAACATCAGCCACATGAGCAGCAGGAATATCGGGAATCCGAGCCATTTATGGGTGACAATCCTGTCTATCAGCGAGTTCTTTTTATTGGCGGTCTGCTTTGCCGGAACGTATGTTTCCTGCAAAGCCCCGGAAATGAATCCGTATTTCTCGTCGGTCAGGGCCGTTTCGATATCCTCGTTCAGCAGGCGTTCCACGTTTTTCGAGGCTTTGTCGGCCATGATTTCCCATTTTTCGTGGTTTTTGCATTGGGAGAGCAGCTTGGACACCTCCTTGTCGTGTTCGAGGAGCTTTATGGCCCAGTATCTCGGAGGAAAATATTTAGGAAGGTCGTCGGAGGCCTTCATTTCCGAAGAAATGTTCTTTATTTCCTGTTCTATTACGGACGAGTGGTTTATGTGGATATGCCTGACACGGTCGTCCTTGCCTTCATAGACGTTGATTACGGTGTCCAGCAGTTCTTTCAGGCCTTTGCCGTTTTTCGCCACTATCGGGATTGCCGGCACACCGAGCATCTTGCCCAATTGGTCGTAATCCAGTTTCGCCCCGCTGGCTTCCAGTTCGTCGTACATGTTCAGCGCGATTATCAGGCTGTGGCTTATGTCGATGAGCTCTGTGGTCAGGTACAGGTTGCGTTCTATGTTGGAAGCGGCCACGACATTGATTATCACGTCAGGATCCTTTTCTATTATATGTTTCCGCACATAGAGCTCTTCGGGAGAATACGCCGACAGCGCGTACGTGCCGGGCAGGTCCGTGACGGTAAAGCGGTAGCCTTTGTATTTAAAGGAACCGTTTTTGGACTCGACTGTCACCCCGCTGTAGTTTCCCACGTGTTCGTGTCCTCCGGACAAATGGTTGAAAAGCGAAGTCTTTCCGCAATTGGGGTTTCCAACAAGGGCTATGGATATGTTCCTGCCGTTTTTAAGATATGCTTTTTCCATGTCGTTTTCCTCGGTAACGCCGTTGTTCATGCTGTTTGCTGCCATGGCGGCGTCATCTTCGGTGAAGACTTCGATCATGGCCGCCTCGCTTTTCCTCAGCGAGACTTCATATCCCATGATGTCGTATTTTATAGGGTCGTTGAGGGGGGCGTTCAGGACCGGGGTCACTGTCTTTCCTCTTACGAATCCCATTTCCATTATCCTTTTCCGGAATCCGCCGTAACCGTTTACCTTCATGATTATGGCGGACTGTCCGTTTTTAAGTTCAGACAATCTCATCCGCTTGATGTTTTGAAAATTTTTGCAAAATAAGTAATAAAAATGCATAGTGGCAATCGCAAATAATGGTTACTTCCGCATGTTTTTTCATAAAGTATGG
>JADIME010000062.1 GCA_017694935.1 Candidatus Merdivivens pullistercoris
AAGAAACAAGGGAGTTGCTGGCTTCCGCGCTTTCACGTTTTTCCTGCGGGGATTATTCTTTCGTGCAGGAACTGAAAGAAAGCATAAGGGATCTTTCCAAGGTTTCTTCGCATATACCGCGTTTTAGCGAAATGTGCGACCGTCTTGAATCCTGCCGTATCGAGCTTCAGGATATCGAGGACGGATTGGCAGTCGAGGCTGACTCCGTAAAGGTTTCGCCGGAAAGGCTGGAAGAGGTGGAAAGCCGCCTGTCTTTCCTTTGGGGACTTATGAAAAAACATGGTGTTTCCACCGTGGAGGAATTGATAGAAAGGAAAGAGTCTTTTGAAGCGGCTCTTGCCAGGGACGAGTCGGCACAATCGCTATTGGATTCGGCCTTGTCGGAACGCGATGCCTTGAAAGCCTCTTTGGATGAGCTGTCGGCCGTTCTGCATGAACGCAGGATTTCCGCCGCCAGTGAATTGTCCCCTTTATTGCAGCAGTCGGTACGGTCGTTGGAAATTCCTCAGGCTGTTTTCAATATAGTCGTGTCAGCTTCGCCGGAACGCCGGTCCACGGGGGACGATGAGGTGGATTTCATGTTTTCGTCATCGGCTTCAATGGCACCCGGGGATGTGTCTAAAACGGCTTCCGGAGGCGAACTTTCAAGGATAATGCTTTGCATAAAGGCTCTTCTTGCAAAATACGGGGCGATGGCCACTTTGGTTTTTGACGAGATTGACACAGGGGTTTCCGGCAGGGCCGCGGACAGGATGGGGGCAATGTTGAGCGGGATGGGCAGAAACATGCAGATCCTGGCGATTACCCATTTGCCTCAGGTCGCCGCAAAAGGGGATTTTCATTTTTGTGTGCGCAAGGAAGCCTCCGAAGGGGGGAAGA
This sequence comes from Candidatus Merdivivens pullistercoris, assembly GCA_017694935.1. GTDB lineage: Bacteria > Bacteroidota > Bacteroidia > Bacteroidales > UBA932 > Merdivivens > Merdivivens pullistercoris. Next base: position 880 of record JADIME010000062.1, read on the forward strand.
CCGTCACAACCGTATCGCGGCTTGACGGTGAAGACAAAATCCGCGAAATAGCCCGGCTCCTGAGCGGTTCCACCGTGGGGGATGCCGCAATAAAAAATGCGGAAGAACTTCTTTCCGAAGCATCTTCCGCCAAATAATTCTTAATGAACGCTTTTCCGTGGTTTACTTCAGGGAAGGAGCGTTACCCTCGCCTTTTCATTCATATACGGCCATGCTGTAATTGTCCCCGTAGACTATTCTTCTGGCTGCCGTGTTCTCATACCCTCCTATTCTTCCGTATCCGTCGGTTTCCCTCCGGAACTTCATGTCGGATTGCAGGAGCCTTGCCGTAGGAATGTCTTCAAGCATCGTGGTCACGTTTTGTTTCTGAATGGCGGCCGCCGCAGTGAAGAATGTGAATATGTCGTAGCCCTGGAATGCGAACGGTGTCGGCTCGGCGTTGAACAGGGCGCGGTATTCTCTGAGGAATTCCATCGTTTCAGGATCGCCGTAGTCTACATAGTATGCCATGGACAGATGCATGTTGATGTTATGGAAGTGCTCCGGCTCAATGGTCTCAAAGCCCCTCAGCCTGGCTGTCCCGTAAGCGTGGATGTCATACTTGTTTATGGTGCGCAAGGTGTTCAGGTTCCTTACGGCATCATTTACGAACGCTTCGTTCTCCGATGCGATGATGACACGGTTGGTCTTCAGGCTGTCGAAATATCTTCCTATGCTTTGCTCTACTCCTCTTCCTTGCAGAATGTTGTATGAGAACACTTTATAGTCAATGTTTTTCCCTTGCAGGGCTCCGGTTGCCTTTTCCATCTCTGCCACAGTGCTTTCCCCGCCGACTTCGGCCAGCACAAGCACCGTGCATGGGAAATCCCCTTCTTCCTGTATCCATGCGGCTATGTCTTCATATTGGTTGTCTGCCGACAGAGGAACCTGTATGAGTCTTGTCCCGTTTTCAAGGTATTCTGCCGCTTTCGGATCCAAAGGCGACACGATGTCTATTCCTTTTGATTCGCAAAGGGGAAGGATTTCCTGTATCTGTTTCGCGTGTACCGGGCCGATTACATAATCGCTGCCGTCCAGTCTTCCTGATTCGGCTATTTCCGATACGCTGTTGTATTCCTGCGTGTCTATTACGTTCAGTTCTATGCTCACGCCCTTTTCCGACATGTTCTTGGCCGCGACGAGGGCGCCGCTGTAAAAGTCCATGTAATTGGTATTGCCGCCACTGCCTTCAAATACGCAGTCGAGAGGCAGTACCAATGCGATTCTTACAGGCGCGTCAGGATCAGGGACGACGTACAGGCCATCCACGGGCAGGGCCGCGGCGACTGTGTCGGCGGCTGTTACGGCTGGACTTTCGGCGGGCGCTTCATCAGCCGGCCTGTCATTTTTCTTTCCGCTTTCGATCATTGCCTGAAGGCGGGGTATGAACTCGGCATCGGGGATTTTTATCTTCTGCCTTTTTCTCAGTACGGTGCTTTCAAGGCCGTTGAATTCCACAAGCAGCTCTTCGCTCATGCCGTATTTCCTTGCAATGGACTGAAGGTTTTCGTACCATTTGACAGTGTGTATGGAATAGTCCGCCCAATCGAAGCGTCCTTTGTCTTTGTCGTCGTCTCCGGTGTCATTGCTCTTTTCAGGTGTCCCGGGAGGAGCCTGGGCGGCAGTCTTTACCGTGTCGGCTGTCTTGGAGGAAGTTTTCCTGTCCTGTGCTTCCGACGGTTCGGCAGGAATCAGAAGCACTGTGCCTGCCCGGAGATGTTCTCCTTTTTCGCCGATTGACGGATTGGCCTTGATGATGTCTTCTATTGTCGCCCCGTAAGCTTTGCTGATGGAGTAAAGCGTTTGTTTTTCAAGCACTTTATGTGAATAGTACAGCTTTCCGCCTATGCGGACCTTTTCAGTCGATACCGTGACGGGCGTTGCCTGGTATGCCTGTGCGTGCGAGGTGTCCGGGAAAAATGTAAATGCGAAAAGCAGCAACAGCGGTAAGATTCTTTTCATCTTTATAGTTTTTCGTAGAAATCGACAAGCCTGTCGCAAAAATTTTTCCATGACAGGCGTTCTTTTTCCGTTATGATATTGTCTTTCATGCTTCTTACGAGTTCCGGACTGTCGAAATACCGGTTTATTGCAGAGGCTATCTCGTCCGGCGAGGCGTTTTCCACTACCAATCCCGTGCCTCTTTCGGCGATGCTTTCCCTCAGGCCGCCTACGTCGGTGGTTATCATTGGCACACCGAAATGGTAGGCGATGGAGCTTATCCCGCTTTGGGTCGCGCTCCGGTATGGGAGCACGCATACGTCGGCGGCAGAAAAATACCGGCTTACTTCATCGTCCTTTATGTATTGCGGAAATACGCTTATCCTGTTTTTCCCGCTGCAGGAATCTATCAGTCTTTGGTATTTGTCGAAACTTCCGTAAGGTTCCCCGGCTATTATGAGCCTGTAATCTTCCCCGAGCTTTCCGAAGGCCTCGATCAGTATGTCCAATCCTTTGTATTCCCTTATGAGGCCGAAAAACAATATGTTTTTCTTTCCGTGCCCGATTCCGAGAAGATCTTCGGCATCGTTGCGATCCATCTTTTCCCCGAAATGGCTGTAAAGAGGGTGAGGTGTGGTGATATAACGGGCGTCGGGCTTTATGCCGGTAAGGTCGTGTCCTACGGCATCGCATAATGTGACGTAACCGTCGCAGCCGTCAAGAAAATACTTCGTCAGTGGCTTGTCGAAGAAATGCTGTTCATGCGGAATCACGTTGTCGAGGATGGCTATCTTCTTGCATCCTTTGCCTGCTTTCCTTGCCGTGTAGCCCAAGGAAGGTGCGAAATACGACATCCAGTAACGCATGATGAGCAAGTCCGGCCCCCAGGACCGTATCTTTTTGGCTGCAATTGGATATGACAACGGATTGGCCGTGTCCAGAATACGCTCGGACTCGATTTTCGCCGCCACGTCATCGTCAGTGACATACTGGGTCTTGCCCGGAAAAAGCAGTTCCGGGTATTGCCTTTTGAAATTGAACGCTTTTACATCATGTTTTTTCCGCAGTTCCTCATAAATGCAGGCATTGAACTGGGATATGCCGCCCCTGTAGGGATAAAAACACGATAAGATAGCGATCTTCACTGTAGGTCTTCCTTTTAAAGGTTATTTCTTCATGTCGGTATATTCCTCGTTGAGTCCGGCTATCACTTCGTCGGAAATATCGAGGGATTCATTGCCGAGTATGATTGTATTGGTGGCTTCGGCTGTCGTGAGTATCATGCGGTAGCCTTTTTCCGCATTGTATCTTGCAAGGAAGTTCTTTATGTCTTCCATGATAGTATTGTTCATCACGAACTCTTCTTCCTGAAGCTCCTGCTGTTTCTGCCCTACGTAAGTGTTGAGTTCCTGCTCTTTCTGCATCAGTTCCTGTTGCTGTTTCTCGGCCGAGGAACGCAGGAGCAGTCCTTTGTTCATCTTGTCCTGGAAAGTAGTCACTTCATTTTCGAACTGCTGTCCCCTTCTCGTGATGTCGTTCTGTATGCTTTGGGCTTTCGCCTCGATTGCGGACCTCATGTCGTTGTACCTGTCATATTCGGTAATGACCCTGTCCAGCTGTATGTAGACGATTTCGCCCTGTCCTGCCTTTGCCACAGTGCTGTCCGTAGCGGGAACCGTCCTTTTGCTGTCGGTTTTGGGGGATGTGAATGTGAAGATTGCCATTGCTATTACGGCTACGATAGATACGATGCTTAAAATTAGCGAAGTCTGTTTCATTTCGTTAATGATTAATTGTTTTTACAAAATACAAATATAGTATATTTTTTCAAATCCTATTTTAATGCATTCAGATATGCTTTTATGCTGTTTTCAAGACCCATGTACAGGGCATCGCAGATCAGGGCATGCCCGATGGACACTTCGTCTGTCCAAGGTATGTTTTCATGAAAATATGCGAGATTCTCCAGATTCAGGTCGTGTCCTGCATTCAATCCCAGTCCGCATTCACGCGCCGTGCGTGCTGCATTAATATAAGGTGCGATTGCGGCTTCCCTGTCGCGCCTGTAACCCTCGGCATAGGCCTGGGTGTATAGTTCGACCCTGTCGCATCCGCATCTTGCGGCGCCTTCGATCATGGCCGGTATCGGATCCGCGAAAATGGAAACCCTTATCCCGTCCTGTTTCAGGGTGGAGCATATTTCGGTAAGGAAGTCCTTGTTTTTCAGAGTATCCCATCCGGCATTGGATGTAAGGACGTTTTCAGCGTCAGGGACCAAGGTCACTTGTGCCGGTTTTATGGAACGTACCAGATCCATGAATCTCGGTATGGGATTGCCTTCTATGTTGAATTCTACGGTTATGGCATCCTTTATCGGCTGTACGTCGGCGTATCTGATGTGCCTTTCATCCGGTCTCGGGTGTACGGTGATGCCTTCGGCCCCGAATCTTTCGCAGTCGGCCGCCGCTTTTACTACATCGGGCATGTTGCCGCCCCTTGCGTTGCGAAGGGTGGCGATTTTATTGATATTTACGCTTAATCTTGTCATAACGGTGCAAAATTATACAATTATCGTTCTTGTTGTGCAGCCGATTGCGAATAAAATGCTATTTTTGGGGGATTAAACCATAGGGGACATTTCCGGATGAGAACAGCATTGTTTATAAGAGAACGTTCCGCCTTTATGCTGAATGCAGCGGAGGAACTGTCGGAAACCATTGAGAAAGAGGGAATAGAATGCTCGGACATATTTTCCGTACACGATCCTTTGCCGGCTGCGGACATGATTCTGAGCATGGGGGGCGACGGCACCCTGCTCTCCCTTTTGCCGATAGTCAGGGATTCCGGGATACCTATCCTCGGCGTGAATTACGGACGTCTCGGTTTTCTCTCGTCCTCGGCTCCCATGGAAGTGGGGAGAGCCATCGCGTCGGGCAAGTTTTCCATAGAGAAGAGAAGCCTGATACATGTTCCCGGCGTCTCGGACAGGATTTACCCTTATGCGTTGAATGAACTGGCCATCCACCGTATCGGGGCTGCTATGCTGGGAATAGAAGTCAGCGTGGACGGGGCTCCTCTGCCTACTTATTGGGCGGACGGCATACTTGTCGCCACGAGTTCGGGCTCCACGGCGTATTCCCTGAGTGTCGGAGGCCCTATCGTGTTCCCCGGCTCGCGGGTACTGATCATTTCCCCGATTGCCCCGCATAACCTCAATGTGAGGCCGATCGTATTGCCGGATACTTCAAGGATTTCGTTGAAACTGCATTCCCGCGATTCCATGGTGTCCCTGTCTTTGGACAACAGGCAGCTTGCCGTGCCCGGCTCGATCAGCGTGGATGTGTCGCTTGCCGGGTTCACATTCAACATAGTACGCATCTCCGGAGGCGGATTCATAAAGGCTCTTACCGGAAAACTGTTCTGGGGATACGATTTGAGAAACAACAATGCATGAACGGCGGTTACCCGCCTCAAAATAGAACGGACAAATGGAAAATGACATCAGGAAAATACCGGTACATGTTTCGATAATAATGGACGGAAACGGCAGATGGGCCAAGGAAAAAGGGCTGTCCCGGATATACGGGCACCGTGAAGGGGCGGAAAGCGTGCGTGCAAGTTGCCGGCTTGCCATGGAAAGCGGGGTGAAATATCTGAGCCTCTTTGCCTTTTCGGAAGAAAACTGGGGACGTCCGAAGGAAGAAGTGGACGCTCTCATGGGACTTATGCTGGATTCGCTCGTCAATGAGAGGCGTATGTTTATGGACAACAGGATACGTTTCAGGGTAATAGGGTCCGAGCAGGGGATTTCGGGGGAAATACTCGACCGGATAGCTTCCCTTGAGGCCGAGACCCGCGATTTCGATGCCATGACCCTGATCGTGTTTTTCAATTACAGCGGCAAGTGGGACATAATGCAGGCTGCGGAAAAATTCGCTTGCCGCAAGTCTGCCATGGGCTCTTCCGGCACCTCCGGGGATGTGTCCGACAAGGAGATTTTCGAAAGTTGCCTGTCCACGTACGGCATCCCTGATCCGGATTTGCTTATCCGCACTTCAGGAGAAAAAAGACTGAGCAATTTCATGTTGTGGCAATGCGCGTATACGGAGTTTTATTTTGCCGATGTGTTTTGGCCTGATTTTAGAGAGAAGGACTGGGCCTTGGCCTTGGATTCTTATTCGAACAGGGACCGCCGCTATGGTAAAATTAAATAATTGCGTATATTTGCGCGTTAATGTCAAAACAAAAACAATGATGAAGTATCTGCTTTCTCTTGCCGCAGCTTTCGTGCTGTGCTGTACAATGGGATTTGCGCAGGAGTTAGTTCCGGTCACTGTGGATTACAACAATCCGAAAACGTACGTTGTCGGCGGCGTGGCCGTCAATGGCAATGTGCATTTCGGCACCAAACAGATCGTGGATCTCAGCGGACTTTCCGTCGGGATGGAAGTGGTGGTGCCGGGCGACGACCTTACTTCTATCGTAAAAAGGCTGTGGAACCAGCGTTATTTCGACAATGTGTCCCTTGACATATTCGCAAAGGACTCATATTCGGATACGGCCTATTTTGTCATTAATATCGAGGAGCGTCCACGTATTTCAAGATGGGACTATACGGGTGTCAAGAAAGGAGAGAAGGACGATCTTAATGAAAGGCTCAAATTCAGGCGGGGAAACGAACTGTCCGAATATGTCATAGAAACTTCGAAAGACATAATAACCCGTTATTTCAAGGAAAAAGGATTCGGGGACGTGAAGGTTGATGTCAGGACGGCAAGGGACAGTGTCATAAAGAAAGGGGTGAGGGTTACTTTTGCGGTGGACAAAGGCCCTAAGACCAAAATCGGCAAGATAACATTCGAAGGCGTTACCGGAATCAAGGAATACAAGCTGGAAAAAGCCATGAAAAAGACCAAGGACCGCAGCTGGTACAACTTTTTCCACTCAAAGAAATTCAATGAAAAGGAATATGAAAACGACAAGGCCAACCTTATCAGCGCATTCAACGAACTCGGGTACCGGGACGCGAAGATAGTCAGGGATTCCATCTACAGGATTCCGGAAACGGGAAGGCTCGGCATCAAGTTCGTCATAGACCAAGGCAAAAAGTACTATTTCAGAAATATAACATGGACGGGCAATTCCGTTTATACTCCCGAGCAGTTGCAAAGCGTGCTGATGATCAAGAAAGGCGATGTGTACGATATGATAGCCTTGCAGAAACGTCTGTACGGAGGAGGAAAGGAAGGAGAGCCGGATATTACGAAGCTGTATATGGACGAAGGATATCTTTTCTTCAGGATACGGCCGGTGGAGACGAGGATCGTAGGAGACTCCGTGGATGTGGAAATGCAGATAGCGGAGGGCAAGCCCGCGCTTTTGAACAATATCATCATAAACGGCAATACCATTACCAATGAGCGTGTCATAAGGAGGCAGGTTTTCACCCGTCCGGGCTATCTCTTCAACAGGAGCCAGTTCGAGCGTTCTGTAAGGGAAATAGCGTCTCTGGGACAATTCGAGCCTGAATATGCCTTGAGCGAGTCGGGTTATTCTATCCTGCCGGATCCTATGAGCAGCACGGTGGACATAGCATACAATGTTCAGGAAAAGCCGAGCAGCCAGTTCGAGCTTTCCGGCGGCTGGGGCGGAAATACTTTCGTGCTTACGCTCGGTCTTAGTTTCAACAACTTCTCGGCAAGGAGGATGTTTGAGAAACATGCGTGGAGGCCAGTGCCTCTCGGCGATGCCCAGTCTTTGGCTATCAGGTTCCAGACGAACGGAACGTACTATACGGCATTGTCGGCAAGTTTCACAGAGCCGTGGCTCGTGGGCAAGAAGCCTACTTCCCTGAGCATGTCCGTATATTATACCCGTCAGACAAACTCGAGTTATTTCTTCCTTACTAATGACCAGTTCATGGAAGTCTACGGTTTCGCCGCCGGGATAGGGACGAGGCTGAAGTGGCCGGACAACTACTTCGTGCTTTACAATCAGCTGAGCTGGCAGTCTTACAACCTGAAGGACTGGCCGTACAACTTCATTTTCGATACCGGAGTGTCGCACAATGTCAGCTGGACGATCAACCTTTCTAGAACGTCCACCGACCAGATAATATATCCGCGAAGCGGTTCCGAATTCTCGTTGGGTCTGCAATTGACCCCGCCGTATTCTCTGTTCCGTCCGAAAAACACTAACTACGATGCGATGGATTCGCAGCAGAGGTACCGTTGGATAGAGTACCACAAATGGACTTTCAAGGGAGCAATATATACCAAGCTGGTCGGGGATCTGGTGCTTATGGCGCGCGCCCAGTTCGGATATCTGGGATATTACAACAGGAATCTCGGCTATTCTCCTTTCGAAGGCTTCCTTCTCGGAGGAGACGGAATGTCCGGCTACAACACATACGGGGCGGAAGTCATATCGTTGAGAGGTTACGAAAACTATTCGCTTACTCCGTATCTGCCTACGCGTTACAACAGTTCCGGATATGCGTACGCCGGTAATGTATATGACAAGTTCACCATAGAACTGAGGCATCCGGTGATGCTGCAACCGCAGTCTACCATATACGTGCTGGCCTTCCTTGAAGGCGGTAATGCCTGGTCGGACATAAGGGATTTCAACCCGTTCCAGATAAAACGTTCGGCAGGCGTGGGAGTCAGGGTATTCCTGCCTATGGTCGGCCTGCTCGGCGTGGACTGGGGCTACGGCTTCGATGCGCCTGCAGGACAGAAGAAGAGCCAGATACACTTTGTCATCGGCCAGCAATTCTGATGATGGAGCAGTGAGGATATTGTACGGACAGGAAAGTGTGATTTTAGGATAATTTAGGATAATTATAATTTATTATAGGTATGAAAAAAATTTTATTGATTTTATCATTTGTTTTTGCTTGTTCGGCATTCGCCGGAGCGCAAAACTTCAAATTCGGCTATGTCAATTCTACCGAGATCGTCATGCTGATGGCGGAAACCGATTCAGCGCGTGCCAATCTGAACGTGGCTCAGCAGGATGCTGAAGAAACTTTTCAGGCAATGGTAGAAGAGTACAACCTTAAACTCGAGCAATACCAGCAGAAATACGAGTCATGGACTCCGGCGGTAAGGGAAAGCAAGGAGCGCGAACTCGGGGAGATCCAGCAGCGGATATCGGATTTCCAACAGTCCATCCAGATGGAGCTTGCCCAGATGGAGCAAAATCTCATGAGTCCCATCAGGGCGAAGGCCGCAGATGCCATAAACAAGGTTTCCAAGGCAAAAGGGCTGTCGGTAGTTTTCGATATAACTTCATTGCTGTATTTTGACCCGGCGCAGGGAACTGATATCACGAAAGAACTGAAAGCCGAATTGGGCATTCCTGAAGACAAGGTGCTGAATACGGGACAGAACGGACAGGCTCAATAATGTGGATATTCACCCGCAATGCGGGTCCTGAATGAAGGATTTGCGCGGGACGGACTATGGCATCCTCGGCATGACAGAGGGTGCTTTTTTTATTTTTATTGAAAATAGTCATTTTGAATGGAAAAATTGCTTACATTTGCGGCATGATTGTATTGAAATAATAAAAAAATATAAGTTAAATATCTGTAAATCTTAAAGTGTTATGCAACACAAAGTTATTGATGTTAATGATGTTGTGATAAGATTTGCGGGGGATTCCGGTGACGGCATGCAGCTTACCGGAACGCTCTTCGCCGACACGTCAGCCCTTTTGGGAAATCAATTGTCTACATTTCCGGATTATCCTGCTGAAATCAGGGCTCCGCACGGCACAATCTCCGGTGTGTCCGGATTCCAGGTCCACATAGGACATACAGAGGTCACTACTCCGGGTGACTTTTGCGATGTATTGGTCGCAATGAATCCTGCGGCTTTGAAAGCGAATGTCAAATGGTGCAAGCATACCTCTACGATTATCATAGATTCCGATACTTTTACCGAAGAAGGCCTGTCGCGTGCAGGTTACAAGACGGACGACCCGGTGACCGAACTCGGTATCGGAGACCGTAATCTGGTCTTTTCCCCTATTACGACTCTTACTAAAGAAAGCCTGAAGGATAGCGGGATGGACAATAAGGCGATTCTTAAATGCAAGAATATGTTTACCCTCGGGATGTGCTGTTTCCTGTTCAGCCGTCCGCTGGAGTTCATCAATAAATATCTGGAGCGTAAATTCGCGAAGAAGCCGGCCTTGATAGAGCCCAATAAAAAAGTGCTTTTCGACGGTTATAACTATGCTTCCAACATTCAGGCAATCCCTAATACATACGTTGTCGCTCCTGCCGAATATAAAAAAGGCACATACAGGAATATCACGGGCAATCAGGCTGTGGCGTGGGGCCTTATCGCGGCTTCGGAGAAATCAGGAAGACACCTGTTCTGCGGTTCTTACCCTATTACTCCGGCTACGGCAATACTTGAGGAACTTGCGATACATAAGAATCTGGGAGTGAAGACTCTTCAGGCAGAGGACGAGATAGCCGGCATATGTACGGCGATAGGTGCTGCGTATGCCGGCGATCTTGCCGTTACCACGACTTCAGGACCGGGACTTTCACTTAAATCCGAGGCGCTGGGACTGGCCATGATTACTGAACTTCCTCTTGTCATAGTGGACGTGCAGCGTAGCGGTCCTTCCACAGGTATCCCTACCAAGACAGAGCAGACCGATTTGAATCAGGCATTGTATGGAAGGAACGGCGAGTGTCCTATAGCTATCATCGCCGCGCATTCTCCTTCAAACTGTTTCGATGCTGCGTTCAATGCGGCGAAACTTGCATTGGAACACATGATGCCGGTGATTCTGCTGTCCGAGGGTTTCCTCGGCAACGGTTCAGAGCCATGGCGCATACCTTCTATGAAAGATTATCCTCGGATCAACCCGCCAATCATAACTTCATGCGACGGCCAGTTCAAACCATTCGAGCGCGATCCTGAAACATTCGTGCGCAAATGGGCTCTGCCTGGGACAAAAGGCCTAGAACACAGGGTCGGCGGTCTTGAGAAAAACCATGACGGTGTGATTTCTTCCGATCCTCAAGTACATGAAATGATGGTCAGGGAAAGGGCGGCAAAGGTTGCCAAAGTAGCTGATTTCATCCCTGAGCAGTCTATAATAGGCGAACCCGAAGGGGACGTGCTTGTAGTAGGCTGGGGAGGAACTTTCGGGCATCTGTATTCTGCTGTTCATGTCTTGCAGGAAGAAGGGCGTAAAGTATCTCTTGCGCATTTCGATTATATAAATCCTCTTCCGAAAAATACGGCGGAAGTATTTTCCGGTTTCAAGAAGATCATAGTATGCGAGCTCAACAGCGGCCATTTCGCTGCGTATCTCAGGAATAAACTGCCGCAGTTTACTTATTTCCAGCACAATAAAGTGCAGGGACAACCGTTCATAGTAACCGATGTGGTAGCGGCAATAAAGGAAATCATGTAAATTAATCTTGAAAAATATCGAAGTTATGGAAAAATATACTGTACAGGATTTCAAAAGCAACCAGGAAGTTCGTTGGTGTCCGGGTTGCGGCGACCATGCTGTCCTGGCATCCATCCAAAGGGCTCTTCCTGAGGTAAGCGAGGCGTTGGGATATTCAAAGGAAAGATTTGTTTTTGTTTCCGGAATCGGCTGCTCGTCGAGGTTGCCGTATTATATGAATACTTTCGGCTTCCACAGCATACACGGCAGGGCGACCGCCATTTCTACCGGAATCAAGGTGGCGAACCCGACACTGACTGTCTGGCAGGCTACGGGAGACGGGGACGCGCTTGCAATCGGCGGAAACCATTTCATCCATGCTATCAGAAGGAATATCGATATCAATATCATATTGTTCAACAACAGGATATACGGTCTTACCAAGGGCCAGTATTCTCCGACTTCCAAGTTGGGAGCCATTACGAAGACATCCCCGTATGGTACGGTAGAACATCCGTTCAATCCGGGGTCTCTCGTGCTCGGTGCCAAGGGTACGTTTTTTGCAAGGAGCCTTGACGTTGAAATAAAGCTATCTTCCGAGATAATGGTAAGGGCTGCCAGGCATGACGGGGCATCCGTAGTGGAGATGTTGGTCAATTGCGTGATATTCAATGACGGTGCTCACAAGGAAATCTCCGACAAGGAATGGAGGGAAGACAGGACTATCGTGCTTCGCGACGGTGAAAAGATGATTTTCGGAAAGAACCGTGACAAAGGTCTTGTACTCGACGGTCACAGGCTGAAAGTCGTGACCATAGGACAAGACGGTATTACGGAAGACGACATCCTGACACACGACTCGCATTCGGACAATATCGGAATGCACATGATGCTTGCCGATATGAAGTACCCTGAATATCCTGTTGCTTTGGGAGTTATCCGGGATGTGAAAGACATTACCTACGATGATGCCGTAAGGGACCAGCTCGCGGAAGTCGAGGCAAAAGCCAAAGTCCATTGTGTGGACGACCTGCTTCACAGCGGTTCGACATGGGAAGTCGAATAATTTTGATTGAAGATTTTCAAGTTCATTAAAACACTTTTAAATAAACAAAAAAAGATGAAAACATCAGAAATTATGGCCAAGCTTCAAGCGAAGTACGGTCAGGAGAAGGAGTACCTTCAGGCAGTTCAGGAAGTTCTCGAGTCTATCGAGGAAGTTTACAACCAGCATCCTGAATTCGAAAAAGCAAAGATCGTCGAGCGTCTTGTTGAACCGGATCGTATCTTTACTTTCCGTGTCACCTGGATTGACGACAAAGGTGAAGTTCAGACAAACCTCGGTTATCGCGTACAGTTCAATAGCGCAATAGGCCCTTACAAAGGCGGTCTTCGTTTCCACAAGGCAGTCACTCCTTCAATGTTGAAATTCCTCGGTTTCGAGCAGACTTTCAAAAATGCTCTGACAACCCTTCCTATGGGCGGAGCAAAAGGCGGTTCTGATTTCGATCCTGTTGGAAAATCAGATGCTGAAATCATGCGTTTCTGCCAGGCTTTCATGCTCGAGCTTTGGAAATGCATAGGTCCTGATCAGGATATCCCTGCAGGCGACGTAGGTGTAGGCGGACGTGAAATAGGTTTCCTTTATGGAATGTACAAGAAACTTGCACGTGAATACAATACAGGCGTGCTTACCGGAAAAGGCGCTACATGGGGAGGTTCTATCCTTCGTCCTGAGGCTACCGGTTTCGGTGCCCTTTATTTCACCCAGCACCTTCTTCACAAGGCAGGCAAGGACATCCAGGGCAAGACCGTCGCACTTTCAGGTTTCGGTAATGTCGCTTGGGGCGCCGCTACAAAGGCAAAACAGCTTGGTGCAAAGGTTATCGCGATTTCAGGTCCTGACGGAGTTTGCGAAATACCTGCGGGCATAACTGATGAAATGATCGATTACATGTTGGTAATGCGTGCTTCCAACAGGAACAAGGTTGAAGACATGGCTGTCAAATTCCCTCAGCTTACCAAATTCACCCCTGGCAAGAAGTCTTGGAGCGTTAAATGCGACATCGCCCTCCCTTGCGCATTCCAGAACGAACTTACCGGCGACGATGCAAAAGAACTCATCGCAAACGGAACATGGTGCTGTTGCGAGGTTTCCAACATGGGATGTACTCCTGAAGCTATCCATACTTTCCAGTCAAACGGCATCCTCTTCGCTCCGGGCAAGGCAGTCAATGCCGGCGGCGTAGCTACCTCAGGTCTTGAAATGACCCAGAATGCTTCCCACATCAGCTGGTCAGCCCAGGAAGTAGACGACAAGCTCCACTTCATCATGCAGAGCATCCACGAGGCTTGCGTTAAGTATGGTACACAACCTGACGGTCATATCGACTATGTGAAAGGCGCAAATATCGCCGGCTTCATGAAAGTCGCTACCGCTATGTTGGAGCAAGGCATCATCTAATCAAGGAATTGATTGTAAGATTAAAACGGGACGGCCAAAAGCAATTTTGGCCGTCCTTTTTTTTAGAAGGGGACCCCAAAAGGGTAATTTCTGCGTTACGCTGGGTTCTTTGCTGCTCGCTTTCGAATGTCCACCGGACATTCTCATAAACCGCTCACGACCTCATGTGCAACAGTACACTCCGGTTTTCTCATCTGCGCAAGCCTTGAAATTCCACCTTTTTGGGGTCTTCTTTTGGTTTTATGATAGGTTTTATGATAATCGTTTAATTTTATTTGTGAGCGCGATACAATGCTCCGGCCATTCTTTCGAGTATCCTGTTGTCTCCGGAAGAAAGCAGTTTCAGCGAACCGGTATCTCCTGTTTTGCCGTCTTTGAATCTGTAACCTGCCGAGTCCAGTACTTCGACAGTATGTCTGGCCACCGCCGGGGCGGGATTTATTATCGAAACCCCGGGGGCGCATTTGCGGATAACATCTTCCAGGAAAGGATAATGGGTACAGCCTAATACTATGCGGTCGGCTCCCATTGCTGTCATCGGTGCGACACATTTCATTACGGCATCTCCGGCGTTTTCATAATCCGTCTTCCCGTTTTCAACCAATTCGACAAGGCCTTCGCCTACTTTTTCAATGATTGTAACATCCTGTGCGTATTTCCCCGAAGTCTGCCTGTATAGCCTTCCTCTGAATGTGCCCGCGGTGGCAAGGACGCCTACGACTTTGCTCTCGGAACTGAGCGCGGCGGGTTTTATTGCAGGCTCCATGCCGATAAAGCCGATGTCGAATTTTTCCCTGAGGTAGTCTATGGCCGCCGCCGTGGCCGTGTTGCAAGCCACTACGATGATGTCCGCGCCTTCCGATATCAGTATCCTGGCGATTTCTCCGGCCCTTTCCCGGATGAACTCCACGGATTTCTCGCCGTATGGGCAATTGGCGTTGTCTGCATAGTATATATAGTCTTCATACGGAGCAAGTTGGTAAAGTTCTTTGAAAACGGACAAGCCTCCTACACCTGAATCGAATAGAGCAATCATAGGTTGTACACTGAATAAAATTTGTCAAAAATGTTACTTTTTGCAGACAACTTTAATGCATATTCAAAAAAAAACACTACTTTTGCGAATAATGTTTTTATGGCAATGTGTGTCCACATCCCATCTAATAATGTATTGCAACAAGGATGCCAAACATTGACGAACGAGACGGAAACAGTTGGACTAATATAGAAATTATTGATAGTAAAGTAGTATTATTGTTTAATTTAAAGATCAACGTATGAAAAAAATCAGACTTTTTTTCACAGCCGTTATGGTTCTGTTCTGTTCGAGCTTCGCTCTCGCACAGAATCTGACGATTACGGGTGTCGTGACTGATGAAGCGACAGGGGATCCTGTATCTTTCGCATCAGTTGTCGTTAAAGGCACCACTACCGGTGTCAATACGGACATCGACGGTAATTATTCCATATCGGCTCCAAGCGATGCCGTGCTCCAGTTCAGTTTCATGGGGTACGTGACAGTGGAAGTTCCGGTGAACGGACAGGCTATCATCAATGTTACCATGAAGGCGGACGCAGAGATGCTGGAAGATGCCATCGTTGTGGGATATGGTACCGCCAAGAAGATAGGTAGCATAGTAGGTTCCGCTTCATCAGTGTCTTCTGCAAAATTGAAAGACAAACCAGCAGCCAATGTCGGTGATGCGCTCCAAGGTCAGGTGGCGGGTCTTCAGATATTGTCGAGTACAGGAGAGCCGATGTCTACGGTATCAATGCGTATCCGTGGTGTCAACTCCATCAACTCTTCTACCGAGCCTTTGTTCATTCTTGACGGTTCGCCAGTGTCGTCGTCTGTATTTTTGACATTGAGTTCAAATGATATTGAAAATATCTCGGTGTTGAAAGACGCTTCTTCTACGGCTATTTACGGTTCCCGTGCCGCAAACGGTGTCATTTATATTACGACAAAGAAAGGTAGGATGTCGGAAAAACCTACAGTCCAGTTGCGTGCTCAGTATGGTGTTTCTTCGCTTGCTGACCAGAAGATTAAGTTGTTGAATACTGATCAATGGTTTAGCATGTTGCAGCTTTATGCGCCAGAAACTTTCGCTTCGGAAGCGATGCAAGGTCATTACAACAATGCTATGAAATACGGCATCAATACCAATTGGCGTGACTATTTCTTTAATAGCGCGGCTCCTACCTGGAGTGCCGATTTGAACGTGTCAGGCGCGACTGAAAAGACGGATTATTTTGTTTCCGCTTCGGCTTTCAGTCAGGAAGGTACCTTGAGGTATTCGGACCTGACAAGGGTTTCCCTTCGTTCAAATGTTAATGTCAAAGCTACCGATTGGTTGAAGTTGGGTGCCAATATCCAGCTTACTTATCAGGATGTCCAGACATCCGGTGACAGTTATGCAGCGAACAATATTTATAACCCGATGTGGCAGGCCATACTCAATGCCCCATGGCTTTCTCCGTATGAGATAAACGAGGACGGTACTTATGGCGAAGAACTTGATGAATGGGCAGATGGTACATATAACCCATATTATCTGTATAGTTTGCAGCCGACTACTAAAAATTATGCGACTGTGAACGCCAACACCTACCTTGAACTTAATCCGGTCAAAGGTCTGGTTCTTCGTGCTGCTCAGGCTTTGGAGGCTCAGGATTACAGGGTGTCCCAGAAGGCATTGGCAGAAGGTCCATTCAGTGCTACATCAGGTTCAGGCGGTCAAGCGATTGAAGGGTTCCAGCGTATGTACCGTTTCACATTCTCAAATACCGCAGAGTATAAGTTCAGTATCAAGAACGATCATCATCTGACTTTCCTGCTCGGACAAGAGGCCATAATGTATAAGGCAGAGTCATTCTCAGCAAGTGCTTCCGGCCTTTCGGATATTCGTCAGAACAATCTTTCAGATGCAGTGTCTCCTTACAATGCTCCTTCATGGTCTATGGCAGAACAGGTGTTCAACTCGTATTTCGCCCGTGCGTCATACGATTACAATGACAAGTATTATTTGGATGTTACATTCCGTACTGACGGTTCATCTGTATTCGGGGCAAACAAACGTTGGGCAAGTTTCTACTCGGTAGGTGCCATGTGGAATATTTCCCGTGAAAACTTCATGAGCAGTGCTTCTTGGATAGAGGATTTCCGTTTGAAGGCAAGTTACGGTACTACAGGTAACTCAGGGCTTCCAAGTTCTTATTTGTCTATCGGTACGGTAGGGTCTGGCACACCATATAACGGTGGTGTTTCCTGGGGCATAGGAAACGTGTCAAATCCATATCTGACTTGGGAAATCGTGAAGAGCCTCAATGTCGGACTTTCGGCCCGCTTGTGGGGTTTCATGAATGCCGGTGTTGAATTTTATCATAAGCAGACCGTCAATATGTTGATGGATATCCCTTATTCATTGACAACAGGACACAGTTCTGGATATGGAAATATCGGTGAGATGAGGAACGTCGGTGTCGATATCGATTTGAGTTTTGATATTTTCCAGAACAAGGATTGGTACATCAACCTGTCTACTAACTTCAACTACAACGATAACGAAATCACAAAACTCTTCGGCGGCCGTGATGAATATACCATTGCCGGTACCGGACAGTCTTACAAGGTAGGTCATACATACGGTGAATTCTTCACTCCTATTTATGCCGGAGTAGACCCTCGTGACGGTTATCCTATGTGGTATGATGCCGATGGCAACAAGACCAAGGTATTCTCGGAAGACTTGTCTCAGTATACAGGCAAATCGTTATTCGCTCCGATGGCAGGCGGTGTCCAGTTGTACGTGCAATGGAAAGGTCTGGCACTTTCAGCGGACTTTGCATATGTGATTGGAAAATATTTGACCAATAACGATAAGTACTTCCTTGAAAATCTTCAGTTCGGCATATCGAATAACTATAATATGGGTGTTGCGGTATTGGATACGTGGCATGCTACTAATAATCCTGACGGCAAATTCCCTCGTTATGAAGCTACAAAGCAATTCGATAGTTCAATGCTTGAAGATGCATCGTTCCTTCGTCTGAAGAACTTGCAGTTGTCATACACTTTCCCTGAAAAACTCATAAAGAAATCAGGTTTCATTAACAGTTTCAGGATTTATTTAAGCGGACGTAACTTGTTTACTGTTACTAAATATACTGGTTGGGATCCGGAAGTCGATACGAACGTTTCGCTTTCAGCTTATCCTAACTCAAGACAGATAATCGCAGGTGTAGAATTTACATTTTAATACTATCTGATAATATGAGAAAAATAACAATATCGATTTTAGCGTTGCTGTCCTTGGTTTTTACGGGATGCGACATGAACAAGATGCCGGCAAGTACTATCAGGCCGGATGAAGCAGTAGAGTCCATGATGGATGCTTCGAAGTTCAGCAACTACATCTATGCTAACTTCAGAGGCATTACGTCTGGTTCCTATATCTATGCTGGTGAAATCCAAGCGGATCTATTTAATGCGACCATAGGTTTCGGTAACAATGGAGGTGACCTGTATCGTTGGGAAATTACAACAAACTCAGGTGATGCGTCCAACCTATGGGGCGGAGCATACGGAGTAATCGCAAATAACAACTTTTACCTCTCGGCGTTGAACGGGTACATTGCAAAAAGGCAGGCTGCCGGTGATCTTACTGCAGCAGACTCGACTACATTGATGCAATATAAAGGAGAGGCATTCTTCTCAAGGGCGTATATGTATTTCCAGCTTGCCACATATTTCTGTCAGGATTATGATGAGGCCTCTGCCGCTTCTGATTATGGAGTCCCTATCGTAACTGTATACGATCCGTCATCAGATGCCGCTACGTATCCGGGAAGACCTACCCTTGCAGAGACTTTCGAGTTTATCAACAGCGATTTGGATTCGGCAGAGATGTTTATAAACAGGGCTCCGGCAGTGGGGGACAATTATTTTACCACAGATGTAGTTAAAGCATTCAGGGCAAGGGTTGCCTTGTATATGGATGACTATCAGACTGCCGGAAAATATTCTAAGGAGCTTGTCGAAAGCGGAAGGTATCCTTTTGTCGCTGACACGGCTGCTTATAGAAAATTGTGGTTGAACGATTCTGGTGAGGAATGTATAATGCAAGTCTTCGCAAGTATAAATGAATTGGCAAATTCTTCATCGTACGGTTATATTTCGTATAGCCCGACCTTGTTGAGGTACAGACCATATTATATCCCGACACAAACAGTGATGAACCTTTTTGACGAAAATGATATGCGTTTAACTATCGGTTTCATCAATGAGATTGTCAATTATTCTGGCGGTATTACGGCTCAGGTATATATGTGTAATAAGTTCCCAGGCAATCCGGAATTTTATAAGGGAGTAGAGTCGAATTATGTCAATTCTCCTAAGCCTTTCAGGATTGCAGAACAGTATCTGATCTTGGCTGAAGCTTGTGCAAATGGTTTCGAAGGAGGCGAATCAAGGGCTTCTGATCTTATTAATGAGTTGAGAGCAAATAGGATTTCCGGTTATTCTTCTACAAGCTATGTGGGTGATCAGTTAAGACAAGAAATACGCGATGAACGAGTTCGTGAATTATTTGCTGAAGGATTCAGGTTCTTGGATTTGAGACGTTACGGTAATGGAATGGACAGAGGTGAGGGGCAAAGTTCGACAGTTATATATATGCCAGGTCAGTCTACTACAGAGCACCTAAGTGTAATGGCAGATAACTATCGTTGGGTTTGGCCTATACCAACTGCTGAAATCACATCCAATCCGCAGATAGAAGGTCAGCAGAACCCTGGTTACTCTGAAAATTAGTATAATAAGTGAAAAATTAGTTTGTTATGAAATATATTAAATTAGCTGTTTTTTTGCTGGCCGCCTGCCTTGTCGCAAGTTGTGACAAGACTCCTACGTTCGAAGGAGGGGCATCCATAGGTTTTGAAAGTGATACTATAAGGTTCACCTATGGCAACTTTACCAATAACATACCTTTGGTGTTCAACGGTGAGTCCAATATATTTCCGATTTCTGTGAAATTAGAGTTGGCTTCAGATTATGATGGAGACGGTTATAATGCTATACCTGATGTAGATTATATTATAACTTCTACAGATATGTTTTTCGGACGTCCAGAAGATTATGACAAGACACTGGAAGAAGAAGGGAATGTAACCATATCGAAGAATATTGAAGTAAGTTATCCGTCTGACACAATTCCTGAAATACGATTCAAATTAAGAATATCAGAAATTTCAGTAGATGAAGTTGATGGGCTCGGAGATGAAATAGTGGTGATTGTAGCACAGTCGGATCTGCAAAGATTGTCAGGAAACTATGTAATCAGTGGCGATCTTTATAACATGAGTGTTAATGGTGGAGATACAACTTTTGTCTCTGCTGGCAGACAAGCATCTTATGATATAGTAATTGAGCCTAATGCTGACAATACGGCTTTAAAGGTGAGAGGTCTGTTTAATACTGAGCAGGATTGGTTGTCAGATACGACATTAACCAATACGAGAATCACATCGTTTTCTATAAAGGCTGAACAAGTCGAAGTCGGTGAATATGAGAAAGAAAGATGGAACTTGTCGTTGCCTTTAGGATATGAAAACAATAACTATAGTTATGTCTCTCGCAAATACACTGGCTTTACTATTGTAACTGAAGATAATCAATTGATCGAGGGTCCTATTTCAGTGACATACGATTCAAATTATGTCCCATATTTTGATCATGCATTCCATGATAATTTGATTACATTCAGGTATTTCAATAGTGCAGCTGAATTCGATGGCTATTACGGTTTCAATACATTCTTAAAGAATGCTGTTCTGACTAAAGTCGAATAATATTATACGAAGAGTTACGGGAGCCGTCTGAAGATCAGGCGGCTCTTTTTCTGTAATTTTTTTTTTCATAATGTTGTTATTATAATTTTATTCATTATCTTTGCCAAGTTTTAAAAATACTTGATTGTAGAATTTAATACATAAGTTTAATTATTAATTATTTAAGGAGATTTAAACATGAAAAAATTTTGTTTGTTTTTAGCTCTTGCTGTCGGCATGTCAGTCGTGGCTTGTACAAAGCCGCCTGTAATTACTCCAGATCCGGCAAATTTGAGCTTTACCGCAGCTGGTGGTTCTCAGAATGTTACACTTGCTGGTGTTGAATCTGGCGTAGGTTTGAATGCGACTACGGATGTGGAATGGTGTACAACTAGCACTAATGGTACTACATTGATCGTGACAGTTTCTGCCAATACTGACGAGGCAAGCCGTTCTACAATTGTAAAAGTTACATATCAAGGAGGGTCGGCTAATATTAATGTTGAGCAGTCTGGTTTTAGCGCTAATGTAGACGGCCTTTTAAATGAAGTAAATGCTCCTGCAGGTGGTGGTGAAATCTCTTTGGGAACTGTCGTTTCAGATATAGCTCCAGTAGTTAGCTCTCCAGTTGATTGGATTACAAATCCTATAGTCTCTGAAACTGGAGAAATAACTGTGACAGTTGCTGCAAATAATACTGGCGCAGAACGCAGAGCTGCAGTGGCCGTAAAAGTTGGAGCGAAAGATTATTCTGTAAATCTGATCCAAAGTGCTATTACCATAGGTGGTGATTTTACTGCTGAACCAGATTTAACGCAGCAAGCTTCTATTCCAGGTTATGCTGTAGTTATGGTAGAAATAGAATTGACAGGAACGGCTGATGATTTCTATTTCGGTACATTGCCTTCTGAATTGGCAACAGCTGATGAGCAAACGAGGATTGATTATATTTTAGCTAATCCGAATATTTTCTATACAAAAGAAGTGTATGACTCGTATATTAGCCAGTATGGATTTTTCTTTATTGAATTGAAACAAGGTTCTAACTATCAGGTAGTGCTTCTCCCTATGGATGGAAATGAACATGGTAATCTGGTTGTGAAAGAAGTAAACCTAGACCCAGATACACCTGATCAGGCATATACTAATTGGGTTGGTACTTGGAATATACGTGTTCAGGAGTTCGCTAATAGTGAAAACGAGCATGGTGCAACAGGTAAGTTCAAAGATACTGTAATTGTTATAGCACAGGATGTTGCAAACGCAAGTTTCCGTATGAATTATTGGGAAGGTTTGTTTACTTCTGAGGATCAGGAACCATGGATACCTGTAGCTTTTAATGTAGAGTCGGGAAATATGCAGTTCCAAGGCGTTACAACAGAGTTTTCAGTAAGTTTCACAGATGGTTCTTCCGCTCAGTTGTCTTTCTTTGCGTACGGAATTATTGAACAGAATGCAGGCGTATCTCTGATTACAGGTAGTGGTTATCCTATGGCTGAAGCTGTTTATGGTGAGACGATTAATTTAGTTCCGCTGGAGATAGAGGTCAATGGCCTTGATCAGCCGTTTGTTCCATCAGGTATGGCTGTATTTGGAGATATGGGTAATAATCAGTGGGCATCGCTTTCGGATCCATTGTGGGCATTCCCTATTACAATGACAATGTCTAAGGTTTCTTCTTCGACACAGCCATTCTACACCGATATGAAAGACATGACGATACAAATGCCGGTAAATGCTACCTTGCATATGGTTGACAATGTTTACTGTGCTAAGTAAGTATTGCATTTGTTGATTCTTTATTGCCGCTCCGTTGAGGAGCGGCTTTTTTTATTGTTGAACAATTAGCTGTATTAATGACGAGTGCATGAGTTATTTTACTAACTTTGTACTTTAAATGTTAGTATTGTTATGAAAGCAGATGTAATTTTGGGTTTGCAGTGGGGAGACGAGGGGAAAGGCAAGGTGGTGGACGTGCTTGCCGGCAATTATCCTGTGGTTGCCCGTTTTCAGGGCGGGCCGAATGCAGGACATTCCATACATTTCGGTGACAAAAGTTTCGTGTTGCGTTCCATACCTTCGGGTATTTTCCGTGAGGACGCACTCAATATCATAGGCAATGGGGTCGTCTTGGATCCGATTACTTTCCGTCAGGAGTGTGAAGCGTTAATAGGACAGGGTATCCCTGTAAAGGAACGTATATACATTTCACGCAAGGCGCATCTGATACTGCCGACGCACAGGATACTCGATGCGGCTTCAGAGGCGGCGAAGGGCAAATCGAAGATAGGCTCTACCTTGAAGGGCATAGGCCCGGCCTATATGGACAAGACAGGACGTAACGGGATGCGGGTAGGCGACCTTGAAGCCGGCGACTTCATGCAGAGGCTGGAGAGCCTTCGCAAGAAACATTTTTCCGTATTGCGCCAGTACGATTACGAATATGACCCTGACATGGACTTGCAGGAATGGCTTTCCGCAGTTGAGTATATGCGCGGTTTCAATTTCATAGACAGCGAGTATTTCGTAAACAAGGTGCTGTGTTCAGGCAAAGGCATTCTGTGCGAAGGTGCGCAGGGAACGATGCTGGATGTGGATTTCGGCTCATATCCTTTTGTAACCTCGTCTTCTACAGTGTGCGCCGGAGCATGTATAGGCTTAGGGCTTGCACCGAATAGGATAGGTGAGGTTTACGGAATATTCAAGGCATATTGTACAAGGGTCGGAAGCGGGCCTTTCCCTACGGAACTGTTCGATGAGACAGGAGAAGAGCTTAGGCGTAAAGGTTTCGAATTCGGTGCCGTGACAAAGCGTCCGCGCCGTACGGGATGGCTGGATCTTGTAGCATTGAAGTATGCGGTCATGATTGACGGTGTCACGGCGTTGGCTATGATGAAATCGGACGTGCTTTCCGGGTTCGACAAGATTAAAGTGGCTGTGGCCTATAAGGTAAATGGCCGAGAGTGTGCTCATGTGCCTTTTGACACATACGCCGAGGTAGAGCCTGTATATGAGGAATTCGATGGTTGGGGAGACCTTTCCGGGATTTCTTCTTATGGGGATCTGCCGAAGTCTTTCCGCGATTATGTCGAATTCATAGAACGACAGACCGGCGTTCCAGTGAAGATACTTTCATTGGGCCCGGATAGGGAGCAGACAATCATCAGGTAGACAGATGGCTTTGTTGGACAGGGTGTCCTCTCCTGAAGATCTCAGGAAACTGGACTTGAAAGAGCTTCCGCAGTTGTGCAAGGAAATCAGAGAATACCTTGTGGCTTGCTGTGCAGTGAACCCGGGGCATCTCGGGTCGAGTCTCGGTGCGGTGGAAATAGCTGTGGCGGTCCACTATGTGTACAATACCCCTTTTGATAAATTGGTATGGGATGTGGGGCATCAGGCATACGCCCATAAAATCATTACCGGCCGCAAGGAGGCTTTCAAAAACAATCGTAAATCAGAGGGAATCAGCGGTTTTCCAAATAGGGCGGAGAGCTGTTACGACGCATTCGGAACGGGGCATTCGTCCACGTCGATTTCGGCTGCTCTCGGTTTTTCCGTTGCCGCTTCATTGACCGGTTCGGGGGAAAAATGCATAGCGGTGATCGGGGACGGGGCGATGACCGGAGGTCTGGCATTCGAAGGCCTGAACAACGCTGGGGCCACGGATGCGGATCTGTTGGTTATCCTTAATGACAATCACATATCGATAGACAAAAACATAGGCGCTCTCAGCAATTATCTGTTGAAAATCACCACAAGCCAGACCTACAACCGTATAAAGAAAAATGTGTGGGACACAATCGGTGCGACAGCATTGAGGCGTTGCATACAAAGGTTTGTCAGGAACGTAAAGCATGCGTTGATACCCACATCGTCCGGTTCTTTGTTTTATGCATTGGGATTCAGGTATTTCGGCCCGGTGGACGGAAATGATGTGATAAAACTGGTACAGACGTTGCGCCGTTTGAAGAAAATGGGCGGCCCGCGCATATTGCATGTGGTGACAAAGAAGGGGAAAGGCTTTTCGGCGGCGGAAGAGGACCAGGTTACCTGGCATTCTCCCGGGATGTTCGACCCTGTGACGGGGAAGAGGCTTGTGAAGGCTGTTTCGGCGAGCCGTTATCAGGATGTGTTCGGCGAAACACTTCTTGAACTTGCCCGTACAGACGACAGGATAGTCGGGGTTACTCCGGCAATGGCTTCCGGATGCGGGATGAATCTTCTGATGAAGGAGATGCCGCACAGGTGTTTCGATGTAGGCATAGCCGAGGGACATGCGGCTACTTTTTCGGCGGCTCTCGCGGTATCCGGTTATCTTCCTTATTGCAATATCTATTCGTCTTTTGCGCAACGCGCATACGATAACATAGTCCATGATGTCCTGTTGCAGGGGCTGAAGGTGGTTTTCTGTTTTGACAGGAGCGGACTTGTGGGTGAAGACGGAGCCACGCATCACGGGATGTTGGATATCGTCTCTCTGAGGTCTTTGCCGGGCATTACGATATGTTCTCCCATGAATGAGCTGGATCTGAGGAACCTCATGTTTTCGGCCTCATTGCCTTCGTGGGGTCCCACGGTCATCAGGTATCCCCGGGGTTACGGGGCGGGGGTAGCATGGAGGTGTCACCAGATGGAGGAATTGCAGAGAGGCAAGGCTGTGAAAATCAGCGATGGTTCTTCGATTGCCGTACTTTCATTCGGGCCGTTGGGCAATGCGGCATCTAAGGCGATAGCAAGATTTGTTTCAGAGGGTGGAGACCCCGTATTGCATTACGACATGAGATTTGTCGTGCCTTTGGATACTGAAGCGATCGGATATGCGGCTTCGGTCGCGGATACGATAGTGACAATAGAAGACGGCAATGTGGAAGGCGGACTTTTCGGCGCAGTTTCCGAATACGTGGCGTCCAAGGATTGCCGGGTGCAAGTCATTCCGATAGGGGTTTTACATTCATTTGTACTGCAAGGAACTCAGGCAGAGCAATATAGATCATGGGGAATGGATGAAGAAGGTATATACGGAATACTGAAAAAGATAAAAAACCGAAAAAATAAATGATTTTTTTTTGGACTTATGAAAATTAGTTATACCTTTGCAATCCCAATTACGAAAGTTCATTTTTGGGGGCTGATTGAATAAGATGCCGGTGTAGCTCAGTTGGCCAGAGCAGCTGATTTGTAATCAGCGGGTCGGGGGTTCGAATCCCTCCACCGGCTCCAGAGTATTTGAATTATTTGAAAGATTGGGGAGATACCAAAGTGGCCAACTGGGGCAGACTGTAAATCTGCTGGCTTATGCCTTCGTAAGTTCGAATCTTGCTCTCCCCACTTTTTTTATGTGATGCGGAAGTAGCTCAGTCGGTAGAGCATCAGCCTTCCAAGCTGAGGGTCGCGGGTTCGAACCTCGTCTTCCGCTCTAACAAAAGCCAGTGTAGCTCAGGGGTAGAGCGCTTCCTTGGTAAGGAAGAGGTCATGAGTTCAAATCTCATCACCGGCTCTGTATTGCTTTATGGTATGCATATTTACTCAATAAAATAATAAGAAAATTATGGCAAAAGAGACATTTAAAAGAGACAAACCGCATGTCAACATCGGTACTATCGGACACGTTGACCACGGTAAGACGACATTGACAGCTGCCATTACTACGGTTTTGGCTCGTCAGGGACTTTCAGAAGTTCGTTCTTTTGATTCTATCGACAACGCTCCTGAAGAGAAAGAGCGTGGTATTACCATTAACACTGCACACGTAGAGTATCAGACAGCAAAACGTCACTATGCGCACGTGGACTGCCCGGGTCACGCCGACTACGTGAAGAACATGGT
>JADIME010000063.1 GCA_017694935.1 Candidatus Merdivivens pullistercoris
TGAGGCAGGCTTTCATGCAGGTTTTTGTCATTTTTTGAGGAGAATAGCAGCGCTATTTTACGATAAAAATGGCGGAAACCTGCGCGGAATGATGCCGCAAAGAACTTTTGAAAAAATTTTAAACAGCTTCTGAAATTCCTCCTTTTGGGTCGCCCCTCATTATTTCTTGTAGAACGGAGGCCTTGTCACTACTGCTTTCAAAAGCCTTCCCCTTACATTGATGAAAATCTCGGAACCCTGCTTGTGGTACGGGGCAGCCACATACGCCAGACCTATGGCCTTGTTAAGATAAGGTGCCATGCTTCCCGAAGTCACATGCCCGAGTTCCTTGCCTTCAGCATCGCATACAGGATAGCCGTGCCTTGCTATTCCTTTATCTACCAGTTCAAAACCTACAAGACGGCGTACTACCGGAGCTTCCTTCTGTCCAAGCAGCAAAGCCCTGTCCAAGAAATCGCCTTTCTCTTCGTTGAACTTGGTAATCCATCCCAAAGAGGCCTCTATCGGAGAGGTGGTATCATCTATATCATTGCCGTACAGGCAGAATCCCATTTCAAGCCTGAGAGTGTCACGGGCGCCGAGACCTATCGGCCTGATGCCTTCGGCCTCGCCTGCCTTGAATATTGCATCCCAAAGTTGCAGGCCGCTGGCATTAGGGGCATAAACCTCGCAGCCGCCCGAACCGGTATAGCCCGTGGTGGAAAGGATGACATCAGGAATACCGGCCACTTCCAGTACCTTGAAAGTATAGTATTCCATGTCCATTATGTTTTCCTTGCAGATCTTCTGCATGATTTCCATGGCCAAAGGGCCCTGAACGGCAAGCTGGCATATCTCGTCCGAAGCATTCCTCAGTTCCTTGCCTTCAGTCATACCGAACTTCGGACAGAAGGAACGCAGGTGGTTCCAGTCTTTCTCGACATTGGCCGCGTTTACGACAAGCATGTACTTGTCCTTGGAGAAACAATATACTATCACATCGTCCACGATGCCGCCTTTCCCGTTAGGGAAGCAAGAGTACTGAGCCTTGCCCGGATACAATGCAGCCACATCGTTCGACGTGAGATACTGCAGGAAAGCGAGAGCCTGAGGTCCTTCCACAAAGATTTCACCCATGTGCGAAACATCGAATACGCCCGCTTTTTCACGTACCGTGCGGTGCTCGGGTATGATACCCTCGTATTCCACCGGCATGTTGAACCCGGCAAAAGGCACCATTTTCGCTCCGAGCGAAATGTGTTTTTCGGTAAATACTGTAGTCTTCATTATTTCAAATTTGAATTATTAATATTGTATCTGCTTGTATTCCATATAATCCAAAAATCCGACGGAAAATATTCCTTTCCCCTGACACGTTCTATTTCGTCCAATATCCCGGACGCGCTCCCGCAAGGAAACATGGCCACGCCGGTGGCCCCGCTTTCAAATGGCACCAGCATAGGATCGAAACCATCCTTTTTTATGGTTTCATAAAGCCTTTCCGCATTGGATTTATTGTTGAAATAGCCCATCATCAGGCAGAAAACCGAATCGGGCAGGACTGCCGGAGCCGTCTTCAATTCATCTATTTTCTTGAAAACAGCCTTGCCGGACTTCATCGCCTGTGAAACTGTGGCCGAGTCCTCCTCCCAGTGCCGGACACGGCTTGCCCGCTCAAGGGAATCCGCCCGCAACGCGAGCATTTTCATCGTATTCAAGGCCGCCTCGGCATCCCTGAGCTCTTCCATGCGTACGAGTTCTTCGCTTGTGGGCCTTCCGGCAACGGCACGGAAAAAATCGCAGCCCTGCAACAGAAGGGCAGCAAAAACCACAATACCGAGCCATCCGGCAGCATATAAAGCCTTTCCCATACGTGCCAACCTTATAATACACGTGCGCAAAAGTAGCCATATTTATGCTCATTTCAAAAAAATCATTTATCTTTGAATGATATAAAAATGCCGCGACAATGGAAAAATTCAACCGGTTCAAACTGTATTTGCTGAAATTGACCAACATTTCGCTCCACATAGACATACCGACGGCTATCGCGAACATAAAGAACAACATATATTTCCGCGGCCCGAACGTATGGATATTGGTATTCTCGATAATCATCGCTTCCGTCGGGCTTAACGTGAATTCCATCCCGGTGATCATCGGCGCGATGCTCATATCCCCGCTCATGGGTCCGATATTCGGGATAGGATTAGGATTGGGCATCAACGACACCTCGCTGATAAAGGAGTCGTTGAAGAACCTGTGCATAATGATCCTTATCAGCATAGTGGCATCCTGCCTGTATTTTCTCATATCGCCTTTGGACCTTGACAATCCTACCGAACTGCTGTCAAGGACGAACCCGACCATCTACGACGTACTGATCGCATTATTCGGAGGTTTCGCGGGAATCTTTGAAATAGCGAGGAAGGAAAAAGGTACAGTGATGTCCGGAGTGGCGATAGCGACAGCCCTCATGCCGCCACTGTGTACGGCCGGATACGGACTGGCAAGCGGCAACCTGCTATATTTCATAGGTGCGTTCTACCTGTTCTTCATAAACAGCGCATTCATCATACTCGCCACCTATTTTTCCGTAAGGTACATGAAATTCCCGTCCGTCAAATTCGCGGATGTGAAAACCAAGAAAAAGACCAAACGCCTCATAAGCCTCGTGATCATAGTGCTGATAGTCCCGAGCGTCATGTCGGCGATTTCGGTCATACGCCAGAACAAATTCGACATCGCGGCGGACAATTTCCTGAAAGAAACCGTATCGTTGGGGGAAAACTACATTTACAATCACGACATAAACCACCACAAAGGCTCTACCTTGGAAATATTCATAGCCGGAACGCCTCTGACAGTGGAAAAGAAGGAAAACCTATATGAAAGGGCCGAAAGATTCGGCATATCGCGCGACCAGCTCATCATAACCGAAAATACCGGCGGAACGCCTCAGGGAGCGAATGAAGAAATCATAAAGGGGTTCTATACCATAGCCAACGATGAAGTGAGAAAACGTGAGAATCTCATATCCGAACTGGAAGCCGAATTAAAGAAACTCGAAGACGCACAAATACCTTATGTACAGATAGCCAAAGAATTAGTAACACAGCTGCCGGATCTTTCCTCGCTCGCGATACTTGAGGGCGAAAGCGTGGATGTAAAGGATTTCGATTCGGAAAAAAGGATATACCTGCTGATAAGCAGCAAAAGCGGCAAACCGATAAATACCGAAAGGATACGGGAATGGCTGTCCGTAAGATTGAACGAGGAGAACCTGTACATAATACAAGTCAGCGAGGAGACTATCGGGGCGATAAGAAAGCCTTCCCCGCAGGAAACCGCCGCAAAGCCCGAGACCGATACATTGAAAAACCGTGACGAAGGCATGGAAAGGCAAAAACAGGCATGAAAGCGACAGCAATCGGCATAATCTGCCTGGTCTTGACGGCCGCCACGGATTTTCCTCCCGGATTCGAGCCGCGTTTCATAAATGAAAAAGAGCTGAAAATGCCTGTTCCCCTGCTTCATGACAGGCCGGACACCCTCGATATGCTGTTCATAGGCGACGTGATGATGCACTCAGCCCAACTGGATGCGGCAAAGACAGACGGAGGATACGATTTCAGCGGATATTTCGACAATATCGACAATCTTATAAATGAGGCCGACATTGCCGTGGCGAACATGGAATTTACCGTGGGCACGCGTCCATACACCGGCTATCCCTGCTTCTCGGCCCCGTATGAAATACTTGAAGAAGCAGCCGGGCACGGCATAGACATAATGCTTTCGGCGAACAACCACATCGCCGACAAAGGGGCGAAAGGTTTTGCGGCGACCATCGGCGCATACCGTAAAATACATGACGAATACGGCACGGTGAACACGGGGATGTATGCGGACAGCGCCGCGCAAGACCGGGAATATCCCCTGATTGTGGAGAAAAACGGGCTCAAGGTCGCATTGCTCAACTTTACATACGGGACAAACGGCATTCCGGTGCCTTGCCCGTACAAGGTAAACGGCACGGACACCGTGGAACTGAAACGCGCCATCGCAAAAGCTGTCTCCGACTCGGCAGACATAATCATCGCCCTCCCACACTGGGGAACGGAATACAGGCTCATGCCCGACAGGGCACAGAAAAGCCTGGCGGAATGGCTGGCGCGGAACGGAGTGGATGCCGTGATAGGGACACATCCCCATGTGCCGCAAGGGAAGGAAACCATAAACGGCTGCCAGATTGTCTATTCGCTCGGGAACTACATATCCAACATGTCACTTGCGAACACCCAGGCCGGATTTGCGGCAACAGTAAGGATAGTAAAACGGTACGGGAAAGAGGCAAAGGTGTTGCCGATACAGTTGGAATACCTTTGGTGCAGCCGCGCCGGACACAAAGAAAGCGGCTTTACCACAGTCGTCGTGAAAAACGAAGAAGGCAGAAGGGACGAATGGGCACGGCCTCAGGATTACGACAACATGCTGTCCACATGCCGCAGGATAGAAAGGACGATCAAAATAAATGAATAAACAGAAACAGACACACATAATGGATAACACGAAAAAGATAACCCTCGAAGAAATAGACCCCGTCGAAATATACGGGGCGAAGAACCTGATACTGGACACCCTGTGCAAACATTTTCCCGACCTGAAAGTGGCCGCAAGGGGAGCCGAAATAACGCTGATCGGGAAAGACGGCGACATAACCGGATTTGAAGCCGCCTTGAAGCATCTTATAGAAAAACGGCTCATAAAACGCAGCCTTACGCCTTACGATG
The DNA here is from genome assembly GCA_017694935.1 of Candidatus Merdivivens pullistercoris. Classification (GTDB taxonomy): domain Bacteria; phylum Bacteroidota; class Bacteroidia; order Bacteroidales; family UBA932; genus Merdivivens; species Merdivivens pullistercoris. The sequence continues at coordinate 4,773 of JADIME010000063.1, forward strand.
CCGAAGAGTTTTTCGAGTCCGAAGAAAACGAAGGGCGTAATGAAACCCTCGCCGCCGATTCGGTGATAGTCTACGGCAACGACGGACGTCCAGTCAAGGCCAGGACAAAGAACCAGATGAAAATGGTGAAAGACTATTATTCAAACGACCTGATATTCGCGCTCGGGCCTGCCGGCACCGGAAAGACATACGTTGCAATAGCATTGGCGGTCAGAGCATTGAAGAACAGGGAAATCAGACGGATAGTCCTTACACGCCCTGCCGTGGAGGCCGGAGAAAAATTAGGCTTTCTTCCCGGAGACCTCAGGGAAAAACTTAATCCGTACCTGCTGCCGCTATACGATGCATTAAAAGACATCATTCCCGCAAAACGCCTTCAGGACTTCATTTCAGACGGGACGATTGAAATAGCGCCGCTGGCATACATGAGAGGCCGCACATTGGACCGCGCCTGCGTCATATTGGACGAAGCACAGAACACGAGCCTCGGACAATTGAAGATGTTCCTGACAAGGATGGGCAATGATGCCAAATTCATCGTCACGGGAGACGCGACACAAATCGACCTTCCTCAAAAAAGCTCATCCGGCCTTCTCAAGGGAGTATCGCTTGTCGAAGGGATAAAAGGGGTCAGTGTAATACGGTTCGGAAACCAGGACATCGTAAGGCACCCGTTGGTCACAAAGATAGTGAAAGCCTTCGAGAAGGAAGAATATCCCGGACACGAATAAAAACGCCCCTTGCTACCAGCTTCCGCCGGCTCCGCCTCCACCGAAGCTCCCGCCGCCGAAACCGCCGAAGCCTCCTCCGAAACCGCCACCGAAGCCGCCGGAGTGTCCTCCGCCGAAACCGCCGAAAAATATCGGGCCTGTGGAATGACCTCCTCCGGTAAACGTATCCGAGCCTCCGCCCCGGTGCCGTTTTCCGGAAAGCAAGCCGACGAGAATGAAAAAGACCAGCAGGCCCACTATAATGCCCAAAAGGCCGCCGGAATCCCCTTCCTCAATATCCTTTTCGGATATTTCCCCCGATGCCAGTTTCATAAGCAGGACCACCGCATCGCGGACACCACCGTAATAATCGTTTTCCGCGAAACGGGGTATCATTACGTTGTCCACTATCCTGTGCGCCACCGCATCGGGAATGGCACCTTCAAGTCCGTAGCCTACCGCGATGAAAGCCTGCCCCCTTTCAGAAGCAGTCTTGGGCTTTACGACCATCACAATGCCATTGTCATGTTCCGCTCCCCCTACGCCCCAGCTTTCCCCTGTCTCTATTGCGTACTGGGCAATGTCAAGACCGCCAAGGTCATTGACAAACAAGACCGCTATCTGGTTGGAGGTCGTATCGTCGAAAGCCACGAGCGCATTTTCCAGTGAAGCGCGCTGCTCTGCAGAAAGGACCGATGCAAAGTCATTCACCAACCGCTGCGGCACAGGGCGCGGCGGAATCTGGGCAGACAGGTCCGATACGGACAACAGCGCCAATACGAGGAGCACGCAAAAACGGCTTCTATTTTCCGAAAGAAATCTCATCGCTCTGTTCATTGATATCGTCGCTTTGGTATGGAAAATATTCTTTCAGCTTTTCGCCCGCCAGGATTATGGCACCGGTGAGTCCTCCGGAGAAGTCCCCATCCTTGAAACGGGAAGCCATGAAATGGTATGTTTCATCCCAAAAGCCTTCGGGGACGGCATCATTGATGCCCTTGTCCCCGACAATTGCCACTTTCCGGGATTTAATCGCAAGATATATCAGAACACCGTTACGGGCGGCCGTCTCGTACATCTTCAAATGCCTGAATACGGAAACTGCCCTTTCGAAAGGATCGCCCTTGCATTCAGACTCGATATGCACGCGTATTTCCCCCGACGTATTAGATTCAGCCTCTTTTATGGCCGAAACTATACTGTCACACTGTTCTTTTGTAAGGAAACCTGCGGCAGACATGTCCATCGGCTTTTAGAACTCGACCTGCGGCGCGACTTCGGCACCCTCTACCGCCTTGAAATATCCCTTCTTCTCGAATCCGAAGATATTTCCTATGATATTGCTCGGGAAACGCCTCAGTTTTGTATTGTAAGACTGGACTACTTCATTGAAATTCTTGCGTTCCACGGATATCCTGTTTTCAGTGCCTTCCAGCTGGGCCTGAAGATCGAGGAAATTCTGATTGGCCTTCAGGTCAGGGTATTTTTCAACAACTACCATCAGACGCCCCAGAGCGGAACCGAGAGCCGTCTGGGATTCCTGGAAGCGTGCTATGCTTTCTTCGTCAAGCCTTTCAGGATCCACTGTCACCTGAGTGGCCTTTGCACGCGCCTCAACTACTTCCTGCAACGTATTGCCTTCGTATTCGGCATAGCCTTTAACCGTGGCCACAAGGTTGGGAATCAGGTCGGAACGGCGCTGATAAACATTTTCCACCTGCGCCCATGCGCTTGAAGCGGCCTCGTCTGCGGAGACAAGCGAATTGTAGGTATTTTTAACCCATAAAAATATGGCCAGCAATATGACCACGACTATAATCCAAGGAAGAGCCTTTTTCATGTTAAATTCTGATTTTAATTAATTTGTATTTTATTCTGTCATGATTTTTCACAAACTTTTTACCGGACACTCCGTGTCACCCTCCGGCACGGTCCGGTTCACGGGTTTCAGAAGCTGTTTGAAATTTTTCTCAGATTCCGGAACTGTCCCTGACACAGCGCACGGAAGCCCGGAAAGCCGTATCCGCATAATTCATCTTCAAGTCGGCGTTTTTATAATAAATATAATGGTAAACCCCGCCTTCCGATGCAGCCCCTTCGTAGACATCCGATGACCAGAACATGGAATACACGTTCAGTCCGGAAAACTGACCCTGACTATAATAGCCGGCAGGAATCGCACTGAAGCCGCTCGTGTTCGACGGAGCCGACTGGGGATCGTAAAACCACATCTTCTCATCATTGAAAAAGACATCAGCCATCATCGCCGACACGATACCGGGATAGGTCTCGCCGTCGTCCACGCTCTCCGGACGCACTGCAAGGCTTGCCGCAAGGTCTGCCCAGTCGTTTTCAGAAGGGAGCCTCCACCCGTCAGGGCATATCTGGCCTCCATTGTAGCCGGAAACAGCTTCTTCAAAAGTATAGTAGCCGCCGAATACGCTCCACATGACATCGCTGTCCATATATGGGATTCCGACTTTATTGTATGCAAGATTGGAAATGAACCAGTCCAGGCCGCCTATCGTGACATAGCGGTATTCGCGGCCGTCCCTGTCATCCGTAAAGATGCCCGTCCCCGGCACTTCTCCTATGTTCAAAGACTTGTTGAATGCCGTATCCACCGTAACCACGTACTTATTGGTAGAACGGTCATAATACTCATCACTGAAAGCCACGCAGCGTATCCTGTATGTCCCGTAATTCTCATTGAATGTGAAATTGAAAACATCCGTCGTGTCATTATCGTCCACGACACCTTCGATGTTCCAATAATATCCCACTCCTTCTTCCGGCACGGTTATCCCGCCGGCCTCCAGCGACCATGAAGACCCGACCAGTACATAATCGTCTATGGATATTACAGGATCCCCGGTCATCATCAGCTTGACATCATCGAGATTGTCTTTCTTGCATCCGGCCACGGCAAGCGACAAGGCCGCCAATATTACAAAAAACCTTATGTTCATATTCCCATTATCAATAATACGCACGGCCCCGACGGTTCAAGACCGGCAAAAAAGGTTATAATACATAACCTTCACAAAATTGCAAAGTTGTGAAAAATTCCAATCTCTACAAAAAAAATCGCTACTTTTGTAGTGCGGATGCGGCATCCAAAATCGTGCCGCCTCTGGTGAACGGACATGCGGATTATCCGCAGGACAACCACGATTATCAAGAAAAGCATAATGACAACCGGAATCTCACCGATATTTTCCACAGCCAAAAGGATGCTGGCAGGCATCGCGGCCGCCATCACAGTTTTCACGACAGCCTCATGCGGCAGCGACGATTATTACAACATCGAAGGATACGCACAGGGAGGCACGTACAGGATTACATTGGAGGCAGGGCTGGAAGAATGCCGCTCCTTACAGAAAGAGGTAGAGAAAATACTCTCTGACATAGACAATTCCATATCCGGATACAACCCCGCGTCGGCGTTGTCCGCCTTCAACGGCAACGTCGGTGAATACGGGCTACAGGATGGAGGCCTGCCGGAAAGCACGCCGACGGCATACAGCCTGGGAGACAAAACGGCCGGCAGGATATTCGAAGACGTACTGAGAATATCCATTGACATGCACGAAGAAACCGACGGGTACTTCGACGTGTCGGCCGGAGCGCTGTTCGACGCATGGGGATTCGGGTTCAAAGAAGGCATTTTCCCGGACAGCACGGCAATTGATTCCATCAGACGTTTCACCGGCATGGACAAGATCATCTTCGACAACGGGCGTATCGTCAAAACGGACCCGAGGGTAAGGCTTAATTTCAACGCCGTGGCACAAGGATACACATGCGACACGATAGCCGGATACCTGACCGGAAAAGGCATTTCGAACATGCTGATAAACGTAGGCGGGGAGATTTTCTGCAAAGGACTTAACCCTCACGGGAAAAACTGGACGATCGGCATCGACGCCCCCGTGGACGGGAACATGGAATCAGGGGCCGACATACAGACCGTAATCGAAATACCTTGCGGTGAAAACGGCAAAGGCGTGGTCACTTCCGGCAATTACAGGAAATACTATATACGCGACGGGAAGAAATACGCCCACACCGTCAATCCGAAAACGGGCTATCCTGTAGAACACAACCTTCTAAGCGCTACCGTGATTGCCGACAATGCAGCCACGGCCGACGCTTTGGCCACTTACATGATGGTCGTGGGGCTCGAAGAAAGCATTAAATACGTAGAAACGCACTCTTCCATAGAAGCCGTGCTTATATATGAACAGGACGGACAGATGAAAACATGGATGAGTCCGGGGGTGAATGTCCATCCAGAGAAACATTGACAAATAAGCAAGATAGCTTAGAAACTTTTTATTACCATATTATATTACTATGTTATTATGTATTATGCTATCTTTGCACGCGCAATTTAAATTTTTGTAAAATGAAAATATTTTTGAAAGCATTGATGTGCACCGCCGTTTTTATCATGGCATGCTGCACTCCGGAGAAACCAGACACAGACAAGAACATTCCGGTAGAATCAATCACTCTTAATGCAGAATCCGTCAATATCGAAATCGGCGGGACATACCAGCTGGAAGCGAAGATAATACCGGAAAATGCAGACAGTTCAAATGTAACATGGCAAAGCGGCGATCCCGCAATAGCCACTATCGACGCGAATGGACTTGTGACTGCGATTGCCGCAGGTTCCACAGCAATAACGGCAACGGCCGGCGGGAAACAAGCGTCTTGCACCGTAAATGTTAGCGAGCCAGAACCAGACGGGAACATAGACATGTCAGACATGAGCATGGAAGAAGTACGTGCCGCCATCAATGAAGCCCTTGAAGCCGGAATAACCGAATTTCACTTTTCCGGACAATTCGAAAAACTCGGAATAGCCACAGATGCATCTCCAATGGACAGTTCATGGATTGACAACCCATTTATTTTCACAGATGTTGAGGTAATAGACCTAAGCAATGTCACAGAGTGGCCGGAAGTTGACGTGGATGGCATTCTGGACAGCGAATGGCAATCTTCCACCGATGGAGTATACGGGCTCCCGGCATTTGCATTCAGCGGGTTGCTCGACGGACGCAGCACCTTCCCTCAATTGAGAGAAATAATATTGCCTGAAGAAGCGGAAGCAATCGGCAGTCAGGCACTTTGGAACAACCCGAAACTGGAGTCCGTAATATGCCCCGGGGTAAAATACGTAGGGAACCAGTGCCTGATTTTCTGCGGCGCGCTATCATCAATCGACTTGCCGGAAGCCACAACCATATACACGTATGCTTTTCAAGAAACCGGCATAACATCCATTTCGCTGCCTAAAGTAGTCGAAATCCACTATGGCCTATTTAACAAATGCCCGCTGACAAGGTTGGAACTCACGGCATCAGGCGATTTTACCATACACGAACACCCATTCGCTTCAATGGGATTCGGTGAGCCTGTTTTCGATTTCGACACACCTTCGTGCGAACTTGTCCTCAATGCAGACAAGCATTATGAGTCAGGAAGCGCCTTTCCTCAGGCGGGATCCACCACAAATTGGTGCGAAACCGAATGGGGCAGCATAATATTCGAGTAACGTATGCTCGCTCGCGCTGCGCATTCCCGTGGCCCTCGCCGGGAGGCCCTTGCAACGGGACACAACGGCTGATATGCCACGGGCATATACCGGCCGTTTTATGCAGCATCCTGCAAGCCAGCTTGCGGATGAATGCGGCGGGATTATGCTCGCTATAGCTCCGCATTCCCGAACCGCTCGCCGCGGGGCCCTTGCAACGGGATTTAAAACGGCTGATATGCCACGGGCATATACCGGCCGTTTTATGCAGCATCCTGCAAGCCAGCTTGCGGATGATGCATAAAACGGCCGCATTCCTCTGGAATGCAGCCGTTTACCGTTGCGGAGAGATCGGGATTCGAACCCGAGATACGATTTTGTCGTATACACGCTTTCCAGGCGTGCCTCTTAAGCCACTCGAGCATCTCTCCTGAATGGGAGTGCAAATATACGCTGAAGCCGAGAGAAATGCAAATGAATTTATTCGATTTGCAATTCCGATGCACAACAGTATTTCCGGCAAAGCAGGATATGCACAGAATTTCCGTAATTTTACAATTTTAGACAAAATTTATTTAAAAGGACAACAACATGAAACTGCTTAATGAATTCAAAACATTTGCCCTCAGAGGAAATGTTATCGACATGGCCGTCGGCGTAATCGTCGGCGGAGCCTTCGGCAAGATTGTATCATCCTTGGTTTCGGACATAGTAATGCCACCAATCGGGCTGCTAATAGGAGGGATTAATTTCAGCGATCTTAAATGGACTATGAAAGAAGCCGTTACCGATGCAAGCGGGGCGGTAATCAGCCCGGCTGTAACGTTAAACTGGGGTAATTTCATCCAGGTGACGGTGGATTTCCTGATAATCGCGATTGTGATTTTCGCGGCGATCAAGTTCATCAACAAACTGAGCGTGAAGAAAACGGAAGAAAAACCGGCTCCCGCCCCTGCACCCAAACCTGATGATGTAAAATTGCTGGAAGAGATCCGTGACCTTCTGAAAGAAAAGAAATAGCATTTGCCGATCTTGCAAGACTAACGGGATTTGCCGGATTTTTCTCAGGGCATTCCGGAAGTTGTTTTTATTTTTCTCAGAACATTCGAAGCAAGTTCACATTCGAGGCAAGCTTCCGTGCAGGTTCTTATTCGCAAGAAAATACACGGAAGCGGCAATGCCTATAAGGGCTCCTGCATAGCCGACTGACGAAACCGACAGGTGCGAACATACAAAGCCGCCGAACAAAGCTCCCGCGCCTATGCCGACATTGTATATCCCCGAATATATTGACATGGCGACAGCGACTCCGCCGGAAGGGGCGACATGTATCACTTCCGACTGGAAAGCGAGGTTAAGGAAAGCGACGGCAAGCCCCCACAAAAGACAAAGGGCAACCGTGGACAATGCATTGGAAGAAGCGGCACCGAGCAAAAGCAGAAAGACACAGATGCCCGACACGGCATAACCCATGAAAAACGACGGACATGAGCCGTAATAACGTGAAAACAACAGGCTGCCGACTATGCCCATCAGGCCAAAGAGCATAAGTATCATCGTTATCCAAGAGGCACCGAAGCCGGCTTCCGATGCCAGAAAAGGTTCTATGTAACTATATCCGGTAAAATGTGCCGTAACGGTCAGTATTGTCAATACGTACAGGCCGCGCAAAGGGGCAATCCGAAACAATGACGGCAGCTGCGACCATGAAAAGCCTCCGGTTCCCGGGACTTTCGGCAATATCAAAGCCAGCAATGCAAACACGGCGGCGGAAAGCAAGGCTATCACCGCGAAAGTCATTCGCCAGCCGAGATACAGCCCGACGGTCCTGCCGAGCGGAAGGCCGACAATCATGGCAATGGAACTTCCCGCCACAATCATGCCCAAAGCCCTGGAATCATGCCCCGGCGGGGCTATCCTGACAGCAAGCGGTGTGACTATCGACCAGAATATCGCATGGGAACAGGCCACTATGATGCGTGAAAACATAAGCATCCAATAACCCGAAGAAAAGGCCGACATGGCCTGCCCGGCCATGAACACCCCCACGACCGAAAGCATAAGTTTACGTGCTTCCGCCTTTGAAGCCGCTATCATCAAGGGCAATGAAGCCACGGCCACGACCCAAGCATAGACGGTAATCAGAAGACCGGCTTTCGATTCCGTAATTGAAAAATCCCCGGCGATCCCGCTCAGAAGGCCGATAGGTATGAATTCCGAAGTATTGAAAATAAAAGCCGCGAATGTAAGCCCGATTACAGGCCACCATCCCCGTCCGATACTTCTGCCAATAACACACGACTGCAAACCCATATTCAGATTTTCAAAAAAGCGTGCAAAATTAGCACATAATTTGCGATAAACTTTTCTTGGCAGTTTAATTAAAAACGATAATAATGGAAAATTTCATTGAAAACATCATCGGAAAAGCCGGCAAGGCCATCAGGCATTGGTGGCTCCTATTGGTTTCGGGAATACTCACAATCGCCGCAGGAATCGTGGTATTCTGCTTTCCGGCTGAAAGTTATGTAACACTCAGCATCATGTTCGGAGTACTGATGCTCGTGAACGGCGTGACCGAGCTGGCCGTGTCCATCAGCAGCCGCAATTACTTTATGATGAGAGGATATACCATAATCGGCGGGGTTCTGGACCTGATACTCGGAATATTCTTGTGCGCATATCCTCAAATCACGCTTGCACTGCTCCCCGTCATCCTCGGCATCTGGATAATGTACCATAGCATAATGGCCATAGGATTCGGCGCGGACCTGAATACATTCAAGGTAAAAGGCTCAGGATGGGCGATAGCGGGCGGCATACTGCTTCTGATCCTCTCCTTGCTCATACTCATCATACCTTCCATAGGGGCGGCCGCGATAGTCGTCCTCACGGGAAGCGCACTGGTTTTTACTGGAGCACTGATGATTGCAGTATCGCTAAGGCTTAGGAAAATACACAATTACTTCCAATACAAGGATGCAGAAGAAATAAAATAACCGGTTGTGCCTGACCATATGTCGGCATTTACAGGGGGGTGTGTCAAAATGGCAAATTTTGGCGCAGCCTCTGTTTGCAATTATGACACACCGCCCTTCTTTTTCATACAGTCTCCGCAGATGCCTTTCACTATGTAATTTGCCGAGTTCATCACAAAGCCGTCCGGAAGTTCGACAGGAGGAATCGGAGTCGATGACAAGCATATTGTTTTGTGACATCTTTCGCATGAAAAATGGACATGCATGTCATCGACAGAACATTCTTCTTCTCCCGTACATACCTCGTACTTAAGGGAACCGCTCCCATCATCGATTACATGGACAAGGTGATGGCTCATGAAAAGGTTCAAAGTCCGGAAAATGCTGGATCTGTCCACTGTCTCAAGTATGGCTTCCAAATCGGCAAGAGACACGGGAGAGGAAGCGGACATTATTGCCTCCAAGACCAGCAAACGGTTTGGCGTGGGTTTTATATCACGGCTTACGAGTTTTTTAAATACGCCTTCACACATAACTTTACCTCCTGTTTACATCATAATCGTCCGTACAATCGGCGCAATCGCAGTCTTGACAATCGCAATCCGCACAGTTACAGCGCGTTCCCTCATATTCCAATTCCAACGTGGCATGGGTTATGCCAAGACGTGCAAGACGGTGCCTAGTTCTGTCTTTCACTTCTTCCATGTCCGCTCCGTGCGCTAAAACAAGATGGGCGGTAAAAGCCGTTTCAGTCGTGCTTATGGCCCATATATGTATATGATGCACACCCGTAATATCCTTATCAGACTCCAACGCCTCTTTCACTTTGTCGAAATCAACCGAATCAGGGGTGCCGTCCAGTGAAAGGCGCACGCTCTGTGAGAGAAGTTTCCACGTAGACACAAGGATGACGGCCGCTATGACGAGGCTTATTATCGGGTCGATAAGATAAAAACCGGTAAACATTATCACAAGTCCTGAAATCACCACGCCTATCGACACGAGAGTATCGGCAGCCATGTGCAGGAAGGCACCTTTTACATTGAGATCCTCTTTCCGGCTTCTCATAAGGAGCCATGCAGTAAGACCATTGATTACAATGCCTACTCCGGCCGTCCATGAAACGGCGGCACCATTCACTGCTTCCGGTGAAGAAAACTTGTGTATGCTCTCAAGCACAATCGCGCCGACCGCGACAAGAAGGATTATGGCATTGAGCAGGGAAATCAATACCGTGCTTTTCTTATAACCGTAAGTGTACTTCTTGGACACATGCACTTTGGCCAACCTGAATGCTATCAGGGCCAGCAAAAGGCTGAAAACATCGCCGAGATTGTGCCCGGCGTCCGAAAGCAGGCCGAGCGAATTCTGCGTAAAGCCGACCGCCGCTTCTATTATGACAAACAACAGATTCAGTACTATGGATATGACAAAGACAGAATCCAGAGACTTTATCTGATGTATATGCCCGTGATCATGATGTTCCATAATTTTTGTTTTTTACCGAAGGCAAATTTAACGCATTCACCGTTGCAATCGTGTTGCATTGTGCGGATGATTTTCCGCACCTGCCGGATAACCGAAAACTTCCGCTATTTTTCCGCTTTCCAGCATGTCTCCTGCCGGGGAATACAGGACACGCCCTCCGTCTATCAGCATGGCCGAGTCGCACATGGACATTGCAAGCCCGAGTTCATGCGTTGAAAACAGCACCGTCTTCCCTTCCTCATGGGAAAGCCTCGCAAGAAGCGTACACAGTTCCTTTCTGCCGGGATAGTCAAGAAACGAGGTAGGCTCGTCCAAAAGTATCACCGGAGTATCCTGGGCAAGAGCCCTTGCTATCATCACCCTCTGGCATTCCCCGTCGGACATCTTTTCCATCGTCCTTGAGGCAAAGTCCTCCATCCCTACGGTTTCAAGTGAATGCCGTACTATCTCCCTGTCTTTGTCGCCGAGCTTTCCTGTCCAGCCCGTATACGGGGCACGGCCGAGCGATACCAGTTCGGTACATGTCATGCCCGGAATCCTCACCCTTGCCGTTGAAACGAAACCGACATGCATTGCCAGCCTGTACTGAGGGACGAACTTTACATCCACGGAATCCACATATATGTTGCCCGAATAATCCTTCTTGGCTCCGCATACTGCCGAAAGCAGCGTGCTTTTACCCGAGCCGTTGCGCCCGAGCAAAGCCGTAAAGGAACCGTCAGGTATCTCAGCGCACACATCACGGACAAGCGTCCTGTCCCCATATCCTATCGTAAGCGACTCGAAACGTATCATCTGAAAATATTTTTATTCCTTACCACCACCCATATTACTATCGGAATCCCGAGCAGTGAGGTTATGGTATTTATGGGAAAATTCATGGTTTTCGATATGAGGTCGCATACAAGCATTGCAGCCGCGCCGACAAGCACCGTGGCCGGGACAAGGACACGATGATCAGATGACGAGAAAATATACCTCGCGACATGCGGTACAGCCAACCCTATAAAACCTATCGGGCCGCAAAAAGCCGTCACCGAACCGGAGAGAAGAGTCGTGGAAAGGAAAATCATTGTCCTGCTCCGTCTGACATTCAGCCCCATGGTCCTGGCATAGTTTTCCCCGAGCAACAGCAGATTGAGAGGCTTGACCGCCGCCACGGCCAGCACCATGCCTGCCAGAAAAACGGGAGCGAGCAGGGCCAGCTGCGTGTAAGTAACATCCCCCAAGGCTCCCATAGTCCAGATTACGAATGATTTAAGCGCGGATTCCGAACTTGCGTACTGTAACACCTGTACTATGGCGCTCACTCCTGACGAGAACATCATTCCGAGAATCAGTATTACCATTATATCCTTGATCCTGCGGCTTACGGCGACTATTACAGCCATCACCGCCGCCGCTCCGAGCCATGCCGCACCGGCAATCCCGAAAGATGAAAGCACCGGGGAAATGCCGCCCGCCACCGGCAGTCCGATGATGAACAGAGCCGCCCCAAGGCTGGCTCCGGAAGTCACGCCCAACACGGAAGGCCCGGCAAGAGGATTCTGGAACAGGGTCTGCATCTGAAGCCCGCTCACCGAAAGAGCCGCCCCGGCAATCACGGCCACTATGGCCTTGACAAGACGTATATCGATGATTATACGTGCATTCACCGTATCGCCGCCATTTCCTGCCAATACTCCCGCGATTTCAGCAAGGCTCACTTTGACCGGACCGGACACCAAGTCGGCAACGAACAAGGCGAAGACAAGAAACGAGAAAACTATGAAAAGCGTATTTTTCCTGACAGTCATCCGTAATCTTAACTAAACGATTACTCGCGAACCACCATTGAAGGTGTATGCAGTTACGGCCACGGACAGTATATCCCTCCTGCCACTTCGCGGCAGGCATCTCCCGTTCACGAGGCCACGGGCGGCCACGCTGTCCGTGGCAATTACTGCATACACCTTCAAAGTGGTGATTTTGCGGATAATCATAAATCTTATTCTATTTTCCTATAATAATACAACGGTTTCGGTTCCCCGAGCAATCCAGGATGGAAGATGTTTATCAAATCTTCAAGGATAATGTCCGGATGCATTATGCCGGACTCCCAAAAATCGTCACCGCCATGTTCATTGATCCTGAGATTGTTATTGTAAACCCTGCCTTCCTTCAGGCACGGCACATCCGCGAACTTCGGAAGTTCCGCCAACAGAGCGGCCTTCGAAGTCACACGGCCGGTATTTATCCAATAATCGCACTCGTTCACGAGCTTGTATGCTTCCTCTATATCGATGGTACGCGAAACTTCTGTCGTATCGCCCGGATAAATATAATCGGCTCCCGCATCCTTTATCAGCCTTCCCATATAGCTCCCGGGCGGCGACATTATCCATGCGTCGCCATACGGGATATTGACCATCACATCCGGTCTTCCAGGAACCCGTGCGGCAATGGTTTTCAGACTGTCATACCGCTTCGGGATACGGTTGAAGATTTCGATGCCTCTCTCCCGGCAGCCTATGATTTCAGCAACTGGAACGCACCATTCGGCCTTTCCGAGCGGAGACTCCTCCATGTATTCTCCTATGTACATGAACGGGATACGCAATTCTTTCAACTTGGCTTCCATCCCGCTCGCCCCGGTTATCCCGTACAGCAGCACTATGTCCGGAGCCGAAGCGAGAAGCCTTTCATAATCGGTATTCCCGTCATAACCGACATCGGCTATCCTGTCCCGGTTTTCCTGTATATACGGATTGGTTATGAAATCCATCCCGGACACTCCTGCCACTCTGTCTGTTTCCCCGAGGGCATCGAGCATGGCTATGTAAGAAGACGACAGGCATACTATCCTTTCCGCATCGCCTTCAAGCACCTGCCCTTTAAAGCCTTTCGGCGGTTTCTCCCCGTTACGCGCCATGAACAGGGACCTCGTCTCGCCTTCCGAGCCCTGCCATGGAGTGAAAGTAGTGATTATCACGCTTTCCTTCCCCTCCGCCGTGGATATCCTGAAACCGCCGGCGTATTCCGGCAAATAGACATCTTCGCACCACTGTGAAAGATCGCCTCCGCCCGAGCAAGAGACTGCCGCTCCGACCGCGACGGTACAGGCAGCAAAGAAAAATATTATTTTCCTAAACATGTTTTTCATAAAAATTAATGGCGAAATTAATAAAAATTCGCTTATGGCATCCCAAGAATGAACTGAAGCCGCATCCGTTTATTGCGTGGCTTCAGAGTGTTTTATCTATAATCAGTCACGATTATCTGTTAATCCATTCCTCGGAAAACCTGTACGCAAAGTCCACTCCGGCCGGAGAAGCTTTTTTGCTTGAATATTTGACATAGCCAGCCCCCGGGGCGGTGGATTCGTAAATGTATATGTCAGTACTCAGATACTGTGGAGCCGTGCCGACAAACAATTGTTCCGTGAAAGGATGTATGCCCATATATCCGTATATACCGTCGTTCATGCCGCTTATCACAGTCGGGTTCAACTCCTTTGTCTCATAATTGTACGACCCCGCCTGATCGGCTGTAAAGAAATCCGTTGTTATGAAAAACAGTTCCGGCTCATTGAAGCTCGCACATAACTGCACGGCAGGACTGTAGGTCGCGACAGGGAATTGAAAACCTCCCTCCAGTTCGTCTTCCCAAAGAATATTACCATCGTGATCCAGACATACTACCTTCGGGGTTCCGTTCCATGTCGGCATATATGTTATACCTGTAAAACGGGCTGAGACCAAAGCGTATATATTGCCGTCGGCTCCTTTGGCCACATTCTTCACCTGTCTTTTCTCTTCACCGACACAGTCACTGTCCAAAGGGACGGTTTTGATGACACTTCCGGAAGCGGCATCTATGAACATCACTCCATTCCCCTTGGCAGCTATCACTTTTCCGCGGGAATACACAAGTCTTGCCTTTACCGCTCCTTCGGTGGTGAAAGCCCCGCCTGTTCCCGGAACATCCGTATCCTCTATGGTTTTAGCCTGCAAATTCATTTTCCTGATTCCGGAATAAAGTTCCATATCGGAAGTGGAATATTGGATATATGCCGTATTTTCATCCGTGACGACCAAATGCTGAGGCCAGCAAAGTACGCTCTTACCCGTTGTCGACTCCTGATAGAACTCAAGTTCAAGCGCATATTCCTTTTTCATGGTATTAAGGTCGCACACCACAAAACGACCGGCACCGTCCATCCTTGAGCCGTTCTGAGTTAGCAGGTAAACCTTATCTCCATATATATACATGTCCTGCACGACATTCCCGATTTCCTCACCGTCATTTGCATTCTCGTATATATATTCATAATAATTGCCGTTCCTGTCAAAATATACGAGGGTTCCGTTTTCAGTAGTCATATTCCCTTCTACTACCACAAAAGTGCCTTGCTGGTCAGTAAAATCCGGAAGTACCGACACGAGCTGCGCGGCAACCGTCGTATTGCCATTTCCGTCTATGCCGACCAGAGAAATCATGCCGGAACTCTGAAACTTTTCAGGCGAAAGCACATCAGGAGCCGTTACCGACAGTGTCTTTGTATAACTTTCCATATCCAGAACCGCCGACCAGCCGTCAGGGACTGTCAGCACTTCGGCATGTACTATGTCTTTTACTGTCAGTTTCAGCTTCTTTGTTTGATTGCTGACGAATGAAACCTCGGAAGCCGCATCGTTGAATTTAAACTCTGTAATACGTTTTGGAACAGTGATGGTTTCGCCGTTGGCAAGAACAAGTACCACGTAATCCTCCGATGTATTGTCGATATCGACAAATATCGAGTCCCCGCTGCCTCCTTGCGCCTTGACCGGGTTTCCATCTGCATCCAATATGCGCTGAGACCCATTGCCGTCCTGCATGTCCACTGTCCAATACCCCTCCTCGTCAACACCTAAAATCGGTGAAACGCCATCTTTTCCGTCCTGTCCGTCACTACCGCTGACAGGTATTTTCTCACCATCGTCCGTCAATAGGAAATCCTCTTTGCCGTCAACGGTAACGGTCCAGTAATAAATTCCGTCAGTATCCTGTTTTATACCTATGATCGGAGCATCCTGACCATCCTGACCATCCTGACCATCCTGACCGTCCTGACCGTTCCTGATAGTAACCGAGCCATGTTTCGCAAAGGTTATCACATAGCCCGAGCCATCTTCCAATTCCTCAACCGAAGTAATGTAGTCCCCGCTTTCCAATGCGGTTACAACCTGCTGCAATTCGCTTATGGAAGAGTTGAGCGCGTCGACCCGCTCCTCAAGGGTTTCCACCCTATCCTTCAAAGCATCCAATTCACTATCCCATTTGCTGCATGAAATGGCAAGCATAGACAGTACAAAAAAATAAAAAATCTTAAATGTCTCATTTTTAAATTATTGAATTATTGAATTAAACTGCTTTCCAAACACGCCCTTCACGCTCACTTCCCGTCTACCAAGTGATAGTCTTTTGCCCCGAAAACTTCGGTACTGTTCTCACCGAGCCAGCCAGCCTTGACGTTCACGCCGGTGACGATTTTTATGAAGTCTATGTATTTCAGATTGGCCGGTTGCCCGTCAAATGTTACCGCGTCGCTTATACGGAAATGGTTTGCATTCGCACCCGCATTATAGTTGTCATCTTCCGTAAGACGATCCACCGGGCTGAAATTGTCGGCATAACCCCATTCGTATTCTCCATTTACCCAGTAGTTTTCAGTTATCATCTCGGTTCTCGGCTCCAGTCTCGTTCCCTTCAGGACGTAGGTATCTTCTTCCACCCAGGCTGGATAATAGTAATCCTGCCTGTGAAAAGCCGCCAAATAATCTATTTCACCGGAATTACCGAGGTTGTCCGTCCATTGCACAGGCATCTGCGGAGCGGAAGGACGGTAGTATGTAACTTCATAATCGCTGATAGTCTCCGGCTTGCCATACTCACTACCTTTCAACTCGTACCAAGTATCATTGGGATATCCGTCCCCGTTTTCATCCTGCATCACCCAGACAATGCCAGGTTCGGACGACCCATCGAAAGAATTTCCGATTACCTGAAAATCATAACTTCCGGAATTGTCTATGCTATGGTCGAAACCTAACACTATATATCCGCCGAAGCCACCCAGAGAAACATACTGTTCGACAGACAGACGGCTTTCAGCATACCGTACTGCCTCTTCCATCGTTGAAGCGGAATAGTTTTCATTTACAAACTGTCCGGGCGCAGGAAGGAACTCATAAACTTTGTTCCATTTAGCATTTCCCGTGGATGGTCTTTTATATGTGCCTTCCGGCGGGCATACATTGACTGTCAGATGTTTGTCTATCTTCATATCAGAACCGGACATCGTGGCCGTCACATCATAAACGCCTTCCTCTGAGGCATTGAATATGAACACGGCTTCGCTGCCAGATTGCACATTCTCACCATCTACACTCCACGAATAGACGGCACCATCTGCGTTTTTAATATTATAAGGACGTATCCTTATTCGCCTGCCTACGGATACATTGAACTCATCGCTCTCGAAAGTCCATTCGAATGGTATTTCAGCCGGATCGAGAACATTTACCATAAAAGTCTCCGTGTCCTCCCCGTCTTCGGCAGTTGCCGTCAATTGCACCTCGAAAGCTCCTATACTTTCACCGATGAAAACATATTCAGGTTCGTCAGACACCTCTATACCGTTTACCGTCCATGAGAAGAGCGATACATCACCGTGCTTTACTACCGGGATTATCTTTAACTCGCTTCCCAATGCTATGTTGTATCCTCCTTCCGGCACTGTCAGGGATATTTCAGGAATCACGAGATCGGCTACGTCAATCCTGATCTCTTCAGAGTCTTTCCCGTTTTCGGTAGCTACCGTCAACGTGACAAATACCTGTCTCGGGGCTTCGAACACATGTACGAAAACACTGTCTTCAGACAATATTTCGGATTCCGACCGCCACGAATATGCGGCGTTTTCGGCATGAGACACCCGTGGAGCTATACGGATCTCGTTTCCAACCTTTACCGTATAGATGTTGTCCTCGCTGTCAAAAGTTATTTCCGGCGGATATTTTTCTTTTACTGAAGGAATGTTTTCTTCCTGACACGATATCGTCGCCGCTGACAATAAAATGATTGCGGCAAACAGAATTGTCTTATTCATGGTCATTGCACTTATTTAGAATTTTCTATTGGTTTCAATTTTTTATGTGTGAACACTATATGCGCCGGAATGTCCCCAGTGGTGACCGACCATTTGCGCTTACCTTCATCAATAGAAAAACAATGCAGGGTTCCGGGACTTACATAGTCCTTGGCATCGGTGACGAAAAACTCCCCGGCTTCTCTGTTCACAGCCATGCCATACGGAACCTGTATGTTCTCATCCGTTCCGTCCTTGATAAAGTTACGAGTGACGACAGTCTTTGTCCTCGTATCGAGAATCGCGTACGATACCGTCCATTGATTGGTGACATAACTGAATTCCGTACTGTAAAGCCACAATGAATCCCCACTAAGTGTCATATTGCTGTTAGGCAACAGGTGCAAGGTATCTGTCACTTTGTCGGTCCGGGTATCGATGATGAAGGTTTTAGATGGGATATTATAATAATCCCCCCGTGAAGAAACATAAAGATTGCCATAATTGTCCGGTTCAAGACGGTGCAGGTTTATGCCCACGTCTATCTTGTACATCTCTTCAAAAGTGTCAAGGTCGATTACCGACACCGTCCTGTCGTAATTCGGCACACGGTATCCCCCCGAATTGGCAACATACAGTTTGTTTCCGACAACTGCCATCTCCTCCGGCTGATATCCGACTATGCAGGAATCGACTATCTTCAGAGATGCAGTGTCTATCTTCGCCACAAAACCGATGCGGGCATCCGGATCTATCTTGACAGGACCGGCGTAAGCACTGACGTAGGCATAACCATCTTTGAAAGCGAGATAACGGCAGTTTGGAATGGCGAGTTTCGTAATATGTTTTACGGTCTCGACATCCATCACTTCCACGTAATTCGAGACATTTATCACCGCCCACAGCTTTCCGCCATAGATCTTGATATCGTTGCCGACATCACCCAGATCCTTGACTTCGTTCGGATTTCTCTCCCCGTATATATTTCTTGTATATACACCGGTTTCATAATCGTAGTAATCCAACGAAGCCTTGTTCGACCCCATGTTCCCCTCGTTTAAGAGGAAAAAACCCTTGATATCGCCGCTGACCTTGTCCCACGGGTTCACGACTATCACATCAGGAGGAAGGATATATTCCCCCTTCCGGCATGAAACAAGAATGCCGACAGCGATAACAAAAAAAAGAAAATACTTTTTCATCATATCTTAAAAACAATTAAAACCCGGCACAACCATGCGGGTCTATAAAAACGGATGAAAAAGCAGAGTAACTTTAAGAAAACCTCTTTAATATCCAAACCTTAGCCCGTAAACCCGCAGGAACAATCATCATGGCACAAGGCAGGTCTTCTGACTTCTCCTGTTACCGTGCCTTCCCGGCATTCGCCAGTGGCTAAGAGTACGGCAACCTTATTTTCCATGTCAGTGATAGGATTTTCCTCCTTTCACTGGGAACTGGAGTTACAGCAGCGGGTACTGTCCCGGATTCTCACCGGATTCCCTTTTAATTCCATATCGGCAAAACAACCTCAGGAAACCTTAGCAGGCGCAAAGGTAGAAAATAAATCATTTAAAGCAAAAAAATCATACAAGCACACATCTTCACACTCCTAAAGCATACCTCGATGTCGTGTCAACTACATCGCGCACTCACAACGAACAGAAAAAAGACACGAAAAACGGCACGCTGAAATCGACTATGGCTCCGTGGAGTACTGCAACGAAAGCCCACTGCCTGCCGCTGGCGGAAGTTATCGACGGAAGCAGTACGTCCATCGAGGCCGCGCCTCCCACGCAGATCGGAGCCAACGGGCCCGCTATCCTCGCCATCAGGGGAGCCCCGACAAGGACGGCTATCTCCTTGAATACATTGGTAAGCAAGGCTACCGTGCCGAGCCATGCGGCGGCAGCCGCCCCCACCAAAGGTGCCTTCAGTTGGGTTATAAGCACGGAAGACAATGAATAATAAGTAAAACCGCTGCCTATGGCAAGGCCGTCCGGCACGGTCAGACCGACTGGCTGGCCATCCAGTCCGGCAAGACCTATCAACCATGCAGCCAGGGCTGAAAACGAAAGCGTGCCTATGATAGTGGCAAGCGGGACAAGAAGCAGTTTCGGACGCACCGTCCTTACGATCTCGGAAAAACGGCTGTCGCTCCCGACACCGAGGCCGACAAATAGCAACAAGGCATACAAAGCCCAGCGGGACACCTCTCCGACCGGAAAACCGTCCGGCAAGACTCTCATGATCCCGGCCGTCAGTCCTGCCGCGAAGAAAGCCACAATCACAAGGCTTCCCTTCAACCCTCCTCCGGCCATACGGCCGCCACCTGCCCTCTCTGCATCCCTGCCTTTGAAAAACAACCTGTAAACAGCCCATGCCGCCAACATCGCCCCGGCCGTACCTGCAAAGGCGAATATGAACGCTGTCAGCCCTACCTGCGCAAAGCCGTGTACTATGTTGTCATTCATCCCGGCGGAAAGCCCGAGCACGAACAACAGGAACCACACCAGATATTTTACAAGCCCGCCTAGCCGGCTTATTGCCTTCACTTTCCGCAACAGGAATCCCGCCACGGCCGCAAGCAACATTATGGTTATCGGAATGAACATTTTTTATTTATGAGAATCCATTTGACTTTTCAAAAGTTCTTTGCGGCTGCAAAATTACATAAAATCCGTTACGGCGGTGCTCAATCCTCGTGTTCCCGGCGATTGCCCCGTGACTCAGATTTCAGGATAGATATACTGAACCGTTACTTTATCTCATAAAAAATCATAGATAAAGTAGTAACTCAGCATTATGCTGTATTGGCGAGTTTGTACTTTTACTCAAATATTTTATAAGATAAAGTACAAACTCACTCTTGGGAATTTGGCAGATACGTATGGATTGAGTACCGTTTGCGAAAACGGAAATATTATGCAGGACAGACTGGTTTCACGAAACAGGGAATGTGACGAACTGCAGCGGTGTCTGGAATCAGACCGCTCCGAATTTGTCATCATCAGCGGACGGAGGCGTATCGGCAAGACATATC
>JADIME010000064.1 GCA_017694935.1 Candidatus Merdivivens pullistercoris
GTGCCCGTTACTCATCGGTCGCTCCCCCTCAAAAAAAGATAATCCTACCCATTGATTGGGGTTTAATGCAATTTCTGTATCCTGTCTTCTGTGACGGACAGAACACCTTTCACTTTCTTGTAAAAGCGAATAGCCTTTGCCGTTGTCCGTTTTTGAGGAACACTCACCGCAATGCTGTTAAAATTCTTGTACTCGTACAGCACTTTCGAGCCGTATTTCTTTGCGGCTTCAAGCAATTCACCCTTGCCTGTGGCAGGGTCGTAATAGATAATCAAGTTACCTGCGACATCGGAGACTGCCGTTTGCCGGGATGCGGAGCAAGAAGCAAACAGCAGAAGAAGCAGGCTGCCTATAATTGTTTTAATGATGATAATAGCTTGTTTCATAAACGTTGACGGTTTGTATTCTCTACAAAGGTAATACGTTTATTTCAGATAATGCGCTAACTACCATGTTTTTATCCGTATATCTCAATCAAAAACTTCACCAACTGTGGGTCTCCGCAGTTCACCGTTCCTGCATCGTGGCGGTTGAGGGTGGCAATACGTTTTTCATTTCCTCATCGGTCAGCCTGTAACTACTTCAATCCTCATCTTGCAATCCGGTTCGCCTTGCAAAATGGAATGGCAGAGTTCCACCTGAAAATCCCGCCCTTTCCAAAGGCTTTGCAAAGAGTAGAGGACACTCTGATCCAGTGCAGCAGATAAAGGTCGATGTAATCCGTACCGAGGATGCGGACCCACTTTATTCAAGACAAATAAGTGGCGACCTCCTAAGTGGTGAGTGATGCCCCCCTCCTTTCCGCAATGGCAGTGATTTCCGTGATTCAGTGCCGTTGCGGCAGGTACGCTTTTATGCCCCCGGCCTGTAGGGCGTTCAGGAGCCGCATTGCCGGCATACCCCTTTCCGCAATGGCAGTGTTTCCCTCAATTCAGTGCCGTTGCGGAAAGCAAGTGTGCAGTTCGCCATTTCGGGAGAAGGTGCGGGACAAGCAGGCAGGTCGGACATCGGAAAATGCAATTCGGAAGGGTGCTGACCGGGGACTCCCGAACGGGTCCAGCATTGTCTCGCGGATGTATTGTCCGCATTATCAGAGGTATATGTTTTGCGCTATTTGCTGGACCCCCTGCTTTTTGCCGGAAAGCAGGCATTTTACCCGTGGTCCAGCAGATGGTGTTTTTTGGATGCTCTGATTATCAGGTGTTTCTCGAAACATAACTTGCTGGACTACAGGTTCTGCATGAGAGGCTGTACGCCAGACAACTCTTTCGTAATTCTGGGCGGAGTACAGAACACCACGTTGGTACAGTTGAAGATGTTGCCGGTCCGTATGGGCAATAGCACCAGGCTCATCGTCATGGAATACACCACCCCGATAGACTTGCCCAATAAAATGGACCTATATATGGACTCATGCACGGAATGAAGCTGGTCAAGGACATAAGAGGTACTGCGGTCATCTGTCTTATCCTGAAAAAAGTTGACTCGCAAACGTATAAAAAAATGTATTATTTGCACGCAGAAAGTCAGGAGAAGTACTTCGAGGGCGTCATCCGTCTTCACAAATCAGGCTGCAGCAATGGAGCAATATCCAGATTACTGCCTGTAAGCAAGACCACAGTGTCAAAGTGGATATCTATCTTTGTACGCGAAAAAGGTCTGATCATGCGAGTAAAACGAACAGAGAAGCTGGTTGAGCCGGATGGAGAATCTGCCATGGAGCGCCTGTCGAAGGAGAACAGCGAGATACTGTCACTAATAGCGGCTGATAGTCAGATGTTTATGGCGTAACAAACCGCTTGTAGGCTGACAGGTCGCTTCATGGTTTGGCTTTTCATATCGCAGGGCTTTATACGCCGGCATATGACGGTTGCTTACTAAGACCACTGATGCAAAAACAAGCTGCCCGCAGCAAATCCCAATGGTACCTACAAGTACCTTTTCTTATTCAGAATCACGGCCTGCCTGCATCCCCCACTGAAAATCGACTGAACCAGAATGAGTGCTGTTCGTTGTCCTCACGTTTTGAAAATTGCCACATTTTCCTATCAAGGACAGTGCGAAAACACTTTGAACATGTCTTGTCCCCCAGATAGCACCGTAAGGCTGGGCAAAGACCGAAATGATATTAACGAAATATTATCGGGAGGCAAGCAAAATCTGGAGCCAATACAGGCTGGACACAAGGACGGTATGTGTCAATTAAATACGGCAGATATGGACAATTTTACTTACCGATACCCCGTCCATGTTAGTCTCGGTATCTATAATTCTTTTTTCAATGCTGATACCTCGCACATCGTCTACGGAATACATTTCTTTTGAGTTTCTTTCTTCACACTGCTACTTTCCATCTCACACCTCCTCTTTTCCATGCTGTTCCATAAAGAACCGTTTTTGCTGCTCAATCTCACGGCGCAGTTCCTCTTCGGTAGGCATGTATGCCATATATTTGGCCGCAAAAAGCTGCTCGCTGCCATTAAGTACAGAATACTTTGCCATTACCTTATCGGTCTCAGTGCAGAGCAATATACCTATAGTCGGATTGTCACTATCGTCTTTTACAAGGTCATCGTACATCCTGACATACATATCCAGTTGTCCCACATCCGCATGTGTCAGAGGATGTGTTTTCAATTCAAACAACACATAACGCTTTAGCTTGATGTTATAAAACACAAGGTCAATATAAAAGTCTCCGGTCTCCGTTGTGATGTGTTTCTGCCTGTCAACAAAGGCGAAACCACGTCCCAATTCCATGATGAATTGTTGCAGATGATCTATCAATGCTTGTTCCAGCTGGCTCTCATCATATTTACTGTCCTTGTGAAAACCCAAAAACTCAGCAACCACCGGACTTTTTATATACTCCAAAGGGTCATTGGCTTCAATATATGGAGACGGTAAAGCCAATCCTTCCCTTACGCAAGCCATACGGCGGCCATAATATTGAGTGCCGATGTTCCTGTCTAACGTACGGATGCTCCACATTTCCCGTGAGGCTTCCTCTGCATACCACTTTCTGGCATCAGTGCCGGGCACTGCCATAATGCGGCGGAAATGAGTCCATGTGAGATTTGGCACTCGCGAGTGCCAAATCGGCAAATCATTAAAACACAAGTAGAACTGTCTATAATCCCGTAACCTCCGCTCGCTGTAGTTCGTCCCGAATTCGGTTGATAACCGCTCTGCTATTGTTTTAATAAGCCGGGTGCCATATTGAGCACGGGCAGCCCCATGCTGTTCTTCTTCCACTATGCGGCATCCGATGTTCCAGTAAGTCATAACAGCAATTTGTCCGACTGCAGCATATGCCTGTCTTTGTCCTTGTTCTATAATCTCCCGAATATCGGCAATAAGTTTTTCGGGAGACATATCCTTTTGTAGTCTATTCTTTTCCATATCCCCAAATTTTGAAGGCGTTCACGAGTTCGGCCTCATTTGCCTCCCATCTTTTCTTAAGTTCGTCACGATGTGCCCATTACAAGGTTACAAAGATAGGAATATTTAGAGTATATAATTGACCAGGATAGTTAAATATTGCAATTCGCCACAAAAAGAGAGTAAAACATTAATTGTGATGGGTAAGCTGCCTGAATATATGCAGGTTAACAGAGCTGTTGTCTGCCCGGCAAAATATCGTTAGGAGAGGGTGCACTGCATACATAAGTCAAAAGAGGGCAGTATGCTGAAGCCGCCTCTGGAGCCAATACAGGCTGGACACAAGGACGGTATGTGTCAATTAAATACGGCAGATATGGACAAT
>JADIME010000004.1 GCA_017694935.1 Candidatus Merdivivens pullistercoris
GTTTCATGATTCTCGCTGTAAAATTAATACTAATCCGTCTTTGACGGTTCATAAATCCGCTGTCGAATGTTAAGAATTGTTAAGAAGCCTTCAAAAGGGCGTAAAAAACGGAAAGATTCATATCTTTGCAGCCATGAAAGACAGGAAAACATTCATAACGATATCGTCATTGCTTGCCGCCGCGCTGATTGCGGCGATAACGATGTCGGCCGTATGGATAACAGGCACATACCGTGAAAGACAGGAAGATTTTGCTTCCGCCGTGGAGTCCGCCCTGCTTCAGGCAAGGCTTTCCGAAAGCAGATGCCGGGAAAGCGGGGAAAACGGCCGGCATGTCATAATAAGCCGGGTTATCGAGGACTCCTTAATCAAGACATATACGTATCCAGCCGATTTCTCGTCTCTCGGGATAGATGAAATAGCCGATGTCACAGGCATGGATTTCACCCGTTATGGCAAAGAGGCAAAAAAGATTCACGGCATGGACATGCCGGAAGACCCGGTTACGGGATTCATTACCGCCCGTTTCCTGCTCGTATTTTACAACGCATTGGACAAGATGAACATTCCCCGTCAGGAATTCAGATTTACGATAACTTCCCGTCCCGGGAACGACACCCTGTACTGCGATCCGGGCACAATAAAAAATCCCATAGGATTCGAAATACCGTTGCTCGCGGCCGGACAGTCACTGACCTGCCATGTGGAGGCTGAAAATCCCGAAAAAATGTTCCTCACACAGATGAGCGGGATCATCATCTCCACATCGGCGATAGCGATCATACTTTGCCTCTCATATATTTACCTGATACGCACCGTATTCAGGCAAAAAAGCCTTGAAGAAATGCGAAAGGACTTCACCCACAATGTGACACATGAGCTCAAGACCCCGATAGCGACGGCACGTGCGGCCACGGAAGCCCTGCTCGAATATTCGGCAGATGAAGACAGGCAGAAACGGCAAAGATACCTGTCCATGATGAGAGACCAGTTAGGCATCCTGTCGGACATGGTGGAAAAGATATTGGACATGTCCGTACAAGAAAGCGACAGTTTCACAATACACCCCGAAAAATGCCGTCCGAAAGAAATACTGCAAGACTTATGTAACGGGCTCAGGGTAAAATCACCGGGAATCCTCATAGAAGAGGATTACCCCGAAAACGATATTACAATCACAGCGGACAGTTTCCATATTTCCAACGCGATTGCGAACATACTCGACAATGCAGCCAAATACGTGTCCGGCGAGCCTCACATACGGGTGATCTTGCGGGAAAACGGGAAAAACATCCTAATCAGCATACAGGATAACGGGACAGGAATCCCGGTATCGGAAAAGAAACGCATCTTCGAAAAATATTACCGCATACCGACAGGAAACATACAGAATGTGAAAGGCTTCGGTATCGGCCTGTATTATAGTAACCTTATTGTGGAAAAACACGGAGGCTCGATCTCCGTTTCGCCGGCAGGCGGCGGAGGATCGGTTTTCAGTATACATTTGCCATGCAGGATGACGGAAAAATAAAACTTCTGCTCGTTGAAGACGAACGCCTGTTGGCTGAAATCATATCAGACACATTGTCGGAAAAAGGATTTTCAGTAAAAACGGTTCACAACGGGGCAGAAGCCCTCGAAACAGCGGTAAGCATACATCCGGACATAATAGTTACAGACATCATGATGCCCGCAATGGACGGATTCACATTCGTAGAACGCCTGCGGCTCACCGACAGACACACTCCCGTACTGTTCATTTCGGCACTCGGGGATGTCGAAAACGTAGTGAAAGGACTTGAACTCGGTGGCGGCGACTATATCCGGAAACCATTTGCGATGGCCGAACTCATAGCACGCATACATTCCCTGCTGAACAGGAGGTCTGCAAACTGGATCAGCGAGAATGAATTTGTCTTGGGACAATATATCTTCGACATCAGGAACGGCAGGCTCGTGAAAGACGGCAAGGAAACGCTTCTCACACAACGTGAGACCGAAATACTGGAAATACTGTGCGGGAACATAGGGAATTACACCCCCAATTCGACATTCCTCGACAAACTGTGGGGAAATGAAAACTATTTTACCACAAGAAGCCTCAACGTACATATCAGCAACCTCCGCAAAAAACTTTCCTCAGACCCCTCGGTGCTGGTTACGAGCGCACGCGGCCTCGGCTACAAGTTGCAGATTCTATAAGAAACTGTTTAAAATTTGTTATTTTCCCTGTTTCTGCATATTTTTGCAAAGCAAAGACAAAGGGGTGCCCGCCGGGCTGAGATCATACCCTCGAACCTGATGCAGTTAGTACTGCCGTAGGGATTGTAAGCGACTGATTCTCCATATTTCCCCTTTCAATTGGTAATTTTTGACATGAATATCGAGATTAACGGAAAAACCATGTGTACGGATGCCTGCACAGTAAGCCGGCTGGCAGAAGAACTCCGGATTCCGGCAGCCGGGACAGCAATTGCGGTAAACGGCGCCATGGTGCCACGTGCCGGGTGGAATGAAAAAAAACTTAATGACGGGGACAAAGTACTTATAATCAGAGCGGCCTGCGGAGGATAAAGGAGTATAGAATGGAAAAGGTACAATTCATATCGCATTTTACCGAAAAATACTCCTACGTCGATTCGGTAAGGCTTGCACTTGAAGGAGGCTGCAAATGGATACAGCTCCGGATGAAAGACGCTCCGGAAGATGAAATTGTCGAAACCGCGCTCGAAGTCAGGAAGATGTGCGACAGGAACGGTGCGGTGCTTATCCTCGACGACCATGCAGGACTGGTGGAAAAGACCGGAGCGGACGGTGTACACCTCGGCAAGAACGACATGCCGGTGGATGAAGCACGGAGACTGTTAGGCCGGGGCAAAATCATCGGAGGTACGGCAAACACATTGGAAGACATCATCATGCACTACCGGAGAGGAGCCGATTACATAGGATGCGGGCCGTTCAGGTTCACCACTACAAAGAAAAACCTCTCCCCCGTACTCGGGACGCAAGGCTACCGTAAAATAGTAAAAGGGCTTGAAAGTGCAGGCATAAAAATCCCGGTGGCAGCCATCGGGGGCATAACTTTAGAGGACATCCCGGAGATAATGGCCACAGGAATCGGCGGCATAGCCATCTCAGGGAGTGTCCTGAAAGCGGACGACCCTGCAAAAGAAATGAGGAGGATAATCTCCGCCGTAGAAAATGCCGCCGCGCCTTCTTTGGCGCAAAACGCATAAGACATTATTAAGAAGCTAAAATGATTATCAGCAATAAAACAAATTAACATAAAATGGACAAACTCATATTGGGAGGCTGCGAATTCGGATCGCGGCTGTTTTTAGGAACAGGAAAATTTTCCTCCAACTCCCTGATGGGAGAAGCGATCTCGGCTTCCGGAACCGAAATGGTAACTGTCGCCATGAAAAGGATAGAACTCGGCGACAGGGAAGACGACATGCTTAAACACATCACCGGTGAAAATGTACGTCTGCTTCCGAACACTTCCGGAGTACGCGACGCGGAAGAAGCCGTTTTTGCCGCACAGATGGCACGCGAGGCTTTCGGCACGGATTGGCTCAAACTCGAAATCCACCCGGATCCGAGGTATCTGCTGCCCGACTCCATAGAGACTTTAAAAGCCACTGAACAACTCGCCAGATTGGGATTCATCGTATTGCCTTACTGCCAGGCCGACCCGGTACTGTGCAAAAGGCTCGAAGAAGCCGGAGCGGCAGCAGTCATGCCGTTGGGGGCTCCCATAGGAAGCAACCAGGGACTGCGTACCAAAGATTTCCTGCGCATCATCATAGAACAGGCAAACGTGCCGGTGGTAGTGGATGCCGGGATAGGGGCGCCGAGCCATGCGGCAGAAGCGATGGAACTCGGAGCGTCCGCATGCCTTGTAAACACGGCCATTGCAGTGGCAGGCGACCCGGTAGGGATGGCTAAAGCCTTTAAAGCCGCCGTGGAAGCCGGAAGGATGGCATACGAGGCTGGCCTCGGAAGCAAGACCGAAGACTTCACGGCAGAAGCAAGTTCACCCCTGACCGCCTTCCTCGACTAAGAAGTCCGACAATGAT
>JADIME010000065.1 GCA_017694935.1 Candidatus Merdivivens pullistercoris
CCGGGGGACGACACCCCCAGAGCGCGCACCGGCCGGCTTTCCCCATTTCCCCAATGAACTTCTTACCATCCCCGCCGGAGGATTCCCCCCGGTTGGGAGCGCAAAGGTATAACTTCCACAATTATCCACCAAATTTTTTTCGCACTTTTTTCACACTTTTAGTGAAAAAATCAGAGGCCCCGCGCCGGCCACCGCCACGGAACGACGACGAAAACTTTGGAAGACAGCAAGGTAACGCAAAGATACACGGAACACGGGGACGGGCTATAAAATACCGGGGCGGCATGGAATCGGAGCACGAAAGAGAAACCTGCAGCACTCCAAATTCCAAATAATTTCGTATTTTTGTCCTAATTAATATATGAAAATCGATTATGGATATATATGAAATGGCCCTCGAATACCACAGGGCATACCCAAAAGGGAAATTGGCGACAATACCGACGAAACCTCATAACACCCAACGAGATTTGGCATTGGCATACTCTCCGGGGGTTGCGGCGCCTTCAATGGAAATATCGAAAAACAGGGAAGATGTTTTCGAATACACGGGCAAAGGGAATTTAGTAGCCGTCATTTCAAACGGAACGGCGGTACTGGGACTCGGGAACATAGGCGCGGAAGCGGCAAAGCCCGTAATGGAAGGAAAAAGTTTCTTATTCAAAATACTTTCGGGAATAGATTCGTTCGACATAGAAATAGGAACCGAAGATCCTGAAAAATTCATCGAGACCGTAAAAATGATAGCCCCCACATTCGGAGGAATAAATCTCGAAGACATAAAAGCCCCGGAGTGTTTTGAAATAGAACGGAGATTAAAGGCCGAATTGGACATACCAGTAATGCACGACGACCAACACGGCACTGCAATAATTTCATCGGCGGCACTTATGAATGCCATGGAAATATCCGGGAAAAACATCGGAGACATAAGAATCGTCATCAACGGCGCAGGAGCGGCAGCCATCGCCTCGGCAAATATGTACCTGAAAATAGGTGCAAAAAGGGAAAATATAATAATGTGCGACAGCAAAGGCGTAATAAACACGCGAAGGACCAATCTGTCGCCGGAAAAATCCGCTTTTGCCAACAATACACAGGCAAGCACATTGGATGAGGCAATAGCCGGTGCCGATGCATTCATCGGTTTTTCAAAAGCCGGAGTACTAAAACCGGAAATGGTAAAGAAAATGGCTAAAAACCCATTGATCCTTGCACTTGCCAATCCGGAACCGGAAATTGGATACAACGAGGCAAAATCAATCAGAAAGGATCTCATAATGGGTACAGGCAGAAGCGATTTTCCCAATCAGGTAAACAACGTCCTTGGCTTCCCCTATATATTTAGAGGTGCATTGGACGTAAAAGCCACAGAAATAAATGATGAAATGAAACTCGCGGCCGCAAAAGCCATCGCCGGACTGGCGAAAGAAGACATACCTGAAGAAATAATAAAGGCATACGGGGTAAAACATCTCGCTTTCGGACCGGATTATCTCATCCCGATGCCTCTGGACAAAAGACTCCTCTGCCGCGTTTCACAGGCAGTCGCGAAAGCGGCAATAGAAAGCGGAACGGCACGGATAGGATACGAGCCTGAAAAATATAAAATCTACCTTGAAAGGTTATGCCGCGAACGTGCTTTCGTATCAGAGAGGATCAAATAAACTGCAAGCCGAGTGCAGAGCCAAACTTGTTTGAGCTATGCCGAGGCGCAGCGTTTATTCTGACGGAGGCAAAATAACTGCAAGCCGAGTGCAGAGCCAAACTTGTTTGGGCTATGTCGAGGCGCAGCGGGCCGCTACCGGACAATTATTTCATCCGTAAACAGACATCCGTTTTTTATCTTGTTGTTGAGAGCATTGTACCTGACATAACGCGCTGACACCTCGCCTTCCCAAGCGTAGGTGCGGAATATCAGTTCATCGGCATCCTTCGGCACATCCGTAAACTGCCGCGACAGCTCGGCAAACTCCTGTCCGTCTTCGGATACGGATATTATGACCTCTGCCGGCTGCCATAACCAAGGCCCGATAAGCTGCATGAATTCGGCCCCGATATAATGTATATCCGTGTCTTCGCCAAGATCTATTATCACGTCCACGTCCCGGTTAATAAAGCCTTGCCACCTTCCGTCCGCGTATGTCCAACCGCCTCGGACACCATCCACCAACGCCGTTTCGCCCCCTGCAGGATAATAAGGCGAGAAAGGCTGCACATATTCTATCTTCTTGCCGACAGCCAAATGCTCCTCGGGACGGGATGCTTCCGGCCTTTCGCCCTTCTCCTTGCGTATATCGAAAGGATTGTACCCCGCCAACTTCAAATAATCCGTTTCTTCAATCACATTTTTCCGGAAACGCCTCCAGTCTTTCTGCCCTGAAGAAGTCCATGCTGTCTCGGCTATGGACAGCACGCGCGGATAAAGCATGTATTCGGTATAATCTTCGGTGCTGATATACTCGCACCACAAATTTGACTGGATACCGATATAGCGTGCCTGCTCTTCGGAGGAAAGGGTGTCCGGCACCGGCTCGAATGAATATGTCTTTTCCAAAGTAAGATAACCGCCGCGGGCTTCCGGCTGAGTAAACGGAGCATCCTGATAAGCGTCTATGTAACAATAATCTCCTGGGGTCATGATCACATCATGCCCGGATTTCACGGCATCTGCCCCATATTGCAGACCGCGCCATGCCATTATAACCGATGAAGAGTTCACACTGTCCCTCAGGATCTCGTCCCAGCCGATCAATTTACGTCCATGCCTATTCAGGAATGCCTCTATCCGGCGTACAAGATAACCTTGCAGGCCGGCCTCGTCCCCAAGTCCTTCTTCTTTGATACGCAACTGGCAGTCTGGACAGCTTTTCCATCCCTCATGGGCCGCTTCATCCCCGCCTATATGGATATATTCCGAAGGGAAGAGCTCCATCACTTCCGACAGGACATTTTCGAGAAATTCGAAAGTCGCTTCCTTTCCTACGCACAATTCAGAATTGACGTAAGGCTCGCCTGAACATGACAGTTCAGGATATACGGCAAGGACTTCTTCCGAGTGGCCCGGCATCTCTATTTCCGGGATAACCGTGATATGCCTCTGCGCGGCATACTGCACTATCTCTCTTACATCTTCTTTCGTATAATAACCGCCGTCCGCATCGGGATGGTCCGCCGTGCAATACTTGCGGCCTCCGTTCCACCATGACTTCCAATCCGGATAAGGCCTCCAAGCCGCTATGCCGGTCAATTCGGGATACCTGTCAATCTCTATCCTCCAGCCTGCCCCGTCTGTCAGATGCCAGTGGAAACGGTTCAATTTGTAGCGTGCCATCGCATCCAATTGCTTCATCACAAATTCTTTCGATTTGAAATGCCGTGAAACGTCCAGATGCATCCCACGATATTTGAAACGCGGCCAATCGGTTATCTCCACACATGGAAAACCGCCGTCTTCGTACAATTGCGACAGGGTTCCCATGGCATAAAAGGCTCCTGTCTGGGAAATCGCCCGAATCCGGACACCGTCTTTACTTACTGAAAGACGGTAGCCTTCTTCAGAAACTACACCCGCCAAAGAGTCTTCGAGAGACACAGTTATGCCATAACGGGAAAGTTCCGTTTTCATCTCGTTGTACGGCAACAGCGATATACTGTCAAGCATCCTGGCATTCATCGAGTTTCCATTCGCACCTTCAGGAAGGAAGACACCGGATTTCCTCTCGGCATGCTGAGGATAAGGAATTACCGACAACGGTTCCGTCGCCGTACAGGAACACAGACACAATGCCACAATCAAAAGCCATGGGGTTTTCGGTTTTCTCATAATTTGAAATTGTTATTATCATTTAACATTCATCGTCTTGTTTAACGCCGAGGGCAGGTTTTGTCAAAAATCATTCACGGAAATAGACCCTTTGTACCCGGGAGGATGGCGAAGTCAGTATCTCATAAGGGATTGTACCTATGGTTCCGGCCAGTTCCGAAACAGAAAGTCCGTCACCGAATACCACTACGGTATCCCCTTCCTGGGCATTTATGCCTGTAACATCCACCATGCAAGCGTCCATGCATATATTCCCCACTATCGGGGCCGGCTTCCCGTTTATCAGCACATGCCCCCTTCTGTTTCCGAAATGCCTGTCGAGCCCGTCGGCATAACCTATCGGGATGACGGCTATCAATGAATCCCTGTCCACAAAAGTTTTCCTGCCATACCCTATGGAATCCCCTGCCGGCACTTTTCTGATTTGGAGTATCACGGTTTTCAAAGTACATACATTCTTTAAAGCCTTTGGGTTGCAAGTCCCGATACCATAAAGGCCTACACCCAGCCGCACCATGTCCATCTGATAACCGGCAAAACGCTCTATGCCGGCGGAATTAAGAATATGTTTCAACAATTTACGCCCCAAGCCGCGTTCCAATGCCGACGCGGACTCCGTGAAACAGGAAATCTGCGACATTGTAAAATCATCGAGATCGGGAGAATCGCTTCCGGCAAGATGAGAAAACACGGACTTCGGCAGGACTGAATTCTGGGCGTTGATCATTGCGCATATTTCCGGAATATCTTCAGGGACAAAACCAAGCCTGTGCATTCCGGTATCTATCTTTATATGGAAAGGAAACGAAGTCTCCCCCCGTAGTCTGCCGGCCTGTATGAATGCCTCCAAAAGCCTGAAACTGTATATCTCAGGCTCCAGACCGTACTCGAACAGAAGGTTCAGGCTGTTCATTTCGGGGTTCATCACCAATATCGGCAGGGTTATGCCTTCATGCCGCAATTCGACCCCTTCATCGGCCACCGCCACCGCCAACGCATCGCAATGATGTTCCTGCAAAGTCCGGGACACCTCCACGGCGCCAGCCCCGTAGGCCGAAGCCTTCACCATGCAGACCATTCTGGTATCGGGCTTTAACAGCGACCTGAAATAATTGAAATTGTGTACTATGGCATCCAGATCGACCTCCATCACCGTTTCATGGAGCCTTAACTCCAAACGCTCTGTTATCTTTTCGAAATGGAAATTACGCGAGCCTTTCACAAGTACCGTCTCTCCGGAAAAATCACTGTCATGCATCGAAGCAAGAAAATCTTCCGTTGTAAGATAGAAAGAAGATTCCATTGACGAGAAAAACCCTTTCTGCGAATACAATTCGCCGCCGATACATATCAGACGGTCCACACCTTTTTCTTTGACGATTTCCGCTACCTTCCCGTATAGCGCTTGCGGAGACATCCCCGACTGCAGAATGTCCGACAGGATCAATACCGACCTCGTTCCGCGGCTGCGCTTGCGTGCCGAAAGAAAATCCAAAGCAATGGCAAGCGAATTGATATCGGAATTGTATGTATCGTTTATTATTACCGAAGCGTTACGTCCCTGTTTCACTTCAAGTCTCATGGCAACCGGTTCAAGGCTGCTGAACGCACCCGTATCCGCAAGAAGCCCGGGATCAATGCAATATATCACACAAATGCAATGTATTACGTTTTCTATGGAAGCATCATCGGTAAAAGGTATCGTGAAACGCCTTTCGACGCCACCGCAAATCGCCGTGATGGAAGTCGAATCCTCGCTTACGGTTATGTTTCCGACAAAGACATCGGCATCTGCCCTGTATCTGCTCCAGACCACCTTGCATGCCGGAAGAGACGCTTCACCGACCGCTTCGACGACTAAGGGATCATCGGCACAATAGACGATACAGCCGGAAGACGAAAAAAGTTTTAGTTTTTCAAGAGCCTTTTCCTTGTAAGAACGGAAATTTTCCTGATGCGCCGCTCCTATGTTTGTCAGGACACCTATGTCTGGCCTGATGATTTTTTCAAGGCGGGACATCTCCCCCGGTTTGGATATTCCGGCCTCGAAAACAGCCATCTCATGGGTATGATCCATATTCCAGACCGAAAGCGGCACGCCTATCTGGGAATTGTAGCTTTTCGGAGACCGGACAATGTTGTACCGGCCGCTGAGCAAATGATACAGGAACTCTTTTACCACGCTCTTGCCGTTACTGCCGGTTATGCCTATGACCGGAATGCCGAATCTCTTCCTGTGGTACGAAGCGACGGCCTGCAAGGCCGATAAGACATCAAGGACTTTAAGAAAAACGGCCTGAGGCATAACACCCGTGTCTTCAGGGAGCGCCGAAACTACAAAACAGCGGACACCGGCATCATAGGCATCCTTTATATATTTGTGCCCGTCGTTTGCATCTGTCTTTATCGCGAAAAACAATGTTTCGGCAGGGAAAGACAAACGGCGGCTATCCACCGACAGATTCGATATTCCATAAGGCATGAGGTTTACAGGAACCGCGCCCGTAATCTTTGCCAACTCTTCTATTCCGTATAGCATTTTCATTAAAAATAACTTTCAAAAATAGTAAAATTTCATATAACCGTTCAGTATGTGGGCGGGTTTCCGTATATTTGCCTTTTAATTTTTAATTAACGGATAAAATGAAACGATTCCTGATTCCTTTCACAGTTGCTTTGGCATTCGCTTTTTCTTTTTTGTCGAGTTGTAAAGAGCCCGTCACTCCGGACACTCCGGAAGAGCCTGAGACCCCGACAGACACGACCACTACCCCACAGGACACCACGACAGTCCCGGACACGACCGAGTATGTACAGGTCATCCCCGACACGGATATAAAAGCGTATTTTTCCTCAAGTTTGGGCGACGACGATGAACTGTTCAAAGAAGACGAACCGATAAATACCGGCAATGTTGCCGAAGTAAGAGAGCGTGTATGGAGATTATGGACAGAAGCGAACAATGAATTGGCCGAAGAGAAACTCATAGGCCCGGACAATCTGGACTCGCCGGCGGCGCACTCATGGGATCTTCCCGCCGAATTGGAACCGGATGCTGTAATGCCGTATTATTTCGGCACAAAAGGTTCCGAGCCGGCCGAAGGCTATCCGCTTTTCGTCTACATGCACGGCTCCGGCGACAAAAACGGAGAATGGGACATGGGACTTCAACTTTGCCAAGGCTTCGATGATGCGCCTTCAGCATATTTCATACCTCAGATCCCGAATGAGGGAGACTACTACCGCTGGTGGCAAAAAGCGAAACAGTATGCATGGGAAAAACTGTTGCGCCTTGCATTCATTTCCGAAGACATCGACCCTAACAGGATCTACTTCTTCGGAATATCCGAAGGTGGCTACGGCAGCCAAAGACTGGCTTCTTTCTATGCAGACTATCTTGCCGGGGCTGGCCCGATGGCGGGAGGCGAGCCTTTGAAGAACGCCCCAGCTGAAAACTGCGCCAACACTGCATTTTCATTAAGGACAGGCGAAATCGACACCGGATTTTACAGAAATACCCTGACAGGATATACAAAGGACGCCTTCGATGCGCTTGAAGCCGCGCACCCGGGATATTATGTACACCATATAAGGTTAGAGGCAGGCATGGCACACCAGATTGATTATTCCCAGACCACACCATGGCTGAAACAATATGAGAGGAATCCGTATCCGAAATATGTTGCATGGGAAAACTACGAGATGGACGGCCTGTACCGCGACGGCTTCCACAATATCGCCGTCCTGGAAAGGTCCAACAGCGACTACACTTCAAGGACATTCTATGAAATGGAAATTGAAGGCAACAATATCAACATGGATGTGAACACATTGACTTACACGACAATTGAAACCAGTCCGATGTACGACATCGAAATGAGGTTCAACAGGGCATACACACCTGCACATTCAGGCAAGTTCATCCTGTATCTTTGTCCTGAACTCATAAATCTGGACGAGGAAATCACTCTCACCGTCAATGGGAAAACAGTATTCCAAGGCATGGCCGAACAAAACACGAAGCATATCATAAACAGCTGCGCCACTTTCTTCGACCCTGAGAGGCTGTATACGGCAGCGATAGAGGTGGATTTAAGCAGTCTGTAAGCAGGACATGCATACATGGAATCTCTTCAAAGCAGTCAAAAAGCGCACTGTAAATAAATGAAAACGGCAATTCCGTCAATTGCCATTTTCGTGTTGGAACAAAAAACGGCTCAAAATTTTGCATTATGCTATAAAAACATTATGTTTGCATTGCATAATATTTAAAGAAGCATGAAGTTTGTCGATAGAATAGATGAAGCAGCACGGCTGAATGATTCTCTTGCGAGGGAGAAGTCCTCATTAGTCGTGATGTACGGCCGCAGACGATTGGGCAAGTCTACGCTTGTTAAAAGGGTGTTGTCGGACACGGATGTTTATTTCCTGGCCGATCGTTCTGAATGTCAATATCAAAGGATATTACTTGCAAAAGTAATGGCACAAGTGTTTCCGAATTTTGACAAGCTGACATATCCGGATTGGGAATCTATATTTCGCGCGGTCAATTATCGGGCAGGCGAACGTTTTACTCTATGCTTGGATGAATTTCCGTACCTCGTGGAGCAATCTCCGGAACTACCATCAGTATTACAGAAGCTTATTGACGAGAAACAGCTGAAGTATAATCTTGTGCTTTGCGGTTCATCACAAAATATGATGTATGGACTCTTCCTTGATTCTACTGCTCCTCTTTATGGCCGTGCTGACGAGATAATGAAGCTGGCACCAATACGCTTGCCGTATATTCAGGAGGCTTTGAACCTTGATGCAATGAGTGCCGTTGAAGAGTATGCCGTATGGGGCGGTGTGCCGCGTTATTGGGAACTGAGGGAAGACAGAAATTCGCTTGATGATGCCCTGTGGCGTAATGTCCTTTCTGTAAATGGAACTCTTTATGAAGAGCCGATAAAACTGTTTCAGGATGATGTAAAGGATATTGTCAAGACTTCCACAATTATGTCCTATATCGGCTCTGGCGCAAATCGCATTTCCGAGATTGCGGCACGATGCAATGAGCCGGCAACCAATCTGTCGCGTCCATTGAAGAAACTTATCGATCTTGGATTTTTGGAAAAAGACGTTCCGTTCGGCATTGATGAAAAGAATGCTAAAAAAAGCCTGTATAAGATAGCAGATCCGTTTATGGCATTCTACTATCAGTTTGTTGTCCCTAACCGTTCATTCATCGAGCTTGGCCGTCGTTTACCCATAGAACAGGCTTTGACTGCCCATTTCTCTGAGTATGTGAGCATGCAATGGGAAAAACTGTGCCGTGATGCCGTCACAGGGAACATTGTCAATGGAGTAATATATGGCAAAGCAAAACGTTGGTGGGGTTCTGTTCTCAATGATGACAAGAAGCCGGAGCAAGTTGAGTTTGATGTGGTGGCAGAATCGCTTGACAAAAAATACCTGTTAGTCGGTGAATGCAAATGGACGACTCAAGAGAATGGCAAACGACTGACAGCAGAACTTCTCCGCAAAGCCAATCTGTTGCCATTTGCCAAGAGCTACACCATCATTCCAGTACTTTTCCTTAAGAATGCCCCTATAGATGATGCAGGGAATGCCTTGTTGCCGGAAGATGTTGTCGGGTTAATGAAATAAAAGTTTGAAACAGATATATTTACAGGTGGAGATGAGGACTATTGGACTTCCACAACTCTGCCAACCGGGCATTAACTGTATTATTGAGATTTGAATTACAGGCATGGAACCCTCCGGAGGCATCGGGTTCGCCGCAGACATCCATGCCTATGACTCTGTACCGGGACATCAGACAAGCAATTGCATCCACGAGAAAATCCGAAGCAAGGTTTCCCTGATCCCAATTTGTCGATGCGCATTCTTTTGAAAGCACATCCTTGTCCACTGATACATATATCGGCAATTCCGGCAATTGGCAGTCCGCCAAGAAGCGGCCAGCGTATGAAGATGCAGCGGAACATGTCTCCTCCGGAATCACATATACCCTTTCGGAACGGACTTTGACGGCTTCCTCTTCGGGAACGCCTATTATGAGAACCTTTTGCAGAAAAGGATTGGTATCCAACATGTCTTTCACCCAACCTCCGCATGACAGAAGGCCTTCGAACATTGCAGACTGCATGTCGGTATGATGGTCGAAAAGGACAAGCGAAAACCGCTCCCGGATCTTGTCTGTCCAAAATTTAGTCACATAATGATAATTGCCTGAATCCAAGAAGTGCAGGCCGTAAGGAGAAAAGGCGGCAATGAGTTTCCTCAAAGCCGCCTCGCCGTCTTTGTCGCAATAACAGTCCGTTCCTTCAATTGCCCCGCAGTCCAACCACTCAAATCCTTCGCAGCAAGCAAAGGACTGGGACCTGTAAGCCCCGGTGAAATCCATTATCACCGGACAGCAGGATGTCATCGCCTTTAATTGCATACATGCCAACCCCCACCGCCATGGGAGTGTCCGTTATCTTCGCCATGGCAGGAATGTCCTTCACCGTCATGATGATGGCTGCAACTCTCGCCCGAGTCCGACAAACGACCTGCAAGGTAGTCATTCACGACATCCATTACCTGGCCATGGCATCCGCGGATGACAGTCAGCCCGCTTTCATTCAATTTATTAAGGGCGCCCGCCCCCATATTGCCGGCAAGCATGACCGTGATTCCTTTTTCCTTGAAAACCGCAGCGACACCGGACTTGCAGCCGCACCCCTGGGGTGAAGGCATATCCTCGATGCCGAGGATTTTCCCTGAATCGTCCACAGACACTATCGAATAATGCTCGCAACGGCCGAAATGGTCATCTATATGTCCGTCACGGACAGGCAAAACAATTTTTTTCATTTCAACACCAGATGCTATTTTTCACCGAAAAGAACCTCCGGTCCCTGTATGAACCTTATGTCGCGAGGGATGCCGGCTTCATTGATACGGTCGAGATCAGCCTGCAATTCCGGAGTGATACTTCCATTGTCTTTCCTGTACTGGGTTGCAAACTCGACATTGCCGTCCCCTTGGGTGGTGATGATCAGATTTGCCCAGCCGTTTATGGCTTCTTTTGCCTTTGCAAAGTCTATCGTATAAACGCCGCCGGCATTGCGGGTAAACGCGCCTGCCTTGTTCATATAGTTGAAGCACATCATGTTGGCTGTTCCATGCGAAGATGCAGCGCCGAAACGTACCGAACGGAAAATTCCCGCTATGTAAGTCGTAATAGCGTCTTCTACTGTTATATTGGTTATCTCGCCTTTTTCAATCAGCTTGCATACCATGAAAAGACCGAGGATATCGGCCTTGGCCTCTTCCCATGACGTTTTTTCAGTTCCCATGACCGCATCCACACTGCCCTTGCCGTTTATGGTCTCCTTGATTCCCAGACCGTGGGCTACCTCGTGGAAAGTCACATTCCAGAAAAACGCATCGAATTTAAGGTGCTCGGTCAAAGACGGATCCATGAGAAGCCGGCCTATCGGCATCATGATCTTGTCGAACTTGGCCTGCATGGCATTGCGCAACTGGAGCCTGCGGGTTCCTTTCATCTGATGCACCCTTTCATCATTAGGAAGGTTGATTGCGATAGTCTTGCTGCCCGCATTGCAGTCTCCCGCGTAATTTACGACATCATACACATTAAGATCGGAAGAAGTGCCTGGGACGAATGTCTTGTATTCAGGGGCGCAAGGCAGTTCTTTCTGAAGATCCGGGAGCATGGCGATGAACTTGGTAAGTTCCTTGCTGCGTGCCTCGTCTTTAAGGAGTATGAACGACTCATAGGATGTTTTGGTCTCGCGGAACTTGTCGTCATAGCTCTCGATTGGGCCTACCACGAAATCCACCCTGCTGTCTTTCATATCCATCCATGCCAGATCACTTTCCAAATAATCATCGGTACGGAAAGCCTCGGCACGCTTGAGGAGATAGTTTTTCAACCCCTCGTCCTCGGACAGGGCGGCAGCCTGCTCAAGTAAAGCACACATTTCAGCCACTTCGGCCGCATATTCTTCATGATACCAGACTGTCTTCAGCGAGCCGTCCTCATTACGGCGCAGGACAGTGTACCAGGAATCTTTGTCCGGATCGGCAAAAGCATCGAACTCCTCATCCGTTATGTCCACAGGATAATAATTGCATACCGCAGGCTTCTCGCCATAACCTTCTATAAAAGGCCTGTTGTCGTCAAGCCTGTCCCACGGGCCGTACTGAATCATTGCAAATTCCCTTGCCACAGGATCTTCGACAGCCTCCATCAGAGACTTGTCGCCGAAAGTTTGCTTCCAGAACAGTCCGTCGGTTATATCCGCTATGCGGAAAAAAATCTCCACAATCTGTTTCTCATTGTCAGTGAGTGAATCCGCCAACGGTGATGCCAGTTCAAACGGTGCATACTCGTCTACCTTGGCTTTCAAAGGAGAATCTGCCTGCTGCGCGTTATTGCAGGACACGGCCAAAACAACTGTTGCCATAGCCGGTAAGATGGTTTTTAAGAATTTCATATCATTTAAATGTTAGTCACACTCTGT
Organism: Candidatus Merdivivens pullistercoris; assembly: GCA_017694935.1. GTDB lineage: Bacteria > Bacteroidota > Bacteroidia > Bacteroidales > UBA932 > Merdivivens > Merdivivens pullistercoris. Next base: position 12,367 of record JADIME010000065.1, read on the forward strand.
CTCCTTGCGCACAAAACGCAAGCGATTTTACAAAGATACGTATTTCTATCCGACTTCTGAAATTTTAAGAGGCTGTTTAAAATTTTATATTAAACGCGTCCGGATAACGGACTGTCCCATGCACTCCGTCCAACCCTCCGGGTTTCAGCTCCATGGCCATGCAACATTCATCCGGTGCATCGAAGGGAAATTTTATTCCGAAATCCGCCGCACGTCTATAACCGAAGCGCGGATAATAGTCTTGATGCCCTAGAAGAAGCACCGCCCCGTATCCAAGCCGCAAAGCCCTTTTGTGAGCTTCACCGACAAGCATCCCTCCGACTCCTCTTCCTTGGAACTCAGGCAAGACTGACAGAGGTGCGACGGACAGCACCGTACAGACATTCCCGTCAGAAGCCACTTTTACTTTTGACAGAAGAATGTGACCTATGGCTGTGCCGCCCGCTTCCGCCAACAATGACAACTCCGGAACATATGCATCCGAATGACGGAGCCTTTCAACTAACAGGTGTTCCGTGTGATCGCTATCAACGACATCTTTGAACGCAAGCCGTATGACATCCTCAATCCGGCAGAAGTCCGCATAGGTCTCCTGACGGATTGTTACATTATTCAGAGTCCGCCCCATAAACTACATTGCCGGTATGTCCACCTCGTCAAAATAGACATTTCCGGTATACACGGCATGCACCGTGCGCCCGTCTTCCAGAGTCGCGACAAAATCGAACTTCTGAGAATCTCCCTCGGAAGATACTGTAAGCGCGGCATCCGTATAGTACAAGTCCTCAAGATATTCGACATCACCGTCTCCGAGAGCCTCTCCCGTCTTGGTATAAGAACAGATCTCAATCACTATATTCCCTGCAGCCACGCCGCCCGGGACATATTCATATGTACCGTCCGCCACAGTTATAACATCACTGCCGTCATCAGGCACATCGTAGAAAAATCCCACTATGAAGTATGTCGAATTGGGCTTTTCCATGCCGAACGAATCATACCCGTTGTCCGACATATTCAAAGTAAGTATATGGTAATCCGTTTCTATATCCAGCAGCCACCCGGCCGCCAACGGCGGAATGGCAAGGGCCTCAACCTCATTAGCGACAAATTCAATATCGTAGTTTTCGGGAAGATCCGGATTGTCCTTGTTCACGGGATCGCACGAAAGAAGTAAAACCACGGCCGAAGCGGCCAAAAGCAAAAACAATTTCTTCATATCATAAAAATTTAAAAAATCACAAAAAACGCGCGGTTAATTTGAACTACTTTCTATATCGTCCCCGATAACACCGGGCAACGACAAATGTTCCGGCAAAATTGTAAATACCCATCGAGTGCTCGCAAAAAACCCTTTCTCATATTCATGGCGTACCCAGTTACGTTCATCGAAAAACAAACGGCTGAACTCGTCATCGCTGTCCGAACGCAACCTTATCGTCGTCCTTGCCTCATCATACAAATATATCTCAACCCATATAGGTTCATACATGGCGGCCGCAAACAACTGGTCAAAACTTGCGTTTTCCTTAGGCCCGTTGCAGGTTAATATCGTTGCAGTTGTTCCGTCAGTCAATCCGTATGTTCCGAAATTATTGGCAAAATTGCCGCCATCCATTCCTATAATCCACATTCCAGAATGGTTTGTAACTTGCCATACATAGGTACGACCGACCAAATCATCATAAAAACAATCGCCACAACATGATGATAACAGAATCACACACGGGGACATAATAAAAACTTTCAATAATAACCTTCTCATACGATTCATTTTGTATATTCATCCGTCACTGTAAAAGTCCACAGCCTGTATGGCTCTCCATTCCCGGTCTCCCACTCGCCCGCAACGAACTCCGCTCCGTCGAGCACCTCCCAATTAGCCTCATTGAAAAAGTCACGGCTGAAAACATTATCGGCATTATGATTCAATTCATAACGGCATATCTCCTCTCCGGTTTCCGGATCCGTAAAGATGATCCGGGCATTGTATGCAGGCACATATTCACCGAAAAGTTTTTCAAATTCCGGCTCGCTTCCCCCATAGCCTCCATGTAAAAATAAAACATTGATATATTTGCGTTCACCGGCGGCAAATTCATATTGGAAATCCTCATGGCTGTCTGCAAACCGGGGGATATATCTCCCGGAGATCACGAAATCGTATTCTGTCCGATTGTCCACTTTCCATGCAGAGACATATTCGCATCCGGGCTTGAAACAGGACTGGGGCAAAAACATTAAAACGGCAAGAGAGACAATTTTACACAATTTTTTCATAGTACCTTAATTACATTGGCAAATATAAGACTAATTTCCGGTATCCGGCACAGACCATGGAGGATTCTGGAGGATTCTTTTTGGCACAATTTTCTAAATTCAGGAAAAATCCGTAATTTTACGGGATATTATGATAATTTTTTCATTTACAAACAAAAAATATAAAAATATGGAATTACCTTTTGCAGAATCTTACAAAATTAAAATGGTCGAAAACATCCGCAAATCGACCCGTGAAGAACGCGAAAAATGGATTGCCGAAGCAAAGTACAATCTGTTCGCACTCAAGAGCCAGTATGTCTATATCGACCTTCTGACCGACTCCGGAACAGGAGCGATGAGCGACAAACAGTGGGCAGCCATAATGGAAGGGGACGAAAGCTATGCCGGAGCAACTTCCTTCTACAAACTGAAAGACACCATCAAGGACATCACAGGACTCGACTATGTGCTTCCTACACATCAGGGACGCGCCGCTGAAAACGTATTGTTCTCGGCAATCGTGAAAGAAGGCGACATACTTCCGGGCAATTCTCATTTCGACACGACAAAAGGGCACATCGAATTCAGAAAGGCACATGCGATAGACTGCACTATAGACGAGGCCTCGGACACAGAACTGGAAATCCCGTTCAAGGGCAACATGGATTTGAAAAAACTTGAGGATGTCCTGAAATCCAACCCTAAGGAAAAAATTCCTGCAATAGTTCTGACTATCACAAACAACACAGCCGGCGGACAGCCTGTTTCAATGGAAAACATCAAGGGTGTTTCCGCACTGGCAAAGAAATACGGCGTAAAACTTCTCATCGACTCCGCACGTTTTGCAGAGAACGCATATTTCATCAAGACACGCGAAGCCGGTTATGCGGACAAGAGCATCATCGACATCTGCCGTGAGATTTATTCGCACGCAGACTATATGACCATGTCGGCGAAGAAAGACGGCATCGTGAACATCGGCGGCTTCCTCGGCTTCAAAGACGAAAAGGACATGCAGAAATGCCAGATGTACAGCATCATGTTTGAAGGCTACCTGACATACGGAGGTATGGCCGGCAGGGACATGAACGCCCTCGCACAGGGACTCAGGGAAAGCATGGAATTCGATTATCTTGAGACAAGGATCAAACAGGTCGCTTACCTCGCTTCCAAACTTGACGAGTACGGCATCCCTTATCAGAGGCCAGCAGGCGGACACGCAATCTTCGTCGATGCGAAGAAAATCCTTACCAATGTCCCTAAGGAAGAGTTCCAGGCGCAGACACTCGCAATCGAACTTTACCTTGAAGCAGGCATCAGAGGCGTGGAAATCGGCGCATTGCTCGCAGACCGCGACCCTGAAACGAAGGAAAACCGTTATCCTCGCCTCGAACTCCTCAGGCTCGCTATCCCGCGCAGGGTCTATACCAACAATCACATGGACTACATCGCTGCAGCACTGAAGAATGTTTACGACCGCCGCGAAAGCATCACCAGCGGTTACAGGATTACCAAGGAACTCCCTATCATGAGGCACTTCACGATTGAACTCGAGAAAGTGAAGAGGTAAAGGCTGACGGAAAACTTTCCTCGAAAATCAAAGCCGGACTCAAGGTCGAAAGACTTCAAGTCCGGCTTTAGTCGTCACAGGAAAAGTAATCCTTATAAACGGAAGTCCGCCATACAGAACGAATGCGCTGAGTAATGCGGTGTCGTATACCCAAGGCCACGCCCCGACTTAACTTTTGTTTTTGCTATCAGTTGTAAATCAAAGATAACCGACATGCACATCAAAAAACAATATCACAATTCCCCACGGACAAACATATTCTTATAATTGATAATCAAACGCTTGAATGCCAATACGAAATCCGCGCCCAACGAACTGTAAAACAATTGGCTCCCGGAGGATTCCATCCACACTTCCGTATCATGAAGCGTGACAGGCTGTCCCGACAGGCTAAAACAAAACTCAGGCAATGTCACTGCCTTCGTTTTGGAAACACCTCCAAATCCTCCGAAACGGCTTTCATGTTCCGGCAATCCTGACAATGCTTCGGGGAACATTTGAGCAAATTCATTCCCAAGATTTGATTTTACATTACCGGTGTCAAAAACCATATCAAACGGTTTCCCTTCGTATTCAATCCGCACTATAGGAGTGTTGGAAGACAGAAACATATTAGGTGCTCCGTCCGATATTTGATATGGGAAAACAAATGCCCCAGATTCATTATCGATAATCACCTCCCCGACATCCCGGATGAAATGATAGCCAAGAACCCCGTCAAAAGTAAAAACAGAATCGAGATCTTCGTCAGGAGGCGCTACCATGAATATGGGGTTGTGATAGACTATCTCACCGACCTTCAAGGAATCCGCTACCTCCAGTTTTACAAATCCCACATCCATTCCAGAAACAGGGATAGAATCGGATATTATTTTTAAACCAACCTCTTCTGCATATTCCTCAGAAACAAAATTCCCGAACGAGCACCCTGTATCGAAAATATAATCTTTTGTTATTCCATTCACTTCAACCGGTATATAAAAATGGAAGCCCCGCCCTACCGTATCGCATTTCATCGGTACCGTAATATCATGCAACGGCCTTTCCAAATATGATCCGGCGCAATTTGAAAGCGCCTTCCCGACACGTTCAATAAAAACAAAACTGTAAAGGGACTCGAAAGGGAGTACATCTTTGAGTGCGTTTACCAAATCTTCGCCAGCTTTCCCCGCCTGTGAATACAGTCCCAGATTCAACAGGTTCATTGCACGCAATGCCGCCATCCCGACAGAAGTTTCGGCGCCAAGTTCCGTCTGATGAAACTGCAACAGACTGTCCAATGCAGAGCCTGCTCTTTCCAACTTGTTAAAGCCTATGCCAAGTTGCGCCTCAGACACAAGATTCAACATTTCCATGCTAAGCGAGTCTTTTAATATCGGGTATTGCCCCCTTATTTGAAACAAGTCACCACTATTCAAAATCTCACCCATCTTAACATCCGCCAATGTCTGCGAATAGACAGAACCATGTCCCAACAGAAAAACACACAAAAGGAACGACAGTCTATTTATAATTTTCATATTAATTGTGAACAAAAGATATACAGG
>JADIME010000066.1 GCA_017694935.1 Candidatus Merdivivens pullistercoris
ACATCTTTCCGGCACGTTTTCGCCGTTTTTATCGTAAAATAGCTCTGCTATTCTCCTCAAAAAACGACAAAAACCTGGCGCGGAAGCCTGTCTCAAATGTTCTGAGAAAAAATTTTAAACAGCTTCTTAAAAATAACCGGGGAAAGTGGTGCGTTTCCCCGCATTTTCGTTCCACTTTCCCCCGTACGGATTAATGATTACAGTGTACTTTCCGGACTTAGTTTCACGGTGAATACGTATTCGCCGAACGGTACCATGTGTTGTTCCATCGGCCATGCCCCCCACGAGTCTATGCAGCCCAGACCCATCTGCACCTTGTCGAAGCATACGGAAGTGAAGCCGTCGCGGACAAGCTCTGCCGGATGCCTCTGTGCTTTTTGGTCTACGGGGCCTTCGTCAAGGGTTTCCTGCGAATAAGGCAGGGATGACGCGCTGAAATCTTCCGGCGAGGTAATGGAAAGCGAAATGCCATCGCGGTCATTGACTAATGTCCACTCTTTCAGGTCGCTGTGGGTACCGCATTCCTGCGGGCGCACGTACGGGTAGAACATGTCGTCCACGGTTGCCGAGTAATATCCGAACATCGCCGAGCCTTTGCGGTCGGAATAGTTTTCCCAAGGGCCGCGGCCGTAATAATCGACTCTGTCGAAGTTTTCAGGCATTTCAGCCCTCATCCCGAAACGGAACATGTATTTGTATGCGCCGTCCATTGCCGCCGCCCTTTCGTCAGGCACGAGCTTTTGGACGATGCCGAGTTCCCCGGCGGAATTGGCCGAATATTCGAGTTCAAGCCTTGCCGGGATATTTTCAAACCTCAATACGGCTTTTACAGTCGAGTCCGCCTCTATGCTTTCCAATGTCATTTCAGGTGAATGCCACTCTTTGAAACGGAGTTGCTGTCCGGCTCCGAAGTCGTTGTCGGTGACGGCTCTCCAGAAATTAGGCCGGATGCCGCCTCCCTGTTCGAGCAACTGGATACCTTTAAACATGTAACTGTCCACAAGCCCGGTAGCCTTTGATATGCGTATTTCGCTTTCATCCCCTCTCAGTATGAAAGTATCCCCGGAATCGGCAATGGCGGCAATCCCTCCGTTTTCACATATAGGAGTGTACATGCCGGCTTCTTTAAGCACGTGCTGCGCGTATGCCAACCTGTGCCCTTCAGACAGCATTGTCTTGAAATACCCGTCCTTTTCCACCGGTTCCGGCTTTTTCAGCAGGAATTCTATGTTCAACAGCAAGTCATGCCCGTTATCTCCGGCAAGCCATGCCGCAAGGGAGTCGCGGTCGTATCCCAATGATATTTCAACAGTCTGTTGAGGTGCGACATTCAATGTACCGACTGTGCCTGATGCCTTTGTCTTCCCGGCGGAAACCAGTTCCCAGTTCATGCAATATGATGAAAGATCACGGAAAAAATATTCATTGAATACTGAAATCTTCCCTTCGAGTGTATCTGTCAGACTTGTCCAAACGGGCTGATGATAGTATCTTACTTCGTATGCGTGCGGATTAGGGTTGCGGTCCGGGCTGAAAAGGCCGTTGTTGCAGAAATTCTTGTCCCAGTCGCTGTCGCTGTCGTTGAAGTCTCCGGCGTATGCGAGGACGGTAGTCCCGTTTTTGTCATAGTAAATAGACTGGTCTACGAAATCCCAGATGAATCCTCCCTGGTAGGCCGGGTATTTTCTTATAAGATCCCAGTATTCTTTGAAACCTCCTTCCGAGTTGCCCATGGCATGGGCGTATTCGATCTGTATCAAAGGTCTTTGCGGGTCGTTTTCACAATATTTTACTACATCCGGATATCTCCGGTACATAGGAGAATAAATGTCGGCAACCTCGAATCCCCAATCCTGTTCGTAAATCAGGAGCCTTGTGGAGTCCATGGCTTTTACGGCCTCACCGGCGGCCTTGAAATTGTCACCGTAACCTGCTTCGTTCCCGAGAGACCAGAAAATGATTGAAGGATGGTTTTTCAGGATTTGCACATTGTCCGTATTGCGGGCTATGTGGGCATCCCTGTAGGCCGGATCCTTGGCCAAGTTGGCTTCTGAGTACACCATCCCGTGGGATTCGACATTGGCTTCGGCCACTACGTAAAGCCCGTATTTGTCGCAAAGGTAATACCAATAAGGGTCGTCCGGATAGTGGCAGGTCCTTACTGCGTTGATGTTGAACTCTTTCATCAGGCGAATGTCTTTTTCCATGTCCTCTCTCGATACAAGATATCCTCCATGAGGGTTCATTTCATGCCTGTTCACGCCTTTGAATAGGACAGGCTGCCCGTTCACGAGCACATTGTATCCTTTCAATTCGACATTCCGGAAGCCGAAATGCTGGCGGATGGCTTCTACCTCCGAGCCTTCTTCATCATATAATGTAAAGAGGATTCCGTAAAGATTCGGCGTTTCGGCCGTCCATGCAAGAGCGTCTGGAAAATATGCGACAGAACTTTTTTCTCCGGACATTTTTATCTCTTTGACCTTATTTCCGTCAGGGTCGAAGATTTCCGCAACGATGGCGTACCCTTCGGGATAATCTGACGTTATCGTCAGTACCCCGTCCTTATACCCGTTTTCAAGTCCGGCTTCTATGCGTATGTCTTCGATATGCCGGGGGTTGCGGGCATACAGATAGCTCTCCCTCGCGACTCCTGTCATCCTCCAGAAATCCTGGTCTTCCAGATACGTGCCGTCGCACCATCTGAATACCTGGAAGGCGATCAGGTTCTTTTTTCCCGGTATCACGTACGGGGTAATGTCGAACTCCGAAGCTGTCTTGCTGTCCTCGCTGTAACCGGCAAACCTGCCGTTTACATACAAGGTGATATTGGATGTGACGGAGCCGAAATACGCTATGATCTGTTTCCCTTCCCAGTCGGAAGGGATTTTTATTTCTTTGCGGTATGAGCCTACATGGTTTTCTTTTACAGGAACATGCGGAGGGTCGTTTTCAAATTTTTCCCTCCACGGATAGCCGACATTTATATATACAGGGTCTCCGTAACCGTTCATTTCCCATATTCCGGGAACCGGCATTTTCCCCCATGAGCGGTCGTCCAGATCCGGTACATAGAAATTGTCCACCCTCTCGTCTGCGTTTTCCGCCCAATGGAATTTCCATGTCCCGTGCAGCGACAGGAAGTTTTCGGAAAATTCCTTGCTTCTTGCGGCCTCTTCCTTGTCTGCAAAAGCGAACATGTCCGCATGGGAAGGAAGCCGGTTTATATAATTTGTTTCAGGGTCGGTCCATTCGGCGTGGTCGGGATCAAGCCCGTAACGGGGAGCGGTTTTCTCCTGACAGGAACTTAGCGACAGCGCCATTGTGAGAATGGCCGTGGCGGATAACAGGGACAGATGGGTTTTCATGGCATTTATCAGGTAAGATGTTGTTTGTCTATGAGTTTTTCTCTATGTCGGTAAAATACCTGTATGTATTGACTTTGAGTTCTCCTGCGGCAGGCTCGTCGCAAAGCAATATCCCGTGCCTGTGTACTTGCAGGGCGGACAGGGTGCATACATGGCTGTACGCTCCTTCCACGGCAGTCTTTACGGCTGTCGCCTTTTTGTGCCCGGTGGCGAGTATCATCACCTCGCGGGCATCCATGATAGTCCCTACGCCTACGGTAAGGGCCTGTTTGGGCACTGCGGAAATGTCCCCGTCGAAAAATCTCGAATTCACGATGATGGTATCCTGGGTGAGCGTCTTTACCCTTGTGCGGGAACTCAATGAAGAGAACGGCTCATTGAAAGCGATGTGGCCGTCCTCGCCGACTCCTCCCATGAACAGGTCGATGCCGCCGGCCCGGGATATTCTCGCTTCATAGTCCTCGCATTCTTTCTGTAGGTCAGGGGCATTGCCGTTCAGTATGTTTATATTTTCCCCAGGGATGTCGATATGGTCGAAAAAATATCTGTGCATGAACGAATGGTAACTCTCGGGGTGTTTTTCCGGAATTCCTACGTATTCGTCCATGTTGAAAGTAATGACGTTCCTGAATGAAATCTCTCCTGCCTTGTGGCGGCGGATCAATTCTTCATATGTGGCTATGGGTGTGGAACCGGTAGGCAGGCCGAGTACGAAAGGTCTGTCCGAGACGGCCGCCCTCTCCTTTATGCGTTCGATTATGTGCGAAGCCGCCCATGCGGCAACTTCCCGAGGTGTGTCTTTGATTATCAGTCTCATGATTCAGTTAAAACATTTTTACAAATACTTCTATGGCCTGGTATTCCGCCATGCCTAATTTGTCGTACAGTTTTGCGGTATTCTGTGTCCTTTCCTCCGCCCTTTGCCAGAATTCCCTGTTGTCGCTTCCCGGGAAAGGAACTATGTCTTTCTGTGACAAGTGCTTGTATATGGCATGCCTCTTTTTGAGCATTTCATCCGGCGAAAGAGGTACGGCCATGTCCACCATGCCGAGATCCCATTCCATCCATGCCCCACGGTAAAGCCACATGTGGCATTCTTTAAGCCATTCGTCGTCTTTGACTGTTTCCAGTGCGCCCAGAACGGCTTCGATGCAGATCCTGTGTGTCCCGTGCGGGTCTGCCAGATCTCCAGCGGCATATATCTGCTGGGGTCTGACTTCCCTCAGTATATTGACGATTATGTCTATGTCCTTGTTTGTCAAGGCTCCTTTCTTTATGCCTCCGGTTTCGTAAAAAGGAAGGTTGAGGAAGTGTACGTGCGACTCGTCCAGGCCGAAAGACCTTGTGGCGGCTTTGGCTTCCGCACGTCTGATGGCGCCTTTGATGTCCAATAAAGGGCGAGGCTCGGTGTCCCCTTTCTTTTTAGCCTTGATGATTGCCTTGATTTCATTGTATCTGTCCCCGAATCCGAGTTCACGCGCCGTGTCGATGTTCTGCAATACGACATCGTCATGCACGGCAACGTTTCCCGAGGTCTCATAAGCCACATGCACATCATGTCCGTGTTCTACCAGGCGGATGAATGTGCCTCCCATTGAAATGACGTCGTCGTCAGGGTGCGGGGAAAATATAAGCACTCTTTTCGGGAACGGCTTGGATGATACCGGCCTGAATGTGTCGTCGGCATTCGGTTTCCCTCCCGGCCATCCGGTAATGGTGTGCTGCAAGTCGTTGAATACGTCTATGTTGATCTTGTCGTAAGGGCCTTTTGCTTCGAGAAGTCCTCCCAGAGAATGTTCGATATAGTCGTTATGTGTGAGTTTCAGGATAGGCTTGTCTACTTCGCGGCACAGCCAGACCACGGCTTTTCTCGTGAATTTCGGGGTCCAGTCGCATTTCCCCACCAACCAAGGGGATACCACTCTTGTGAGCTTGCCTGCGGCGGTCTCGTCTACCACCACTTCCGTATTGTCGTGCAATTGAAGCAGTGTGGCCGGTTTCTGGTTGGTGATTTCCCCTTCCACCACGCTTTTGATGATGTCGGTCTTGTCCTCGCCCCATGCCATCAGGACTATTTTCTCCGATTTGAGGATGGTTTCTATTCCCATCGTGATGGCCATGTCCGGGGTATTTTCCAATGAAGAGAAAAATATGGATTGGGTCTGTTTGGCATCATGCGACAGCTGTACCAGCCTTGTCTTTGATTTTTCGTATGAGCCCGGCTCGTTGAAGCCGATCTGTCCGTTTGCCCCGGTTCCTATGATCATCAGGTCTATGCGGCACATCTTTTCAAACTGCTCGCAATATTTCGTTATATCGTTCGGGCTGACATTGCCGTCGGGTATATGCACGTTTTCCGGACGTATGTTTATAAGGTTGAGGAATTCATGCCTTATATAGTAATTGCGGCATTGCATCGAGTCCTTTTTTGTCGGATAAAATTCATCCAGTGAAAACACGATTACGTTTTTGAAGTCGATGAGCCCGGCTTCATAACGTTTTACGAGTTCGCGGTAAAGCCCTATCGGTGTCTTGCCCGTGCTGAGGCCGAGCACGAAAGGCCTTTCCCCGGCATATTCTTTTTCATGTGCCTTGATTGCGTCTGCAACGATGTCCGCGACGTATGATACCGCGGATTGTTCGTGTTCAAATACCGAAGTGGGTATTTTCTCGTATCTGTGAAGCAAATCTTCGGGAACGTCTTTGGCGATCAGGCCGCCGTCCTTAGGCAAAAAGTATTTATTGTTCATGTTCGGATAAATTTAAAACAATCCTTGCAAAGATAGCGATTATTGCAGTTCATTTGCCACAAAGATGCGCCATTATCGACAAGATTATATAAATCATCGGCCGGATATGTTTTTTTAGCGTTTTTTTCTTCGATAATCGGATAACTTTGGGCAAAGACTGAATTGATGGATTACTATGGGAAGATTGTTCTTTTGTCTTTCAGCTTCCGCGTTGGGGGTTATGGCGGCGGCTTCATTGGCACTTGATTTTATCTTTTATGTGAAACCGGGCGAAGGATACGGGAGGAAAGCCCGTATGCGCTCGTTTTGGCCTGTCCATCTTTTTTTGACAGTCTTCATTGTGGCGGATTTTTTCATCGGTGACTGGAGACTCTGTCTTTACCTGCTTTCTTTCCAGCTTGCGTTTTCGGTGCAGATGTCCCTGGCCTTGCAGTGGCTTCCGCATGGAAGCCTGTTCGGGAAGTTTTTCACGGTACTGTTTGTCGTCATGACATGTTCGTTGCTGGTCCTGTTCCTTTTCATACTAATGGGACATGGAGGGAATGACCTGGCTTTCGTGTGGAAGTACTATTATTATGGCTTTTCATCCCTGTCGGTGTCCGGATATTTTTATTGTTCGTTCAGGTATGTTTCACGGGTGTACAGGGAGAGCAGTCCCATGGTCATAGCGCGCGGCACGGTATCGCTGTCTATATTCATGTGCAATATGGCCGTTACGGGCCTGTTCTTTTCTTGCCCGTGTACGGCCACGGCGGTTGCCTGTTCGGCATTTTCATTCATTTCCATAGCTTATATGCATCTTTGCAGGATGGAACAGGACGATTTGTATTTGCTTAAAACATTGAAGGATACTGTGTCCAAGTCGGTTTCCCGTTCACTGTTCGATGCAGTGCCTCCCAACGGTGCAGGCAATGCCGCTCCGCAGCAATACATGTACGACCTGGAACTGAAGGAAAAGTTTGAAAAGTATTTTGAGACGGAAAAACCTTATCTGAATCCGGACTTGTCGCTGAACGATGCCGCCGGAGCCTTGTGTACCAACAAGACATACCTGTCGAGGATGTTGAACGGCGGGATGGGGATGAATTTCAATCAAGTCGTGAACAAATACAGGATAACCTATTGCATGGAACTGTTCGTGAAGAATCCGTATATGAAAGTCGCCGACCTTGCGGATGCCTGCGGCTTCCGTTCGGTTTCGACCTTTTCGCTCGCTTTCAGGCTGAACAACGGGGAACCCCCGGGGGATTGGTGCAGGAAGGTGCGCAACAGGCTGAGGCAGTCCTCGCGCGAGCCGGTGGTGATAAGGGATTGAGGAGAGAGGCGTGAGCCCGAGGCCTCCCGTCTTCTCCGGACGAAACATGCCAATGCAAATTCATTTGCATTGCTCTCGGCTTCTTCCTATATTTGCCCTGTCGGGCAGAAATACGGTTCATGCCTCGGCATAGCAAATCGAATAAATTCATTTGTTCTGCTCTCGGCTTCTTCCTATATTTGCCACGGTATGAACGAATATTGAAACATTTATAGACAAGATCCGTCATGGCTGATGAGAAAATAATTTTTTCGATGAACGGGGTAGGAAAGGTGCTTCCCCATAACAATAAAGTGATTCTCAAGGATATATACCTGTCATTCTTTTACGGGGCGAAGATCGGTATCATAGGCCTTAACGGCAGCGGTAAATCCACGTTGCTGAAGATCATAGCAGGTGTTGAAAAGTCGTATCAGGGGGAAGTCGTGTGGTCTCCCGGATATTCGGTGGGGTATTTGGAACAGGAACCTGTCATGGATGATGCCAAGACCGTAATGGAGACGGTCAGCGAGGGTGTATCCGAGGTGATGGATCTGTTGAAAGAGTATGAAAAGGTGAACATGCGTTTTGCCGAGCCTATGTCGGACGAGGAAATGAACAACCTTATAGAGTATCAGGGAACGCTTACCGAGAAGATAGACCATTGCGGAGGCTGGGACATCGAGTCGAAGTTGGAGAGGGCCATGGATGCCCTTCAATGTCCTCCGTCGGATGCATTGGTGGGTAATCTGTCCGGTGGAGAGAGGAGGAGGGTGGCTTTGTGCCGCCTGCTGCTCCGCGAACCCGACGTGTTGCTTCTCGACGAGCCGACGAACCATCTGGACACGGAAAGCATCCAATGGCTGGAAGCCCATCTGCAACAGTACAAAGGCACTGTCATTGCCGTCACTCACGACAGGTATTTCCTTGACAATGTGGCGGGCTGGATTTTGGAACTGGACAGAGGGGAAGGCATACCATGGAAAGGGAACTATTCTTCATGGCTGGAGCAGAAGACTGTCCGCCTTGCCATGGAGGAAAAACAGGAAAGCAAGCGGCGCAGGACGTTGGAACGCGAGCTTGAATGGGTACGCATGGCTCCGAAAGCCCGCCATGCCAAATCCAAAGCCAGGCTTGGGGCGTACGACAAGTTGCTGAACGATGACAGCAAGGCAAAAGAGGAAAAACTGGAAATCTATATTCCCGACGGACCCCGTCTGGGCAATAAGGTTATTGAGGCGCACGGCGTTTCAAAATCATATAACGGAAGGATACTTTTTGAAAATCTTGATTTTTCTTTGCCTCCTGCCGGTATTGTGGGTGTCATCGGGCCTAACGGAGCCGGAAAGACGACTCTTTTCCGTCTGATAATGGGACTGGAACAGCCTGACAGCGGCTATTTCGAGATAGGAGATACCGTGAAGCTGGCGTATGTGGACCAGCAGCACAAGAGGATTGATCCTGACAGGACCGTTTTTGAAACCATTTCCGACGGCCTTGAGTTCATAAGATTGGGCAAGAGGGAAGTGAACGCCCGTGCGTATGTTTCCCGTTTCAATTTTTCCGGGCCGGATCAGGAAAAACTTTGCGGGATATTGTCCGGAGGAGAACGGAACAGGCTGCATCTGGCTCTCACTTTAAAGGATGAGGGAAACGTGCTGTTGTTGGATGAGCCGACAAACGACGTGGATGTCAATACCATAAGGGCCTTGGAAGACGGCCTGTCGGACTTTGCGGGCTGCGCTGTCGTGATTTCGCATGACAGATGGTTTCTGGACAGGATAGCCACGCATATACTGGCATTCGAAGGGGATTCGCAGGTGTATTTCTTCGAGGGAAGTTATTCGGAGTATGAAGAAAACCGCAAGAAACGTCTGGGCAATGCGGAACCAAAAAGATTCCGGTATAAGCAGCTTCTAAGATAATTTGAAGATAATTTCAAGAATAATTTGCAAAATCCACCCATATGCTAACTTTGCTTGAAACTAATAAAATGCATTATGAAACGCTTTTACAAAACAATGGCGGTATTGTCTGTAGCCGTGGCATACGCGCTTTCTTCCTGTTCTGTGGATGGCTCTTTTCCGGGCAATGACGAATCCGGAGAAGAAAAGGTTTCGGAAAATATTACTTCGGACAATGAGACCGGAGATGAAGGTTTACTGACAGTCCATGTTAAAGAAATTTTTGCTTTGAATATTGCGACTGATGAGATTTATTTTCTTGATGGAATCGAACCGGCCGATTGCCTTGATGTAGATGATACTTTGGCAATCTGCCTCGAAAACGAAAGACTGATAGCCTTGACTGTTGTCAAGGACAGTGCAGCAGTTATAAGGGCCGGCACTGTCTTTATCCGCGAAGATGTCAGTTTTTGGGGGAATCCATATTGGAGATATTTCATAAATGCCGATAAAAGCGATGCTGACTGGGACAGGCTCGTGACTGCTTTGGGCGAGGCGGGAAAATTGGTTTATGAGCCGGTGGATGACACTCCTGACGAGCCGCAGCCTCCTCAGGATGAATATTACTTCCCGACTCTTTCCGCTTGGAAGGCAGACACTCCTGGCTTATACAGGATTTGTCCTGAATGTTCTGTGGTGCCATTCGACCCTCAGACTTACGGCAATTATTTAAGTATGGATCCCAACATTCCTGCGGTTATAAGGAACGAGGAGGAATTTTCGAGAATATTCGAAACCAGTAACAGTTCAGGAATAGATTTCGATACTTATACATTGATTGCCGCGAGAATAACGACAGGATGCGGTATCATACTGATGCGTAGCAGTTTGTCGGAAACAGCCGGTGAATATGTATTCGATACCCGTGTGTTTTTGGCCGAGACAGAAGTGATTTGCGATGAGCCTTTGCTCGTACTTGTCCCTAAGATACCGGATGGCTCTGCTATTGAAGCGACAGTCGAGGTTCTTACGGAGTATGACGATGCGGATTTGCAATAGTAGAAGTGACTCAAAAAATCAGACAGATTAAATGTTGAGGGCGGGTCAAAAGTCAGACTCGCCCTCTTTTTATTCGTACTCTGATGCTGCCCGGTTCCAAATATTCAATTCTCAAAGAGGGAAATTATGTCACACCGCTTTTTTCATAACATTTTCCCGAGGTATTCTTTCAAGGTGTGGACGTATTTTTCCAGAGCCTCTCTTCCTTTTTCGGTAAGGCTGCATGATGTGCGCGGCTTCTTGCCTACGATTTCCTTGCGCACTTCGATGTAACCGGCCTCGGACAGTTTGTCGAGCTGTACGCTGAGGTTGCCGGAAGTCGCCTGTGTCTTTTCCTTCAAATAATTGAAGTCGGCTTCTTCGACTGAAAGCAGCAGGGATATTATCGCGAGCCGCAGTTGCGAATGCAGCAATGGGTCGAGTTCTTTCATGGCTATCTGATTTTGCTCCTCACTATGTGTGCCGGTATGGCCATGAATGCCAGGAACGACAGGCCGAAGAGGAAGTTCCAAAGATTGTCGCAACTGCCGTCCATCAGCATGTAAACCGCTGCAACAAGACCGACAAGCGGTGGCCATACAAACCATTTTTCTTTAATGACGAGTCCTGTCATCGAAGTTCCGATCCCTCCGTAAATGATTGCAAGCGGCATCATTAACGAGAAGTTTATTTCCTTTGTCACTGCTATGCCTATCAGGAGCATCGCTATAAGTGTCAGGCCGAACATGCTGCCTATTACCTTCCATATATTGCCGAGCATCCCGTCGATGTAGGTTGTGACTTCAGGCTTTTTGCGTTTTCCTGAAAATGTAGTCCACAGGTACGGCAGGAACATCGCGAACCACACGAACATGAATTCCATTTTCCCGGTAAAATGTATCAACAGCCATGCAGCCAGTGAGACGGCCGCCGCTGTGTAGCCGTAGAACAGGAACGCATTGTAGTCCTGTTTCATTGCTGCTCCTTCCTTTGTCTTGCGGAGCATTTCCGAGATAAGTTCCAGACTTTCTTTCTCGTTGATTTTCTTGTCTTCCATGATGTTTTACAATTTTAATTACTTTAAAAAATAAACTAAAACAATCTTTAAAAAACAGGCCTTGCGCGCACTTGCCTGTCTTTGATGCTGCAAATATAAATAAGTTTATTTTATAAACCAAATTTTTGTGCTTACCTCTCGACGTAGGCACGCTCACCCCTCTTTGAGTGCGCTGCAGGGCACATCGTCGTGCTTACGTCCCGACGTGAGCGCGGTCGCCCTCTCCTCTAATAATAAATATTAGAGAAAATGTGCCAAAAATATGGGAAAACGATTCACTTCTCCGGCAAGTAAATTAATTTTGCATAATGTTAAATTGCTGTATTGTCATGATTAGGCTGTTTGTACATGACGATTTCAGAGGCAAGGGGATAGGCAAGGCTTTGCTGCAATACGCCATGGACGCTCTTCATGCCGGCAAGGTCGATGTGAACGAGCAGAACGCGCAGGCTGTCGGCTTTTACATGCATATGGGTTTTTACATTGTCGGCCGATCTGAGACGGATCCTGCCGGGAAGCCGTATTCAATCCTGCACCTGGCCCTGAAGTGAAATTATTTAGCTTGAGATTAAATTATTTGGGAAATATATAATGAATAGAAAGGAAATTCCTGTCCTGCTTCTGACAGGTTATCTCGGAAGCGGCAAGACAACTTTGGTGAACAGGATACTTTCCAATGCGGAAGGAATCAGATTTGCCGTGATTGTCAATGATATAGGAGAGGTAAACATAGATGCTGAGCTTATACAGCAAGGAGGTGTGGTGGATTCCAAGGACGACAGTCTCGTGGCTTTGCAGAATGGCTGCATCTGTTGTACTCTCCGCACGGACCTTATCGAGCAGATAACGGAACTTGTGAGGATGGACAAGTTCGACTATATCGTAATAGAGGCGAGCGGAATTTGCGAGCCGGAGCCTATCGCCCAGACTATCTGTACTATCCCTACTTTGGGAGGAAAATATACGGAGAACGGGACTTGCCGCCTCGATTGCATCGTTACCGTGGTCGATGCGCTAAGGATGCAGGACGAGTTTTCGGGAGGAAACAGCCTGACACGCAAGGATTATGGCGAAGAAGACATAGAAAATCTGATAATAAGCCAGATAGAGTTCTGCAACATCATACTCCTGAACAAGGCTTCGGAAGTGCCGGCAAAGGAACTTGCGGTAATGAAGCAAATACTGAAGACACTCCAGCCCGGAGCTGAAATCATAGAGTGCGATTATGCCGGTGTGGATATTGAAAGACTGTTGAATACGGGACTTTTCGATTTCGACAGAGCGGCGATTTCCGCCGGTTGGATAAGGGGGATCGAGAGCGAGGTTTCACAGGAAGAAGAGTCTGAAGCGCGTGGAGCGCATCCGGAACATGACGGGCATGAACATGAGCATGAGCATGAACACGGCCATCATCACCACCATCATCATGACGAGGGAGAGGCAGAAGAGTACGGCATAGGCACTTTCGTTTATTACCGCCGTCCGGCATTCGATATCAACAAGTTCGACAATTTCATCGCAAGGCACTGGCCTTCTGCCGTGATCCGGGCCAAAGGGATATGCTATTTTACAGACAACAGGGACATGTCCTATATGTTCGAGCAGGCCGGAAGGCAGAAACAGTTGAGGGAAGCCGGCCAATGGTACGCAACCGCGCCTATCGAAGACCTGATACAGCTCATGCGGCAGGACCCGGGCTTCATCCGCGATTGGGATGAGCAGTACGGGGACCGGATGCAGAAAATAGTGTTCATAGGCAAGGATATGGATGTTCAGAAAATCAAGGACGATTTGGATAATTGCTTGGAAGAAGCGGGTATGTAAGACATGGGAAAATCTGAGAAAATCATAAAGGACAGCGGAGGAATCGTCGAGACCCCGCTCATGAAACAATACTTTGAAGTGAAGGCAAAGTATCCTGAAGCGATACTGCTTTTCCGTGTAGGCGATTTTTATGAAACTTTCGGCGAGGATGCCGTTACGGCGAGCAAAGTATTGGGCATAGTGCTTACGAAAAGGGCCAATGGATATGCCGCATCGGTTGAGCTGGCAGGTTTCCCGCACCATTCGATAGATCTGTATCTTCCCAAACTTGTGCGTGCCGGCTACAAGGTGGCGGTCTGCGACCAGCTTGAGGATCCCAAACTAACAAAAAAGATTGTAAAGCGCGGCGTTACCGAGTTGGTTACTCCCGGCGTGGCATACAATGAACAGCTTCTCGATTGCCGGGAGAACAATTTTCTCGCATCCCTGGCCTTTGACAAGGATATGGTGGGGATGGCGTTTCTCGATATATCCACTGGCACGTTCAAGGTGGCCCAAGGCAATCTTGAGTATGCCGAGATGCTCATAAGTTCTTTTTCTCCCAAGGAACTGCTTGTCCCTCGCGGTTATGAGAAAGGTGTAAAAGAGCATTTCGGGGAAAAATATTATATATCGACATTGGATGAATGGGCTTTCGTCCATGATTCGTCATACCGCAAGCTGACCAGACAGTTCGGCGTTGAATCCCTGAAAGGTTTCGGGGTGTCGAAAGCGCCTCTCGGGGTGACTGCCGCTGGGGCGATACTGGTATATCTTGAGCATACGGAACATAGCGATATAAGCCACGTCTGCTCTCTTTCGCGCATAGACGAGGAAGACTATGTGTGGATGGACCGTTTTACTGTCAGGAATCTGGAGATTTTCAACTCCACGGCCGGGCACGACGGCGTGTCTTTGCTCGATGTGATGGACAAATGTTCCTCCCCTATGGGGAGCAGGATGCTCAGAAGCTGGCTCGCCATGCCTATCGTGGATGTAAAACGGTTGGAAGGCCGTTATGATGCAGTGTCGTATTTTATCGAAAACAAGGATGCGCTGGATGAATTGAGGGAACGCATAGGCAATATCGGCGATATGGAAAGGATCGTGTCAAGAGCGGCGGCGGGCAGGATTTCCCCGAGGGAGATGATGCAGTTGAAACGCGGGCTCAGACAGGGTGAACCTGTCAGGTCGTTGTGTTCGCGCAAGGGAGTGGCCTCTCTGAATGCTCTGACCGGACAGATAGACGGGTGCGCGGAATTAGTGCAGCTTATCGAGAGAAGCATAATGGACGAGCCTGCGGCTGCAATCGGCAAAGGCGATGTGATAGCTTCGGGTGTAAACGAGGAGCTCGATGAACTCCGCAACCTTGCCACCCACAGTAAAGAATACCTGCTTGCCCTACAGCAGCGGGAGATAGAAAGGACAGGGATTCCGTCATTGAAGATAGGTTATAACAATGTTTTCGGCTATTATCTCGAAGTCCGCAATACATATAAGGACAAGGCCCCGGAAGAATGGATCAGGAAACAGACTCTCGTGAATGCCGAGAGATATATCACCGAAGAATTGAAAGAATACGAATCGAAGATCCTCGGTGCCCAGGAACGGATATACAATATTGAAAATGAAATATACCAGAGCGTTGTCGCCGCGATAAGGGACAAGGTGCCGGTGATAAGGAAAAACTGCGATGCGATAGCGGCCATAGATGTCCTGGCTTCTTTTGCCGTCTCGGCCATGGAACATGGTTACTGCCGTCCCGAGATGAGCAAAGGGCACTCTTTGGACATAAAGGGGGGCAGGCATCCTGTTATAGAGACCCTTATGTCGGCAGGAGAGGAGTATGTGGCCAACGACCTGCATCTTGACAATACCGGACAGCAGATCATTATCCTTACCGGTCCCAACATGGCCGGAAAGTCCGCGTTGTTGAGGCAGACCGCGCTTATAGTGCTTATGGCACAGATAGGTTCTTTCGTTCCGGCCTCTTCCGCGAAGATAGGGGTGACGGACAAGATTTTCACGCGTGTGGGGGCGTCCGACAATATTTCCCGCGGGGAGTCTACCTTTATGGTGGAGATGACCGAGACTGCCATGATCCTGCACAACCTTTCCGAGCGTTCACTGGTACTTCTCGATGAAATAGGACGTGGTACTTCTACATACGACGGGATGTCCATAGCGCGTGCCATAGTGCAGTACATCCACGAAGACGGGAAAGGCGCCAAGACGCTTTTCGCCACGCATTATCACGAGCTTAACGATCTGGAACAGATTTACCCGAGGGTGAAAAATTTCCATATTGCGGTAAAGGAAGTGGACAATCAGGTGATTTTCCTGAGAAAACTGCTTCCGGGAGGCGTGGCGCACAGTTTCGGTATACATGTTGCACGTATGGCGGGAATGCCGCGCAAGGTGATTGTAATGGCAGAAAGGACATTGAAGGCGTTGGAAGAAGGCCGTCCGGACAAGGATATTTCAAAACGCGGCACGGTGAAAGAGGGCAAGGTGGAGGCCGACGGGTCTATACAATTGTCCCTTTTCCAGTTGGAAGACCCGTTGCTGATGACTTTGAGGGATACTCTCAATGATGTGGATATTAACAATATAACCCCTTTGCAGGCATTCGACCTGCTCCGGGAACTGAAAAGGAAAATGGGAATATGATTCATAAAAATGTACAGTCACATTAAAAATTTAAGGTTATGGAAAACAAGTGTTGTGTTTTAGGAAAAGGATGGGGGATAGTCATCGGTGCGGTCGTTCTCGGTGTCTCCATCATTTTGGCGGTTTCCAATTTCAAATCATACGACCGTACGGTTACGGTGAAAGGTCTGTGTGAAATGGAAGTAAAAGCGGACAAGGTGATTTATCCGCTTGCTTTCAAGGTTGCAGGCAACAATCTTGAATCCCTTTATGCTTCTGTTTCTGAGAAAAATTCCGTAATACTCGACTTCCTGAAATCTTACGGTTTTACCGATGAAGAGATTACGGTTTCGCTTCCGCAGGTTTCCGACAGGGACGCCGAGGGGTACACCCAACGCAGCATGAGATTTATCATCACGTCGGTGATTACCGTGTATTCCACGAAAGTGGACAAGTCCCTTGAAATGCGCGAAGATCTTGCCGGTTTGCACAAAAAAGGCATTACCCTTATAGCTGACAGTTGGTCTTACCAGCCTTCTTATATGTTTGAGGGGCTTAACTCGGTTAAGCCGGGGATGATAGAAGAGGCCACCTCGAATGCTCGCGAGGCGGCCCAAAAGTTCGCTGATGACTCCGGAAGCCGTTTGGGGAAAATCCGTACGGCCTCCCAGGGACAGTTTTCAATCTCGGACAGAGATGCCAATACCCCTTATATTAAGAAAGTCCGTGTTGTCACAAGCGTGGTATATTATCTTAAAGGGTAATGGGTACTGAATCCTTTGGGAGGCTTTGCCGCAGCTTTGCCGCGACTCATACTCGGCTCATCCTCAATTTAGCAGGGCCACTAGGATTTTAAACAGCTTCTAAATGTTTTTTATAACGGGGGAGTGTTTCTGGTACGGAAAGACTCCCTCGCTTTTCTTACATAGAGTCTGATGACATTTTCGGGCAGCTTCGAACCATTTATGAATCTCCGCGTTTCTTCGGGATATTTTGCCAATGCGGTAGCCAGAAGCCATGCCGCTCCCATGCGCAGGTAATAGGGAGACTGGCCTTTGACCGCCGTGTCGGGGTAGTCGGATTTTATGCTGTCGAAATCCAAAGATTCTATTGCATCGAAAATGCATGATAACCATTCTCCTTCAAGAAAATAGCACATGGACATGATTATGGCGAAACGTACTTCGAACTCCCTGTCGGAACAGTAATATCTTCCGAGCCATTTCCATAGCCGCTCTCTTTCCTGTCCTGACAGCCCGGTTCTGCCGGTAGCGTTTTTTTTTGCCACTGCCCATTTCGCATCGCAGCACACCGTATCGCATACGGCCCAGTTGTCTATTGCAGGGACGAATCTTCCGAACATCTCCAGTCTGGTCTCGAGCGGGACTTTAAGCCTGTCCAGCATCAGTCCCCAGATGATTTTTTCTTCAATACAAAGGGACGGTTCATTGAAATCCCTGCATTCGATCCGGACATTTTCGAATCCCCGGATTATTGAGAGGCATTCCCCCGATGCGGCAAGTCCGGCGGCGATTTTCTTCATGTCCGGAATATGCAGGCCGAGGACTTTCTGTCCCGGCAGCGGATTGATTACCCTGATATGCCCGAGGCGGTATTTTTCTTCCGATGCGAAACGTACACTGATGTAAGGGGTGAGAATGTCTTCAATCATTTGAATTGAACGGTTTTACGATAGTTTCAGTGTCAGGTTTACAAAGTCTTCCACACCGAGCCTTTCGGGACGGAGATCGAATACCGGGTCCGATGCGAATGCGGCGGTTTCCTCCGCGCTCCACCGTTCTCTCTCCGCCTTTGCCGCGATGAATGCTTTGAGCGAATTGCGCATGGTCTTGCGCCTCTGGCCGAAAGCGGTCTTGACTATTGTCCTGAATATCTTCTCATCGCATCCGAGAGATGTCCGCGAGTTCCTTTTGAGGCGGATTACCGAGGATTTTACCTTGGGAGGAGGGTTGAAAGCCCCTTCGCCTACGGTGAAAAGGTATTCGATGTCGTACCATGCCTGGAGGAAGACCGACAGGATGCCGTATGTCTTGGTTCCCGGTTTCTCGGCTATCCTTTCGGCCACTTCTTTCTGTATCATGCAGACTACTTGCGGGACAGTGTCCTTGTAGTCAAGTATCTTGAAAAAAATCTGGGAAGAAATATTATAGGGGAAATTTCCGATGACACTGAATCTGCCCGGAAAAATATCCTCCAGTTTCAGCCTGAGGAAGTCCCCTTCTATCAGCCGTCCGTCCGCCTGCGGGAAATGCTCCAGCAGATAATCCACGGACTCCCTGTCGATTTCGACCATCCTCAGATTTATATCAGTCCTTTCGAGCAGGTATTGTGTAAGTACACCTGTCCCCGGTCCTACTTCAAGTATGTCGCCGGCTGCCGTCAATGCCCCTGCTATATTCCGTGCTACCGACAGATCCGTAAGAAAATGTTGTCCTAATGCCTTTTTTGCCCTGACTTCCATGGTAGAATGCTTTTCTGACGGCAAAAATACGCAGAAAAATCAGTATCTTTGCATTTCATTTGTTTTATAGGTCTGTAAAATTAGAGATTATGTACAGGACACACACTTGCGGGCAGCTCCGCATATCAGATGTAGGAAAAACGGTCGTCCTTGCCGGTTGGGTGCAGAAAGCGAGGAAAATGGGAGGAATGACTTTTATCGACCTCAGGGACCGTTACGGTATAACCCAGCTTGTCGCTTCCGACTCGGCTTCGCATGAACTGAACGAGGCGGCTCTCGGTCTGGGACGCGAATATGTAATAAAAGCGGCGGGGACAGTGGCGGAGAGATCCAGCAAGAATCCGAAGATGCCCACGGGCGACATCGAGATAATACTTTCGTCCATCGAGATACTCAACAAGTCCGAGGTGCCGCCTTTCACGATAGAGGACGTAAGTGACGGAGGGGAAGAACTGAGAGCCAGGTACAGGTATCTCGACCTGCGCCGCAATCCTTTGAAGAATGCGCTGATGCTCCGTCACCGTATTGCTCACGAAGTCAGGAACTATCTGGACGAGCAGGGTTTTCTCGAAATAGAGACTCCTTACCTGATCAAGTCCACTCCGGAAGGGGCGAGGGATTTCGTGGTGCCGTCGAGGATGAACCCGGGACAATTCTACGCCCTGCCGCAAAGCCCTCAGACTTTCAAGCAGCTGCTTATGGTGGCCGGATATGACAGGTATTTTCAGATAGTGCGTTGTTTCCGTGATGAAGACCTCAGGGCGGACAGGCAGCCGGAATTTACCCAGATAGACTGCGAGATGTCTTTTGTCGAGCAGGAAGACGTGCTTGTGACTTTCGAGGGCATGATGAAAAGACTTTTCAAGGCGATACACAATATCGATATCAAGGAGGTCCCGAGGATGTCCTGGGCGGATGCGATGGACAATTACGGTTCGGACAAACCGGATATCCGTTTCGGAATGACCATAAAGGATGTCACCGCCATGATGCAGGGCAAGGGTTTCCCTGTATTCGATTCCGCACAATATGTAGGCGGGATAGCCGTGCCGGGCTGTGCTTCGTATACCCGCAAGCAGCTTGACGAGCTGACGGAATGGGTGAAACGTCCTCAGGTGGGCGCAAAGGGGCTTGTTTATATAAAACTTAACGAGGACGGTTCTGTCAAATCGTCTGTGGACAAATTCTACACTCCGGAATGCCTGAAAGAGGTGGCGGACACGATGGGTGCCGCGAAAGGCGATCTTGTACTGTTGCTCTGCGGCCCGCGCCGCAAGACACAGACGATGCTCGGGGTGCTCAGGATAGAGATGGGGCAGAGGCTCGGACTTCGCAACCCGTTCGACTTCGCACCGCTTTGGGTCTGTGATTTCCCATTGTTGGAATGGGACGACGAGACAAACCGGTTCTATGCGATGCACCATCCGTTCACGGCTCCGAAACCGGCGCATCTTGACAAGTTCTACAGCAACGAAAAGGCGGATCTCGAGCAGGTTTGCGCGGATGCATACGACTTCGTGCTCAACGGTACCGAGCTTGGCGGCGGTTCCATAAGGATCCATGATTCGAAAGTACAGGCCCGGATGTTCGAGATACTCGGTTTCAGTAAAGAAGATGCAGAGTACAAGTTCGGCTTCATCATGAACGCGTTCAAGTTCGGCGCCCCTCCTCACGGAGGCCTTGCTTTCGGTTTCGACAGGGTCTGCGCGCTGTTCGGCGGTCAGGAAACCATCAGGGATTACATAGCTTTCCCTAAGAACAATCAGGGGCGCGATGTGATGATAGACGCTCCTTCATATATTGATGACGTGCAGATGGATGAGCTGATGATCCGCTCCACTGCTCCACGTCAGGACAATGCTTAAATTTATATATTATGTTGGAAAAACAGATACAGAGCGACATGGTCGCCGCAATGAAGGCCAAGGAAACGGTACGTCTTGCCGCATTGAGGGGAATCAAGGCGGAGATATTGTTGGCCAAGACTTCCGAGGGAAGCAATGGCGAAGTGACCGATGCGGATATAGTGAAAATGATCCGCAAATTGGTGAAACAGCGCAAGGAAAGTGCTGAAATCTATGCAGGGCAGAACCGTCAGGATCTTGCAGACAACGAGCTGGCGGAGGCCGCTGCAATGGAAGTATATCTTCCTGCACAGAAAAGCGAAGCCGAAATAGAGACTGAATTGCGTAAAATCATAGAGGAAACGGGAGCAAAAAACCCTGCCGACATGGGCAGGGTGATGGGTGTTGCCATGAAAAGGCTTTCAGGCGAGGCGGATGGAAAACTAATCTCCGCACTTGTCAAGAAGCTTCTTGGCTAAATCCATAAATGCTTTCCCGTCAGGACCGTCATTTAAGGCGGAAGGTGTTCCGGCATCTCCGCCTTCTCTTATGCTTTGGACTATCGGAATCTGCCCGAGAAGGTCTATGCCGTATTGCTCTGCCATCTTTTTGCCGCCGTCTTTGCCGAAAATGTAATACTTGTTTTCCGGAAGTTCGGCCGGTGTGAACCATGCCATGTTTTCAACCAACCCATATACTGGCTTGGCTATGTTTTCGTTGCGGAACATGTTCACGCCTTTTTCCACGTCCGAAAGAGCCACGTCCTGAGGGGTAGTGACTATTATGGCTCCCGACAGAGGAATGTCGTGAACCAATGAAATATGGATGTCGCCTGTTCCCGGAGGAAGGTCTATCAGAAGAAAATCAAGTTCTCCCCAACGTACCTGAAGTATCATTTGCTTTAGAGCGTTGCAGGCCATTGGCCCCCTCCATATCAGAGCCTGCCCAGGATGGGCGAAGTATCCTATGGACATCCATTTTACCCCGTATTTTTCTATCGGCATTATGAGGTCCACGCTTTCAGGCTCTCCGTCGGCGTTGATCTTCTGGGCTTCGATGCTGTCGGGAATCATGCCTTCCGTTCCTGTCATCTTGGGCACTGACGGCCCGTACACGTCGGCATCGGCAAGTCCGACCCTGTACCCTGAACGGGCCAGTGCTATGGCGAGGTTCACCGCCACGGTGGATTTTCCCACGCCGCCTTTCCCCGACGAAACGGCTATGATTTTCCCGATATGCTCTATCTCGTCCATGCCGAGATCGAGACCGGTCTGTTTCTTGGTGGGTTTGCGTTCTTTGAGTATGGTCCTTACTTCTGTCTCGCATTGTGGGGCCACCCTTTTTACTGCGGATTTGCAGGCTGCCATCAGGTAGTCGGCAAGCGGGTCGCGCCCTTGGAATGCGAGGGTCACGGTCACTTTGTCCCCGGTAATATCTACTCCCTCGACAATGCCGAGGGAGAGGATATCACGGTCTTTTGCCGGATGTTCTACTTCCCGCAAAGCGAGAAGTATCTGCTCTTGAGTAATCATTACCGGTTATTCTACTATGGTCATTTCATCCAACAGATAGCCGGCACCGCCGAATTTGTCTATGATGAAAAGCACGTACCTTATGTCCACGTTGATGCACCTTTGGAGTTCAGGCTCGAAAATGATGTCGCCGCTCATCGCTTCCCAGTTGCCGTCGAATGCAAGGCCTATGAGTTCACCCCTGCTGTTCATGATAGGGCTGCCCGAGTTTCCTCCGGTAATGTCATTGTTGCTTATGAATGCGACAGGCATTTTCGTCTCGCCGTCCACGGTCATTCCATAGCGGCCGAAATCCTTGGCTTCGTAAAGCTCTTTCAATTTTGCCGGAACTACAAACTCCCAGTTGTCGGGATCCTCTTTTTCCATCACTCCGTCGAGAGTGGTATAGTAGTTATAGAACACGGCATCCCTTGGCGAATAAGGCTTGACGCTTCCGTATGTAAGCCTCATGGTGAGGTTGGCGTCCGGATATATAGGCTCGCCTTTCTTCATCTCAAGCAGGCCTGCGGTGTATTCCTTCTTGCCTTCGTAGTACTGCGGATAGGCATTGCTTATCTGTTCCACGACAGGCAATATGGCAGGCTGTATCTCGGATATTATCTTGGCTGCGATGTCGTTGGCAAGTGTGTCGCCGTTGCTGCGTGCGGCAGCGAGTTTTTCCATTGAAGTGAAACAGCTTTCGCTGTACATCTTGTCTACGAGTTCTTCGGTGGAGTATTCGTTGAAGACAGGAAGATAGTATTCAGGGGAAACCTTTTCTTTGTATATCTCGATCATCCTCTCGGCCACTTTCTTGTCGGTAGGCATGGAGTAGTCCTTGTAGAATGCCTCGATTCTTTCCTGCGGAGCATCGAAAATGGCCATCGAAGCTATCTGTAAAAGTTCGATCTGGTTGATAGTCTCCATGAAATAGCGGTATACATAGTTGGCATCCGACATTTGAGCCACGGCCGTGTTTATCTTTTCGAGAGCCTTTCCGTATGCTGCCTTGCGGTTTTCCTTGGCGTTCACCCAGTCGGTGAATTCGGCTTCTTCGGCTTTCTTGCGCTCGATGATTCCGAGTTTGTCGAACGATTCGTTCATGCCGATCCATTTCTTCCAACCGTTGGAAGAGCTTGCATATTTGCTGGCATACTGGATTTTCACTTTGGGATCCGCAAGCATGTCCTCCATTATGATGTTCTGGCGTTCGCCTCTTACGTAGATGCTGATGGCATTGTTGATGTCACGTGTCATCTCAAGTTCGGAAGCGGCCATGTATCTGTTGGTCGTGCCCGGGAAGCCTATGATCATAGTGTAGTCCCCTTCCTGTACTCCTTTAAGGGAGATGGCGAGGTGCCTTTTCGGAGTATAAGGCACGTTGTCCTCGGAATATTCTGCAGGGTTGTTGTCCTTGTCGGCGTAAACGCGGAATACTGAAAAGTCCCCTGTATGGCGCGGCCACATCCAATTGTCCGTATCAGCGCCGAATTTACCTATCGATGAAGGCGGGGCGCCTACGAAACGGATGTCCTTGAATGTCTTTGTGACTATCAGGTAGTATGCATTGTTGTTGTAGAAACTCTGTACTTCTGCATCGCAGTGCGGGTTGGCCTCGACAGCTTTTGCGACAAGTCCGTCAATGGCTGCCTGCACTGTGGAATCTGCATTCATGCCTTTCTTTTCCGCGTTCTTGCGTGCCTTTTCGATGGTTTTTGTGACATCGGTCATGCTTTCGACGAATGTGACGGTAAGCCCTTCGCAAGGAAGTTCTTCATTGAGATTCATCGCCCAATAGCCGTTGTTAAGGTAATCGTGCTCAACGGAGCTGAGTTTCTGGATGTTGCTGTAGCCGCAATGGTGGTTTGTCACTAAAAGTCCTTTGTCGGAAATGAGTTCTCCTGTGCATCCTCCGCCGAATTGTACAATGGCGTCTTTGAGCGATGTGTTGTTGATGTTGTAAATGTCATCGGCAGAAAGCTCGAGTCCCATTTCCTGCATCGTGCCGATGTTCATCTTTTTGAGCAGTGGGAGCAGCCACATGCCTTCATCGGCTATGGCAGGTGTCAGAGTCAGGGCGAGTGCCGCTGCGAAAATCGATAATTTTTTGAACATGTTTCCTGTTTTTTATTGTTAATAATTTTTGCAAAAACACGTGAAAACGGCTCCGGCCCCCGGAGCGGCCGAAGCAACTGTCAAAGATAGTCAGAAAATCCTTACAAGGGCAAAAAAGAGTGTCAGAAAAGCAGATTTTCACCAAAAAGGGTAAAACTTTTGCGGTGATACGGTGTAATCCCGTATTCCTGTATGGCTTTCCTGTGTTCTTTTGTCGGGTATCCTTTGTTCTTGTCCCACCGGTATTCGGGATATTCGGCCGCTATGCGCTCCATGAATTCGTCCCTGTGGCATTTGGCAAGGACCGATGCCGCCGCAATCGACGTAAATCTTGCGTCCCCTTTTACTATGCATACGTGGGGTATGTCGTTGTATTTCTTGAACCTGTTTCCGTCCACGAGTATCAGCTGCGGGGTCACGGACAATTGATCCAAAGCCCTGTGCATTCCCAGAATAGAGGCGTTGAGTATGTTTATCGTGTCGATTTCCCCTGCATCTACGGCGCATACTCCGTACGAAACGGCTTCTTTTTCGATGACCGGCCTCAGCAGGTCCCTTTGTCTGCGGCTCATCTGTTTTGAGTCGTTGAGCAGGGGGTGGCTGAAACCGTCCGGCAAGATGACGGCGGCCGCGTATACGGGTCCGGCAAGGCAACCCCTTCCGGCTTCGTCGCAACCGGCTTCGATTATGGAAATATCGGTGGAATACCTGTTTTCAAGCGTGTTTTTCACTTTCGGCGGATTTTTCCGCGAATGTAACGATTTTTCAGGGGATATGGCTATTTCTTCGTGTTTTTGTCGCTTTTGAGCATGGATATGATTTCGTC
Organism: Candidatus Merdivivens pullistercoris; assembly: GCA_017694935.1. Lineage (GTDB taxonomy): Bacteria > Bacteroidota > Bacteroidia > Bacteroidales > UBA932 > Merdivivens > Merdivivens pullistercoris. Next base: position 24,642 of record JADIME010000066.1, read on the forward strand.
CTTTGCCGACAGAAGGTCCTGAAGGGTGCGCACCTGCCTTTCCAAATGTTCGTTCTCTTTGCGGAGGGATTGTATGCTTTGTTCATATTCTTCTTTCAGTATGCCGCCTTCGTTGTCTTCCTGGAGCGGATACCCGAAAAGAAGTCTGGCCGGAGATGTGCCGAGAATCTCGGCTATTTTAAGGATCTTCTTATTGTACAGGCTTGTTTTTCCCGATTCGATTTTCCTGTAGGATGTGACGGATATGTTTAGCTTTGAGGCCATGTATTCCTGCGATAGCCCCAATTCCTTTCTCTTTCTCGCGAGAAGTCCGTTTGTCCTGTCTGCTCCGTCCATCCTGTATTCAAATGACAAAACAAAATTAGGGCATAATGGCCGCCTTGTTAAGCAACTTTTGGTTATTGAATAGTAACTATAAGTTATCATTCGCCACATTTTCATTAAAAAAAGATAATTTTTCGTTATGACGGGAAATTTTCTCTTTTTTTGAGATCCCTTGTCCCCGGGGATGTCTATTTTTGTGCAGTTCAACAAAAAAGGTGTTACATGGATATTCAATTCGAACGTTTGGAAATGCTGTTGTCGGAAGGCAGGATTTTTTTGGATCCGTCTTTCAGCCTCGATTTTCTTTGTTTGCATGCCGGTGCGGATAAAAAGGATTTCGATATTTATCTCATGGACAATTTCGGGATTGACCTGAGGCGCATGGTCATGCTTTATGTCGATGAATATTTCAGGCAGGTGCTCGGATTTTAAACGATTTATTAAGGCCAAAACCCTTTTTCGCGACATTTATATTATAAAGGTGTAGGTTTTATGAAAATAAATCATAACTTTGCAAAGTTTGTTTAATTACGAAAACGCGTCGGATACAATTCGATAAAATAAATTTAAAATACATAGTAAAAATGAAGAGTTATTCTACGAACAACATTAGAAACATTGTCCTTCTCGGCAGTTCCCGCTCCGGAAAAACCACATTGGCTGAGACAATGTTGTATGAAGGGAAGGTGATTGACCGCAGAGGATCTGTCGAAGCGAAAACCACAGTTTCGGACAATACCGAGGTTGAACAGATTTACCAACGTTCCATTTATTCCACTCCATTGTACACTGAATTCAACGGGTACAAATTGAATTTTGTGGATACCCCGGGATCCGACGACTTTATAGGCGGCGTTATTTCGGCGTTCAAAGTGTGCGATGCAGGCGTGCTTCTGGTAAATGCACAGCAGGGCGTGGAAGTCGGGACGCAGATTTTCGCCCGTTATGCCGATGAACACAAGAAACCGATGGTTATAGCTGTCAATCAGTTGGATTCGGACAAGGCAAACTGGGAGTCCGCATTGGATTCGATGAAGCAGCATTTCGGCAGCAAGCCTGTCGTAGTACAGTTCCCTTTGGGAGTAGGCTCGGATTTCAATGGATTCGTAGACATATTGAAGATGAAGGCATATACCTTCAAGGATGAGAACGGTACCCGTGAGGAGATCGAAATACCTGCTCAGTTTGTGGACGAAGCCGCTGAAATGAGGGCGTCCCTTATGGAAATGGCTGCTGAAGCCGACGAGGAATTGATGGAAAAATTCTTCGATGCCGGCGAGCTCAGCGAGGAAGACATGTACAAAGGCCTGAAGATAGGTTTCCTGAGCGGTTCAATTTATCCTGTATTCACGCTTTCGGGCAAGAAAGACATAGGTGTCAAGAGGCTTATGGAATTCATCATAGATGTTGCACCGTCACCTGCCGAATATCCTGCCGTTACTACTGAAGGAGTTGAGGTAAAGTGCGATTCGGAAGGCCCTGTTTCGTTGTTCTTCTACAGGACGGCGGTCGAGCAGCATCTTGGCGACGTGTCGTATTTCAAAGTCATGTCAGGCAAACTTACCGAAGGTGTCGATTTGGTAAACCCTGACACCGGGGCGAAAGAACGCATTTCGGCCATATATGCAGTTGCCGGCAAGAAGAAGGAGAAAGTTACAGAGATGTTCGCCGGCGACCTCGGATGTACGGTCAAACTGAAGAGTGTCAAGACAAACCAGACCTTGTCACAGCCTAACTGCGATTATGTATTCGAACCTATCAAGTTCCCTCAGTACAAGTTCCAGACTGCAATCAAGCCTGCCGATGAAAAGGACTCCGAGAAGCTGAGCGAAATACTGAACAGGGCTTCCGCTGAAGATCCTACAATCATCGTACAATATGCAAAAGAACTGAAGCAGACTTTGCTGAGCGGACAGGGCGAGCTTCACATCAATATCCTTAAATGGCATATCAACAATGTCCATAAGATGGAAGTCGAGATGTTGCCTCCGAGGATTTCCTACAGGGAAACCATTACAAAGGTGGCGGCTGCTAACTACAGGCACAAGAAACAGTCCGGCGGTGCCGGCCAGTTCGGCGAAGTCCATCTGCTTATCGAGCCTATCGTGGAAGGTGTTGAGGCTGGCAACAAATTCAAGGTGGACGGAAGGGAACTTGTCCTCAATATCAAAGGCAAGGAAGAGTTCAACCTCGAATGGGGCGGACGTCTGGAGTTCTACAACTGCGTTGTCGGCGGTGCAATCGATGCACGCTTCATGCCTGCAATCCTCAAAGGTATCATGGATAAGATGAGCGAAGGTCCTCTTACGGGTTCGTATGCACGTGATATCAGGGTATTCGTTTATGACGGCAAGATGCACCCGGTGGACTCGAATGAAATTTCCTTCGTTCTCGCTGCAAGGAATGCGTTCAAAGAGGCTTTCCGCAAGGCTGGTCCTAAGATCATGGAACCGATTTACAATGTAGAGGTATTGACTCCTTCCGAGTATATGGGCGCATGTATGTCCGATATGCAGAACAGGCGTGCCATCATTGAAGGAATGGGAACTACGAAAGGTTTCGATGTGCTGAAAGCACGTGTGCCTCTTGCAGAGTTGTACAAATATTCGACCACATTGTCTTCGCTTACCTCCGGAGCAGCTACCTTTACGATGAACTTTGCGGATTACCAGCCGGTTCCGGCAGACGTTCAGGAAAAGCTCCTCAAGGCTTACATGGAAAGCGAAAAGGACGAATAGTATATAAAGGATTATCAATTGACAGCTTCTGTAACAGGAAGTCAAAAATAGCTTTCATGATGCGGGGACGGTTTTGGCCGTCTCCGTTTTCTTTTGGGCATCCCTGTTTTATTTTGGCCGTCCTTGTCTTGGAAGTTGTAGCGTGCTTTTTCCACGCAGAAAGCACGGCCGCCCCTCTCAGAATGCGGTGTTTTATACAGCTTCGATGTGGCTGTGCCCATAAGAAACTATTCCGATTTTCAAGGCTCGGTGCAACGTTTTTTGTCTGATGTGCATCTATTAAATGTTCTTGCGTGTTATAAACCGGACAAACGCATGAGGGCGTACTTGCCTGATGTGCCGTGACGGATGCCGGTAGGCATTAATGAATATAGAATAGGAGAGGTAAACTAAATATGGGAAACTATCAGGGAGACTTGGCCGCCATGTCGGCGAGTCTCCTTTTTTCTTTTGTGCCTTAGAGTGTGTTTTGAGGAGTTAGACGAGCTTTGGCTGTCAGAGAGCAGACATACTTTGGCTGTCGCTGGCACACCTTTACATTACTGCGCGGTCATTGTGTTGAATCGGGAACGGGGTGAACCTCTTCTGGTACAAAGTTTTTGGCGAATCTTTGGCAACATCATGATATACAATGGTTTACGGATACAAGGGTTAAGCTGGGGCGTTCCGGTGGTTACAGGTGGCATGTCTATGGGAAGGGGGATTGTGCTCGCTGCGCTGTGCATTCCCCTGTCCGCTCGCCGCGGGGCCCTTGCAAGAGTGAACTGCGTGCTTCCGCACGGCGTTTTATGTGTGCCGCCCGTCATCTCGTGAACAAGTTCCCGTTTCCGTGCGGACACAAAAAAACCGCAGTGTCACTGCGGTTCCCTCTTGCGGTGAAAGGGGGATTCGAACCCCCGGTACCGTAACCGGTACGACAGTTTAGCAAACTGTTGGTTTAAGCCACTCACCCATCTCACCAAACATCCGAATCAGGTATGATGTTTATCCGTCAAAGGCCGGAAATACACTCATTTCACAATGATGACCCGAATCGGGAATGCAAAGGTATGTAAAAATTTATTGTTTCGCAATATTTTCACGCATTTCGGTGTCTGCCTGGATATTTTTCATGCGATAATAGTCCATGATGCCGAGATTGCCGTTCCTGAATGCCTCCGCCATTGCCAATGGGACTTCGGCTTCGGCCTCGATTACCTTTGCCCTCGCTTCCTGTGCCTTCGCTTTCATTTCCTGCTCCAATGCAACGGCCATGGCGCGGCGTTCCTCCGCACGTGCCTGGGCTATATTCTTGTCGGCATTCGCCTGATCCATCTGGAGATATGCTCCGATGTTCTTCCCTATGTCTATATCGGCTATGTCTATGGAAAGTATTTCGAATGCTGTCCCGGCGTCAAGGCCTTTGCGGAGAACGACCTTTGATATGGAGTCCGGGTTTTCAAGCACCATCTTATGGCTGTCGGCAGAACCGATGCTTGATACTATGCCTTCGCCGACCCTTGCCAGCACTGTTTCTTCTCCGGCACCGCCGACGAGCTGTTTGATGTTCGCCCGTACCGTAACGCGGGCTTTTGCAATCAATTGTATTCCGTCCTTGGCAACCGCCGTTACAGGAGGAGTGTTGATTACTTTCGGGTTCACCGACATCTGTACAGCCTCGAAAACATCCCTTCCGGCAAGGTCTATCGCTGCCGCCATCTTGAAGTCGAGGACTATGTTGGCCTTGTCTGCCGACACCAAGGCGTTCACGACCTTCGGCACATTGCCCTTTGCCAGATAATGTGCTTCGAGTTCATTCGCGTCGAGTTTCAACCCCGCTTTCGTCCCGGTAATCATTGCCATGACGATCGTTCCCGGGGGAACTTTCCGCCACCGCATCAGTATCAGCTGGATGAGTGATATTTTTACTCCTGAAATAAGAGCCTGGAACCAGAGGGTGACAGGGAAAAACCATAGGAATACTATTAAAAATATTATTCCGACCACTGCCCATAGGATGATGAATTGAATTGCCATGATTGTATTGCCGTTATTTTTTTACTATTATCTTATTGTCCTCTATCAAAACGATTTCCACTTCTTCCCCGTCTTCGATGAATCCTTCGAGGGATTTTACTTCGTATGTCTTTCCATTGAAAACGGCAGTCCCCATTGGGGCGAGCCTTGAAAGGGCGCGTCCTTTGTCGCCTACAGCTATGCCTTCGTCTGCCGGATTGTTGCCCGTCTTGCTCGAAATGTTGGTTTTAAGTGAAAACTTCCTCCATGTCTTGGCCCGTAGCACGTATATTATCGCCAATGTGACCAATATTACGTCCACGACAAGGACTATCGTGCTCGTAGGTTCGCCGAATGTCTTGTCGGCATAAAAATACGAGCCTGCCAGCGCTGCAAGTCCCGCGAGCCCTGTGATCGCGAATCCGGGTATCAGGATGATTTCGATAAACAGGAGTATCAGCCCGACGAGTATAAGCGTTACTATATATACCATGTTCCGTACCTATTAATAATATATAATCGCATAAAGATAAGCATTATTTTCTATATTCTATAATCATTTATTTGTCGCTTTGTTCATCCACGCTTACTCCTTCCACGCCTGCCGCAATCAGTTCCCCGGCGAGGCTTTCGGCTTCATCGCGCGACTTGAACGGTCCCACGATGTATTTTGTCCCGTTTTCATCAGAAGTCCGGAGTATGTCTTTTGCCGTCTTGTTCCGGATGATGGCGGATGCCGTTTCATCGAGGGTGCCGGTTGATGAAAGTATGCTTACGGAATATTCCGTGAGATTCCCGCTTCTCTCTATTTCACGGCCCTTTGCGGCGGATATTTTGTTCCCGTTGAGGAATGCCGTGATGAAAGCGGATTTGAAACCGACGGATTTTACCTTGTTGAGATTGGACAGGGCATCCCCGTAACTTCTGAATAAGCCCACGGAGTAGATGTATTTTCCTGCCGACGGGTTTCTTTCGAACACAGGGCTGAGGCCTTTGAGGTGTTTTACCCCCGCCGGGGACGATGATGCGAATATCTGTATCTGATATACCAATCCGTCTGGCAGCCTGTTGTCTTCGGCGAATTGTCCCGTAGGCAATATCCGGAATGAATAGTCGAATTTTTTTTCAGGCTTGTTTACCATGATTTCGAATTCTCCTCCCGGACGGTGTTTCGTGAAAACGAATTTTTCCCTGCCGTTTTCCCCCTGCCCGGCTTTGTCGCCTTTAAATGCCTTGTCGGGATCGATGATGACACCGTTCATGAGGAAATCCATTTCGATTTTCTGCAACGTCCTGTTTTCCTTGTCCAATGAGTCCGTGTAGCGTTCCATCGCCGTTTCGGCCGCCGCTATTTCTCCTTCCATGCTTTTTCTCTCCGTGTCCACGGAAAGTTCCGCGTAAACCGACCGTAGGCCGTTGAGATTCATGGCCTGTATCGCTATCGAGTCTTTAAGGGCGCGGATGGTCTTCAGGATTTCCGAATATTCATCGGTATCTATGCCGGGAGGGATGGACTCAATGTCTTCCGCACTCCCGTCATCCTGTCCGGCCGTGGATATTTCCAAGGAGGCGAGCGCGGACAACAGGGCGGGATCGGAGATGTTCTTTTTGATAGGCAAAGGCTCGTATGTCAGTATGAATACCGTAACGCTGTCTTTCGGGGCTTCCCTGTCGGAAACGAGCATGTAATATTTCTCGTCGCTGCTCACTGCAAACAATATGTCGTTGGCGGGCGAGGAGTACGGAAATCCAAGGTTCTCTGGGGTCCCCCATTCGCCTGTCTGTTCATCGAGCCTTGACACATAAAGATCGTATCCGCCTACGCCGTAAAGTCCGTCGGAAGCAAAATAAAGATTCTTTCCGTCAGGGGACAGCATCGGGTAAAGTTCGTTGCCGAGGGAGGTCATCGCCTCATTTAAAAGGTGCGGGTAACTCCACAGGGTGTCATTTATCCTTTCGGTAGAATAGATGTTCCAGATGCCGTTTTCGTCCTTGTCTGTGAAAAAAATGTCCCATTCTTCATGCGGATAATACAGTGCTGAAGGAAAATCGTCCCTTTGAGCATGTACCAGCCCGTTGCTCCCGATACGCCAGCTTTCATCCTGCAGCGGCAGGTAGAGCAGGAATTCGGATATGTGAAAATCCTTTTTTGCAATCACTTCCGGGGTAGACACGAAGCCGGTAAGGGCTGCCCCGTTCTTGCACGACAGGATTTTTTCCTCGATACTGATCCTCGCAAGGCTGTCCGTTTCATTCGAGAGGGCGTTTTCAAGCACGACAACGGCTTCTTCGAAACGGTACTGCCCCATGAGGCGCTCCGCTTCGGCGACATTGCCGGCCTGCTGGGCGAAAACGTCCGTGGCTACAGACATAAGGGCGAAAAAAATGACGATTTTCAATCTTTGCATAATCCTATACGTAGAAAATGGACAACAAATGTAGTAAATATAGTTCTAATTGAGGAAAAAAGTGTAATTTTGTGCCCTATTTTACGAATACTTGTGAAATACCGGTTGATATTAACGTTAAAAATTAAAAATAAGGATTATGCAAAGTAAAGGAGCCATTACATTTTTGGCAGTGATTATCGCCTTGGCCTGTATATGGCAGCTGTCGTTCACGGCGGCTACCAAGATTCAGGAAAGCAAGGCTAATCGTTATGCCGAAGAGGCCGTGGAAGCGGAGAGAGTATCACCATCTTTCGCCAATGTCCCTGAAGTGGACAAAGCGTATTATCTGGATTCTCTCAGAAAAGCTAAAAACAGTTTCTACCTTGATTCCATTTCTGCGGAAAAAGTATATCTGTGGTATACTTACAAGGAAGTAAAAGAGCGTGAAATCAATCTCGGTCTGGACTTGAAAGGCGGTATGAACGTCATGCTTCAGGTTCAGTTGAAAGATCTCGTGAAAGCACTTTCGGGCGACAGCCAGGATCCGAGGTTCCTGGAAGCATTGGATATCGCCGAAAAGAACAGTGTGAACTCAAGGCTTGACTTTATCACACTTTTTGCCCAGGCATGGGAGGAAGTGGCTCCGGGCGAGAGGCTGTCCCAGATATTCGGCACATACGACATGAGGGACAAGATTACTCCCGAGACTTCCAACGAAGAGGTCATAAGCATTATTTCGGAAGAGGCCGAGAGCGCGGTTTCCAACTCTTTCAATGTCCTCAGGAACCGTATCGACCGTTTCGGCGTCACACAGCCTAATATTCAGAAACTCGGCAACAGCGGACGTATCCTCGTGGAACTTCCGGGTGTCAAGGAGCCTGAACGTGTAAGGAAACTTCTTCAGGGAACCGCATCCCTCGAGTTCTGGACGACTTACGAAAACTCTGAAATCTTCCCTTACATGCAGGAGGCGAATGCTCTCCTTGCAGAATTGGCCGTAGAAGATACAGTTGCCATGGCTTCTGCCGACACCACGGCTGCCGTGACCGACACCCTTCTTGAAAAGGTCGCTTCCCAGAGCATGGACATGGAAGCATACAAGAAAGAGAACCCGTTGTTCGGCGTTATCCAGCCCGCCACATACAACGGAAACCTCATGCAGGGCGCCTGCATCGGTATCGCGCATTACAGGGATACTGCTAAGGTGAACGAATATCTGTCCATGCCTGAAGTACAGGCTTTGTTCCCTGCCGACTTCATCCCTATGTGGACAGTGAAACCGTCTTCTTTCACCGCCGACGGCAATTATTATGAACTCGTTGCCATCAGGTCTTCATCGCGTGACGGCAAGGCTCCTCTGGACGGCGGGGCTGTTACCGATGCCCGCGTATCATATTCCAATGTGAACGGAAGTCCTGAAGTGGACATGGTGATGAACGGCGAAGGCGCAAGGACATGGGCAAGGCTTACTGCCGACAACATCGGACATCAGATAGCCATCGTGCTTGACGGGATGGTTTATTCCTATCCGATGGTAAACAGCGAGATTACCGGAGGACGTTCGGCCATTACAGGAAACTTCACCGTTACTGAGGCCGAAGACCTTGCAAACGTGCTGAAATCAGGCAAGCTCCCTGCTCCTGCCACAATCGTTCAGGAACAGGTTGTCGGACCTTCACTCGGTAGCGAGTCCATCAATGCCGGTCTCATATCATTCGTGATAGCATTCCTCCTCGTACTGTTGTACATGCTCTTCTTCTACAACGGTGCAGGTCTTGCAGCCGACATCGCTTTGCTGTGCAACGTGCTGTTCCTGTTCGGAGCGCTTGCGTCATTCGGCGCCGTATTGACATTGCCTGGTATCGCCGGTCTGGTATTGACCCTCGGTATGGCGGTGGATGCCAACGTCATCATATACGAGCGTGTCAAAGAGGAACTCAGGGGCGGTAAAGGCCTTGCACTTGCAATCAAGGACGGTTACAGGCATGCCTATTCGGCTATCATTGACGGTCAGGTCACGACCATCATTACGGGTATCGTGCTGATCATATTCGGTTCCGGTCCTGTGCAGGGTTTCGCAACTACTCTTATTATAGGTATCATCACTTCCCTCCTTACATCCATCTTCATTTCAAGGCTTATCTTTGAAGCAAGGCTTGCGAAGAAGAAGAACATTACCTTTGACAACAAGTGGACAAGGAATTTCCTCCACAATACCAAGTTCAACTTCCTGTCCAAGAGGAAATATTCTTACACGATATCGGGTATAGTGATACTTATCTGTCTGGGTTCAATCATATTCAAAGGCTTTACCTATGGTGTCGATTTCACCGGCGGCCGTACATTCGTGGTAAGGTTCGACCAGCCTGTATCCGCTGAGGATGTCAGGGAAGCAGCTTCAGCCGAGTTCGGCGGAAGCGTCGAGGTAAAACAGTTCGGAGGTGAAAGCCAGATGAAGATAACCACCAAGTACATGATCGAAGACGAATCCACGGAAATGGACACTAAAGTGGAGCAGATGCTTTACGACGCGCTCCATCCGTTCTTCGCTGAAGACATTACTTACGATGAGTTCAAGTCTACGCTTGAAAATCCTAACGGTATCATAAGTTCCGACAAAGTCGGCCCTACGATTGCAAACGACATGAAGAGGGATGCGATCATCGCGGTCGTGATAGCCCTGCTTGCAATATTCGTCTACATTGCAATAAGGTTCCGTAACTGGACTTGGGGTGCCGGCGGCGTGATCTCGCTTACCCATACGACTATCATCACGATCGGTTTCTTCTCGTTGTTCACCGGAGTATTCCCGTTCAGTCTCGATGTAGACCAGTCGTTCATCGCGGCGGTCCTGACGATCATCGGTTATGCAATCAATGACAACGTGGTGATCTTCGACCGTATCCGTGAATACAGGAGACTGTATCCGAAACGTCCTTTGGATGAGAATGTGAACAATGCGCTTAACAGTACCCTTACAAGGACAATGAACACCTCGCTCACCACCATCCTCGTAATGGTTGCGATAGCAATCTTCGGCGGTGAAGTCATAAGGGGCCTTTCAGTCGCATTGGTAGTCGGTATCTCCGTAGGTACTTACGCTTCAATGTTCATCGGTACTCCTATCATGTATGATTTGAGCAGGAGGAAGATCAGGAAGGAACTTGAAAAAGCGTCAAAATAAGATAACAGGAAAATAGGATAAAAAAAGACCGGCCGCATTCAGCCGGTCTTTTTTTACAGCTTCTAAGCCTCTAAAAGTCCGAGGCTTTCATTCCACTTCGCCAGTGCTTCATGGAGCTGATTGTCGGTCCTGAGCCTTATTTTCACTCCGGCAGGCTGGAAGTAATACCTTATTATTATTTCTTCTTCTATGAAAGGCGTTATCTGGTCTTTGTTGTAGCGGATGATTTTAGCCTTGTCTAAATCGACGGCTTTCGCCAGTGAGTCCGTCAGTGCTCCCGCAAGGTTTCCAAGCCCCTCTTCCTTTATGGTCTTCTTTACCTCGTCCAACAGGGCCTTGGACTCGCTCCTGTAATCGAAATCCTTGCCCGCGGCGAATTTTACGAAATCTTCGAATTCGGCATCGCTCAAATGGAAATCATCCGGGGACGGGACAGAATCATGCTCCGATACGTATTTCAATGTGTACTCTTCTATGATGCCGTTGAGTACCAACGAATACACGATACGGCTGTAACGCTGTACGGACAACTCTACATCCGGGCTTATCCCTCCGCCGTCCTTTACTGTCCTGCCGTGCAATGTCTTGAAGTCTTTACGCAATGAATCGGGCACATATCCTACAGAACCGTCGGTCTTGCGGTTGCTGTAATCCAGAGCCTGTACGCACCTGCCGCTCGGAGTATAATATCTTGCCGTGGTGATTTTCAGCTGCCCGTTGTAAGGGAGAGGGCGTATGGACTGCACCAATCCCTTGCCGTAACTGCGCGTTCCCATGACCAGGCCTCTGTCAAGATCCTGGATTGCTCCGGCAACGATCTCGGCGGAAGATGCCGATGCCCCGTCTATAAGGACCAGCAGAGGCATATCGACATCAACAGGTTCTAAATTTGTCCGGTATTCGGTAATCCCCGCGCCCCGCCGTCCCTTCGCCGTGACGGCCACGGTGTTTTTCGGCAGGAAGATGGAAAGTATGTCCACGGCTTCATTCATCGCTCCTCCGCCGTTCCCTCTCAAGTCGAACACGAGGCGCTTCATTCCTTCCTTCTTGAGCCTGTTCACCTCTTTGCGGGTGTCTTCGGCTGCCCCGGTAGTGAAGCCGGTAAGTCTCAGATATCCGGTTGTATCATCCAGCATTCCGGCATATTCTATGTCCGGAAGATGTATCCTTTCCCTCGTAACACTTATATCTACTGTGTCTCCGCCACGGACCTTCCTTACCTTGAATCTTACTGATGTCCCCGGTTTGCCTTTCATCCTTTCACTGCACTCGGCGGATTCGAGCCCGTAAACATCCGTGCCGTCTATCGACAATATCATGTCCCCCGGCTGAAGACCCGCCTTTGTTGCCGGGCTCCCTTCGTAAGGTTCATTGATGATGACACCCTCGCCCGGACGTTTGAAGATGATGGCCCCGATGCCTCCGTACGTTCCGGAAATCATCATTTCCAGCCCTTCCTGCTCTTCTTCCGGGATATATACCGTATAAGGATCGAGCCTGTTGAGCATGGCTTCAATGCCGTATGTGAGGATTTCGTCCAGTTTTACCGTATCGACATAGTTGTTGAGCAGTTCCTTTATGATAGAGTTGCCTATTTCCACGGTTTCGCCGTTCTTGAAATTCTGGGATTGGCCGCACACGTCTTGCGGAAAAACCAATGCCAATACGCTTAAAGATAGTAAGATGATTCTACGCATACTTTTATTTTTCAAAATTAATCCGCACTCTAATGCAATAAACATACAAATTTACTCTTTTATATGTATTTTTGCCCAATAAATTAATCATACGGATATGGAACTGGTATTCGCCACGGGCAATAAAGGAAAATTGAGGGAGGCGTCGGAGATTCTCGGCAATGCTTTCCATCTGCTCTCTCCCGCCTGTTTGGGTCATTTCGACGAGCCTGAGGAAACCGGACTTACAATGCGTGAAAACGCCCTCATAAAGGCGGAACATCTGTGGAACGCCGCGGGGAAGAACTGTTTTGCAGACGATTCCGGGCTTGAAGTGGATGCGTTGGGCGGCGCCCCCGGGGTTTATTCCGCAAGATATGCCGGAGAGGACAAGGATTTCAGGCACAATATAGAAAAAGTCCTCTGCGAGTTGTCGAAAGTCCCCCCGCAAGCCGGAAGGAAGGCACGTTTCAGATGTGTCATAGCATTGATTTACGGGGGCGAAAGATGTTTTTTCGAAGGAACGCTCGAAGGGAAAATAGCCCTTGCCCCGGCCGGTGAAGGAGGCTTCGGCTATGATCCGATATTTATTCCGGACGGTTCTTCCAAAACTCTGGCGGAAATACCCGAAGATGAGAAAAATGCCATCTCGCACCGGTTCCACGCTCTGGCCGCGATGAGGGAAAAACTTCTGGACATAGCGGGAAGCGAAATTTAAACCGGCATTTATGAAACGGGAGATTACCGATATCATAGTGTTGCACACGACAAAGTTCGGGGACAATTCATTGATTGTCCATGCGGTTTCGCCTTTGTACGGCAGGTGCGGGATGATAGTGAAAGGGTTCGGGAAAAAAGGAGGCAGGAATCCCGTTTCATTGTTCCAGCCGTTGAATATTCTTGAAGCCGTTGTGGACGAAAACCCGAAAAGCTCCCTGCTTTCCCTGCGCGAGGCATCCATGAAACATCCGTACGTTTCGATCAGGCGGGATGTGCTGAAAAACTGCATATCGGTATTTGTCTGCGAACTGTTGTTCCGTACCCTGTCCGAGGGAAGTCGTGAAGACGGCCTTTTCGAGTGGGTGGAAGAGATGGCGTTGGCCTTGGACGCGATGGACGGGAATTTTTCCAATTTTCATATTTATTTTATCATCGGGCTTTGCCGTATCCTCGGTTTTTCGCCGAATGACAATTTTTCCGAGAACGACCCGATATTTTATATCGCGACGGCCGAGTTTTCCGGCGGTGGACAATCGTTTTCATTGGAAAATTCGCTGTTGCTGCACCGCCTCCTGTCGGGCGGATTTCCGGAATGCATGGCTTTGCCGCTTACTGGAAAGTCAAGGTATCTTTTTATGGAAGACATGATAAGGTTTCTTGAATATCATATAGACAAACCGGTAGAAATCAAATCATTAAAAGTATTGCACGAATTGTTATGCTAAGCAGGCTCTTTAAACTG
>JADIME010000067.1 GCA_017694935.1 Candidatus Merdivivens pullistercoris
TATCTGAAAGCGGAGGACTTGGACAACGCTACGTTTGACTTGTTCCGCAAGTATGCTAAAAGGAGCGGACGCATGGAGGAAGCGGACTTGATGGATGACAATCACGGATTGCTAGAAAAACTTCGGCTTTATGAGGGCAGTTACCTGAAACGTGCTGCCGCCTTGCTGTTCCATCCCGACCCGGAAAAGTATGTGACCGGAGCGTTTGTAAAGATCGGCTTCTTCCGTGAAGGCATGGATTTGGTGTATCAGGACGAAGTGCATGGCAATCTGTTCCAACAAATCGTGAAACTGATGGACTTGCTGTGTACCAAATACATGAAAGCCATCATCACCTACGAAGGTATCCAGCGGATAGAAACATTGCCTATGCCCCGTGAGGCTCTGCGTGAGGCACTATTGAATGCCTGTATCAATAAGGATTATGCTGAACCTTCTCCCATCCAAATCCGTGTGTATGAGAACAAGCTGGAGATAATAAACGGTGGGGTATTGCCCGAAGGTTGGACTGTGGAAACCTTATTGTCCTCACATCGAAGTATGCCTTACAACCCGGATATTGCCAATACGTTCTTCCGTGCAGGTGAGATTGAGGCATGGGGACGCGGTATTGAGCGCATTATCACGGCTTGCAAGAATGACGGATTCTCCACACCGGAATTCCGTTATGATGCTTCGGGTATCTGGACAACGTTTAAGTTTGAATATCCGGAAAGGGCTACGACCCAAAGCGACCAAAAGACTACCCAAAAGACTACCCAAAAAGCCATACAAAATCTGACGGAACAACAGCATGCTATACTGTCATTCTTAAAAGGACATCCGGAAGCGACCCGAAAAGAGATAAGTGAAAGCCTTTCTAACATTACAGAAGATGGTGTAAAGTACAATCTTTCCCGACTTCAAGAGCTTGGCTTACTGAAACGTATAGGAGGCAGGAAGCAAGGATATTGGCAAATTATAGAATAAAGGATTATGGACGATTTGGAAGAATTTGAAAGCTGGCACGAGGATTTGACGGCATTGGAACGCTTACAAGACGAACTTGAAAGAATCAAGGGAGAAAATACCTACGATGACTTGCACGACTTTGAGGATAAAAGATTATTTTTGCAACAGGAAACCTCCACGCAATCTGACGCAGAACGCTGCAACAATTCGGTGGAGCAATAGCTGGATATTACACTCTTGCCGATTTATAAACCAAAGATATTCAGTCACTTGGACAAATTGTCCGATTCCTGGTGGCACAACTAAATTAAGAAGCAAGACTTTCCCGTACCCGCGAATACCTGTTATCACCTTGATAAGCCGTTCTGACGGCTTTATGTCAGCTGTCTGAGGTACTTGTCTCTTTTTTTCATCCTATGTTAATTTTCTGCCAATATTGGCATTTTTTTCATTATTGAGGAAGAACATCCTTTACGCTGAGAACGGGGAGCGAGTGATAGAAAAAATCCTTATTTTGATATTAAAACTCGATTTTGCGAAAAATCTGCAAAAATCAAAGATTAAATGCCCAAATAATAAATTTAGGCAGGGTTCGACGAATCCCTTTTCCAAATCCTGGAGCCGTTCCACGGCCGAAGCATACACACGTAAGAGAAACAGGCAAAAAACAAGAAGTCCCAGCCAGAATGACGGGGGCTTCTCTACTTCCTTTTTATAGTGCAGATACGACGACTAAACTAGTACTGGCACTTTCGATAACACAAATCGTCTTTGTCCCTATAAGAAAAGGACGGATTGTCCATTGTCAACATCTTATTTATTTATCATATACATTATAAGGTTGCCGGATTTTCGTCCGTGACATACTTGATTTGGATTGGCCTGCCGTCCCTGCTTATGTCAAGCACCACACTTTTTCCGGCCGGTGTAAGGCGGAATATGCCGTATATGCGCTCCCTATCCATGTCGGCAACGTCTTCTCCGTTAATCCTCAACACTTTGTCACCAATCTGAAGCCCTGCCTTCTCTGCATTCATCCCGGAAACCACCACCATGACAACATTCTTTACCGGCCTTACATAGTCTGCAACCGCTGCGTCTATCCAAAACCCCATGTTCGTCATGTATACCGGAATGTTGCTTATATGCGTGTCGGCCGTATATGTGCAATTCCACAGTATCAGCCTCATATTCTTCAAGTCTATCATTGAGTTGTAGTGCCTGAGCAGTCCGAAAGCCACTGTGCTCCTGTCACCGAAAGCGGAGTCTCTGGTCATCAGGGGAGACGGCCAGTACATGAATGTTATGTCACCGTCCGCAGCCTCCACAGGGGCCAGCCCCTGCGGCATCTCTATTCTGTCGCACAGGAGCATATACATCGGGACACCATCCCCGCCGTATGTCTCAATACTCTTGTTTTCAGAATGCGGACTTCCGAAATAGAAGGACCTGAAGTCCGGCCCCATGTCCGGATTGTACAGCAGGATGGCATTCTCGTTCCCATAGTCAAGGCTCATCCTCCTGTTCAGCTCCAGCGTCTTCCCGTCTTTTACGACTTTCATAGGTGTCGTTACGAACAGTACGTTCCGTTCCAGTGTGAGGGGAAAGATGGCGCTGTTCGGCGGGACGGTATCCTTTTCGTGTATGGAGATTGTACGCTTGTCCATGTTTATTTCCCATATCCGCCTGTCATGCCCGTAATCCGGACTGAAACACCCGTCGAAATAACATCCCACAGTATTGCTGCCTTGGAATTCCTCTTCATCCTTCAGGTTCCCGGGAACCATAGTGCTTAGTTTTGTGTATCCTAACGGCTTGTCGTCCAAGAGTATTGGCCTGTCAAACACTTTCTCCGTACCCATGAAGTCCCCGGGCTCATACAGAGAGTCTATTATCTCCCTGTCGACTATCAGGCTGCCTCGGAACCCCGTGTCAAAGCAAAGCCAGGTGTCTACTGTATCGAGAGAGACCCTGACCCCGATGCGCCCGTCACGGAGGATGGTGTTCCCCTGCACTCCATCAACCGGCTCACCATTGACCGTCGCACTGCGTCCGGAGCATGACAGTGCAATGGCAACCGACATGCTTATAACCAGTATTTCATTAAAGTTATGCATAAATATCCAACCAACCTGACTGATAAACAGTGGCAAGTTATAAAAAATATGTTAGACCCTAAAGGAAGATTCATAAAATATTCGTTGAGTTCTGTTTTTGACGGCATTCTGTATATAGTGAAGACCGGTGTGCAGTGGAGAATGCTTCCCTCGGATTTCGCTCCGTGACAGACAGTATATTATTACTTCAACAAGTGGAAGAACGAGGGCTTGCTGGAAGAGATCTTCGACACCCTCCGCTGCATTGCGACCTGGATGTCGTACTCAGGTCCGACAAACGCACGGACAGATTTGTACCCATGCCTAAAAAATGGATTGTAGAGCGCACTTTCTCATGGCTTGAAAACTTCAGGAGGCTTACCATTGACTATGAATACAGTGCTGACACGCACGAAGCCATGCTGCATATCGCTGCCATAAAATTATTTTTGAATAAAATTTAAATGATTATCCGCAAAATTACCCCCCCCCCCTGACCTGTGCCTGCAGCAGTCGGTTGATGTAACCTATGGACTTGACTTCCAAACTTTTCAAATCTTTCTTGCAAAGCCGGGAACGGAGCGACTTAATAGTTGTCTTTGTAATCCACTATCCCATAAATTATTATGATAATCCGACAAAAAATCACTGTTCCGAGCGAGATCCACCCCGGCCCCGATCGGAACATAAATTTTATGGTACATCTTTACTAATTAACTTATATACAGTTATTTACACATATCGAAGGTTAAGTTGTCCCGTTCCCGTGTTTGCGCAGATTGGAGCGGCCGGGAGTCAGACAAATCAGGCCGACAGCAACAAGCCAAATGCAATTCGCCGGAATCAGGGGGTAATTTGCGGATAATCGTATATTTTTTCCGAAGAAACTTTCATTTTATGACAATGTTCATTTATAATGAACACAGCAGATGTAATGAACAAAATCCCGACGGCAATAGATTTGAAATAGATTTGAAACAACCCCCGAAGTCTTGACAAAAAACTTCAGGGGTCATATCATTTATTGAGCCTCTTTACACCTTGATAGTACGGTTTCAAAGGCGTGTTAGCCTGTCCGGGATGTCGGTTGTGCCTTTACCAGCCCTTGTGTCCCTTACCAGCCCAATATGTATGCGAACATCAGGGGAGCCACTATCGTAGCGTCTGACTCGACGATGAAGCGAGGAGTGTCCACGTCGAGCTTGCCCCATGTGATTTTCTCGTTTGGAACGGCGCCTGAATAAGAACCGTATGAAGTGGTACTGTCGGAAATCTGGCAGAAGTACTTCCAAAGCGGAGTGCCTGTCCACCCGAGGTCCTGCTCCATCATTGGAACGACACAGATAGGGAAATCTCCTGCCGTACCTCCGCCAATCTGATAGAATCCTACGCCTTCCCCGCCCGAGTTCTTTTTGTACCAGTCGGTGAGGAACATCATAGTCTCGATGCCGTTCTTTATGATATGCGGGTCGAGTTCGCCTTTTATACAGTGTGCTGCAAATATGTTTCCTGTCGTGCAGTCTTCCCATGCAGGGACCACGATAGGGATATTCTTTTCGCATGCGGCAAGTACCCAACTGTCTTTAGGGTCGATTTCGTAATATTGCTCAAGTACACCGCTGCGTAGCAGGCGATACATTACTTCGTAAGGGAGAAGTCTTTCGCCTTTTTCCTGCATGTCTTTCCACACATCCAGAAGATGATGTTCCAGACGGCGGAACGCCTCTTCTTCAGGGATGCATGTGTCGGTAACGCGGTTCATGTGATTGTCGAGAAGTTCTTTTTCCTGTGCCGGGGTCAGGTCTCTGTAACCCGGTACCCTGTAGTAATGGGAGTGCGCCACCAGATTCATGATGTCCTCTTCAAGGTTGTTGGCCGAGCAGGATACTATCTGGAACTTGTCCTGACGAATCATTTCGGCAAGCGAAATTCCGAGTTCCGCGGTGCTCATCGCGCCTGCCATGGCAAGCATCATTTTCCCGCCTTTGTTAATGTGTTCATCGAATGCTTTGGCTGCGTCTACCAATGTCGCCGAATTGAAATGGCGGTAATGGTGAGTGATGAATTGTGAAATAGGTCCTTTTTCCATTTTATTAATATCGTTAAAACTGCTTATCGAATGTCTTGTCAATTAAGCAAACAAGATGCAAATACTTGCAAATTGTAATCCTAAAACGTCAAATTGACAAAATCAATGCAAAATTAATAGAAACGAGGGAAAAAATGACTTCCCGTGGATTATATTTGTCAAAATCAAAAATCTTAAATTATGTCAAATCACTTTTTTACAAAATCCAACGCTTTTTTGTGCGCGGCGTCGGTCTTGTCATGTGCGGTCTTTTCCTGTCAGAAAAATATTGATGAACCGCCAGTGCCGTTTTTTAAAGTAGATACTGAAGAGATAGCCATAGGGCCGGAAGGAGGAGCTTTCGATATATATTATACTGTCGAGTATCCTGTCCATGGCGTTGAGATCAATGTCGTATGCCATGACGATTGGGTAAGCGTGGCGGATACCACGGCCGAAGGTATCATAAAGATGTATGCCGAGTCCAATCCGGACTCATGCGCGAGGTCTTCCATAGTGAGCATGGAGTATTATGGAAATGAGTACGATGTTATCGTCGTGCAGCAGGCGGAAGGACAACCGCCGGTAGAGCAGGAGACTTTTGCTTTCATTATAAACGATGATGATATAGCCGAAACGTCTGTCACGTTTTCAATAATCCCTGCGGACAAGGAAATGACTTATATCGGCATGTTGAATGAAAAGGAATACATGGACGGATTTGCCACGGACGAGGATTATTTTAAAGATGATTTTGACTTTTTCAGAGATATGGCGACAATGACTTACGGTGTGTCGGTCGAGGAATACCTTTCCATGATTCTCAAATGCGGCGACACTGTGGACGAATATGTGAACATGCTCGATCCCGATACCGGATACTATGTATACGCTTATGGCATGACTGCCGATTGCGCATATCTGACTGATTTATACAAGCAAGAATTCAGGACACTTCCGGTCGAAATGAACGGTATGACTTTCGAAATCGAATGTGTCCCGGACAAAAATACGGCAGAATTGCATGTAATCCCGTCCGACCCCGGGCAATACTATTTTTACAGTTTTTACAAACAGTCTGAAGTTGGCAAAGATGAAATTTATGAGCAATATCAGGAATTTGTTACGACGATGATTCAAATATACATACAGCAGTATGGCATTACTCCCGAGCAGTTCATCGAGGAAGCAGCTTCTGTAGGAGAGGAACGCTCAGTGCTGGAAGATTTGTCCGATGATACTGATTATTATGCATTCGCCGTGTCCGTGGCACCTTTCGGAATCCTCAATTCGGAAGTTACGGTTGAGGAATTTACGACAGGGAGAAAATATTCTTCCGACAATGTGCTTTTACTGTCATTGTCAAATGCTACAGAACATACTGTAAATTATGAAATCAAAGCATCTAACGATGATCCTTATGTGATGTTCACGGATGAGTATTCCAATTGGGCCGAATATTACGAGTACTATGATGCGGGAGAAAGGATACAGGAAGCCATTTTATCCGGAAATTACGACCTTGAATCAATGGTACGCCGCGGAAGCGAAAAAGGGATAATAGATGATCTGACAGGAAAAACCGAGTATGTGGTCTTTCTTTTCGGTTATGACGGAACGGATGCTACGACGGAACTTTATGATGGTAATTTCGTGACTACCGGTCCTGTCTCGGAAGTGTCTGTTTGTCTGGAGTATGACAAATATTTCGATGGAACGGAGCTGGAGGCGATTGATCCTTTGGCTTTTGCTGGAGCCTCAGGAAAAGCTGTCATACCTGTGAAAGCGGTTGTGACCGGAGATGCTGACGGGTACTATTACCATATCTTTGAAGGGGACTGCACGGATACTTCGATAATAACTGACGAGATAGCCATAAATACCATGCGCTTTTTCGGGGTTACCTCCGAAACACATGCATATATAGTGGATTATGATGAAGTTAATACGTTCATGGGAGTCGCTTATGATTCAGAAAACAACTACGGCCCTATCTGGAGGGAGACCTTCACGCTTGACCGGGAAGGGGTTTCTCCCGTGGAAGAATATGAGTGGTAATGCCAGAGGATTCTTTACTTCTTGGAAATTGTCTCTTAAGCAGGGTCCTATCAGGGAGTACGAATAAAAAAATGGGGTTGTGTCAAAAATTCATTCTGACACAACCCCATTTAAAATTCACGGTTTATCAATAACCCTTTGTTTGAATCCGCTTACTCCCTGTTAAGCAATTCCATCATCTTGATGACGGCAAAGCTGATAGGGGTTCCCGGGCCGAATATGGCAGCCGCGCCGGCCTTGTAGAGGGCATCGTAATCCTGAGGAGGTATTACGCCGCCGACAACCACGATGATGTCTTCACGTCCGAGTTTCTTCAGCTCGTCAATGATCTGTGGCACAAGTGTGAGGTGGCCTGCAGCGAGAGAAGACACTCCTACTACATGCACGTCGTTCTCGACTGCCTGCCTTGCAGCTTCTTCCGGTGTCTGGAACAAAGGCCCCATGTCCACGTCGAAACCGCAGTCAGCGTAACCGGTGGCAACGACTTTGGCTCCACGGTCGTGACCGTCCTGTCCGAGTTTCGCAATCATGATACGAGGCTGGCGGCCTTCCTTCTTTGCAAATTCGGCAACCATCGCCTTCGCTTTCTCGAATTCGCTGTCGTTGTGTACTTCTGATGAATAAACGCCTGTGTTCATACGTATTGTGGCTTTATAACGTCCTACTACTTTTTCACATGCATCGGAGATTTCACCGAGGCTTGCCCTTACTTTGGCTGCTTCCACTGCAAGCTCGAGAAGGTTGCCTTCGCCGGTCTCCACGCATCTTGTGATGGCATCGAGGGCTTTCTGTACGGCGGCGTTGTCGCGTTTCGCACGGAGTTCCTTGAGCCTCTTGATCTGGCTTTCGCGGACAGCGGTGTTGTCGATAGTAAGCACTTCGATAGGATCTTCATGATCGAGGCGGTATTTGTTGATACCTACGATAGTGTCCTGGCCCGAGTCGATTCTTGCCTGTTTGCGGGCTGCGGCTTCCTCGATACGGAGTTTAGGAATGCCGGTTTCGATGGCCTTTGCCATACCTCCGAGTTTTTCGACTTCCTGTATGTGCTCCCAAGCCCTGTGTGCTATGTCGTTGGTAAGCGACTCGACGTAATATGAACCAGCCCAAGGGTCGAGGCTGCGGCATACGTTCGTCTCTTCCTGAATGTATATCTGGGTGTTACGTGCAATACGGGCAGAGAAGTCCGTAGGGAGTGCGATAGCCTCGTCCAATGCATTGGTATGCAGCGACTGGGTATGTCCGAGTGCGGCTCCCATGGCTTCGATGCATGTACGTGCCACGTTGTTGAACGGATCCTGTTCCGTAAGCGACCATCCTGAAGTCTGGCAGTGCGTACGGAGCGAGAGCGATTTAGGATTCTTAGGATTGAACTGTTTTACAATCTTGGCCCAAAGCATACGTGCCGCACGCATCTTTGCGATTTCCATGAAATGGTTCATTCCGATTGCCCAGAAGAATGAGAGCCTTGGTGCGAATGCATCCACGTCTATGCCTGCCTTGATACCTGTACGGAGGTATTCGAGACCGTCGGCAAGAGTGTAGGCCATTTCTATGTCGCAAGTCGCGCCTGCTTCCTGCATGTGGTATCCGGAGATGGAAATGGAGTTGAACTTAGGCATATATTTAGAGGTATATGCGAAAATGTCCCCGATAATCCTCATTGAGAACTCAGGAGGGTAGATGTACGTATTACGTACCATGAATTCCTTCAGGATATCGTTCTGTATCGTACCTGCAAGTTCTTCAAGTTTGGCTCCCTGTTCAAGTCCGGCCACGATGTAAAACGCCATGATAGGGAGAACGGCTCCGTTCATGGTCATGGAAACGGACATCTTGTTCAGAGGAATCTGGTCGAAGAGCACTTTCATGTCTTCCACGCTGCAGATGCTTACGCCGGCTTTTCCTACGTCGCCCACAACCCTCGGATGGTCGGCATCGTATCCGCGGTGGGTGGCAAGGTCGAATGCGACGGACAGACCTTTCTGGCCGGCGGCAAGGTTCCTGCGGTAAAACGCATTGGATTCCTCGGCGGTGGAGAATCCGGCATACTGGCGGATAGTCCAAGGTTTCTGAACATACATCGTAGAATAAGGCCCGCGAAGATACGGAGGTATGCCGGCGGCATAGTTAAGATGTTCCATCCCTTCGAGGTCTGCGGCTGTATACAGGGCCTTTACCGGAATCTGTTCAGGAGTGTTCCAAATCGAAGAGTCTTTTCCGTCTCCGGTGCGCCCGCAATTCTTATTGCTGAATTCTATATCTTTAAAATTCGGTTTCATCTTGATTGTCCCTTTTTATTATAGTTCTTCGATGCCCATTTTTTCCTGGTATTTCTTGAGCGTTTCAAGAACATTGCATTTAACATTGATGAAATTGGTTATTCCTTTGGCGATAAGTTCTTCGTTTTCACCGCCGGCAACTACCAGAAGGGCTTTGTTCCCTAATTTTTCAGCTATCTGAGGTACGGCCTCAGGATATTCTTCGTCTGAAGAGCAGGCTACCACGATGTCGGCTTTTGCCTCGATAGCGGCTTTCACACCTTCTTCTATGTCTGCAAAGCGGTTGTTGTCCACAACCTTGAATCCGGCAACAGCAAAGAAGTTGCATGCGAACTGTGCCCTTGCCCTGCACATTGCGAGATTGCCGAAGGTCAGCATGAACGCCATAGGCTGCTTGCCGCTCTTGTCGGTCGAGTAACGGAGTTCCTCGAAAGGCTGGGCGGCACGGTATTTCTCAAGAGGCTCTGCTATCTGAGGCTTGTTTATTTCAGGTTTTACGGCCCCGCGCTTTACTATGTCCAGAGTAATGTTGTCGGAGATTTTTTCCAGGAAATTAGGATATTGGTTGGTTCCGAGTATCGTTGCGCGGCGTGTCTCGAATTTCTTGTCACGGTCCGCAGCGACTGCTTTTATCTCGCCCTGTACCATTCCGGCCTTGAATGCCTCCACATAACCGCCTGCATCGATTGTCTTCTTGAACAGATCCCAGGCTACTTTCGCTATTGATGCGGTGAGGTTTTCGATATAATATGAACCGGCTGCAGGGTCTTCCACCTTGTCGAAGTGGCTTTCTTCCTTGAGCAGGTTCTGCACGTTGCGCGCGATGTGCGAACTGAATTCGTCAGGTTTTGCAAATGCATGGTCGAACGGAAGCACTTCCAGTGAATCCACGCCGGCGATAGTCGCGCTCATTGCTTCGGTAGTGTCGCGGAGCATGTTCACGTATGCATCGTAGACTGTCTGGTTCCATGCGCTTGTGACTGCATGTATGTTCATCTTCATGGCGCAGCAGCATTCCACGCCGTAGTCTTTGACTATGTTGGCCCAAAGCATGCGGGCTGCACGGAACTTCGCGATTTCAAGGAAGTAGTTTGAACTTACGGCAAAGGTGAATTTCATCCTCCTTGCGGCCTCGTCGGCTGCAATCCCGAGGTCGGTAAGGCGGTCCAGGTATTCCACGCCCATCGCCAGGCCGAAGCCGAGTTCCTGGGTTATGGAAGCCCCTGCATCGTTGAATACGTATGGCCTTACGCCTATTACCCTGATGCCTTTGTAATCCTTGACGAGCCTGATGCATTCGGCGGCTGTCTCGAATACTTTGTCATTGCAGAAATAGCCCTTTGTATTCAGGGTCCTGATAGGATCGAAATCGAAAGACGCCCTGATCCTGTCTTTGTCGTACCCTTTTGAAGCCACGTATGAAAGGAAGCGGCTTATGGTTTCAGGAGCTTCGGTACACAGTGAAACGAAGTTGATTTCCACTGCAGGCAATTCGATGCCCTCAAGCAGTGTCGCCATTTCCCCCTCGCTTACGGCGCCTTTCATGACAAAGCCGATGGAATCGGCTCCTTTCATAAGGGCGTCAAGGGCATGTGCGTTGGCCTTGTCATAACCTTCGCAGACACAGAAGTCCTGGCGTACGAGCCAATGGTTGTTCTCCTTTGTGCCTCTTACATAAGGAAACTCTCCCGGCATGGTGCCGAGGTGCTCTATCCCTTTAAGATCCTCGGCACGGTAATATGGACGTACCTCGAAGCCCTCACCTGTCTTCCAAATGAGTTTCTTCGCGTAATCCGCGCCTTTGAGATCCCTTGTGATGACCTCCTCCCACTCTTGGGTGGATACAGGAGGAAATTCAGCAAATAATTTCTCTGCCATTTTTAAATTTATTTTAGATAAAAACTTGTTGTCTCAAAATCCCGGCAAAGTTACATAATTTTCTGACAGTTTGGGCGGTTTTTGCAGATATAGTTTATGATTTGAAACGGTTGCCTGTTCCGGACTCCGCAATCCGGACTTTCTGGAACCTGTATCCTTCACGTTTCAGTTCCATGGCAGCCCCGATCCTGAACATTGCCCTTGTGGCCCGGGCGAAAGCCTGGAATGCGAGCACGCTCTGTGTCTCGATGTTTTCGTGCCTTATGCTGTCTATCGCGAGCTGGGAGCAGCATAACAGTGTCTTTGCGACTATCCCTGCTTCCGCCGAGCCTCGCCTGTAGCCGAGTATGTTTTCCATGATATGCTCGTCCATGTCGTCGAAGCCTCTCGGACCGAGCAGGCTGCTGTATTTTGCATTGTGGTGTTTCCCCCAGTCCTCGTCCCACCACTTGGCGACGGCAAGTCCGATATAGCCGGCCCAGCCGACCGCGGCTTCCGGAAATTCCTTTATGTTCGGGACGGCATCCGCCATATACTCAGGGGCGAGTTCTTTCCATTTGGAAGTTATGTCTTCGGATTCAAGGAGCGTTCCGTCGAGCATCCCCAAAGAAGTGCAGAGCCGGAGCATGTCTTCGGTAAGCCTGGCCTCGAAATTGTCCAGATATTCTATGTCCTTTTCTTCCATGGTTGTAAAAATAAGCCGTCGCGAATTTATACAATATTCCCGTTTCGGCAATAATTATCGCCTGATTTTTGCATTTATCCGACTTCTGACATTTTAATTACAATGAAATGGACTTTAGGATCCGGGTTGCGTTAAGGCTTGCCGCCGCTGTTTTGTTTTTTTCGGTTTTATCGTTCAAGGTTTCAGCTCAGGATGTCTGGCTGTGGCCGGTAAAAGGATATGAGGCGGGTCATGGTCTGGCAGGTTGGCCGCAGCAGGAAATGGGAGGGGAATTGAATTTCGGCTATATTTTCATTGCTGCTCCGGAAGGTACGGAAGTCGTTTGCCCAGCCGACGGTACGGTGTCTCATTTTTCCGTCGGGTTCCACAGTACCTTGACATCCTCTTCTTCGTACCATTTCGACTCTGACAATTTCAATGCGATATTCGATGAGCTTGTCGCCAAGGGAGAATATGAGAGCCTTCCGGTGCCGGCGGAATATCTGTGTGGAGATATAACGATAAGGACGGACGATGGCAAGAGCATATTCATTTCCGGACTTTCGGGGAATGTCCCGATGAAAACGGGGATGCGGCTAAACAAAGGAGATATTATAGGAGAGGTGAAATATGCTTATCATAAGATAAAGGAGCCTCATATAATGCTGAATGTTTATGGTCGTGAGGGGACGTTGGACGACCCGATGTCGCCTTTCGGGCTAAAATCCACTTTTGAAGAGCCTGACGAGGCGGCGGCAGCGCCGGAATGGCTGACAAGGGAGCAGGCGGAAGAGGATCTTGCCATACTCATGGAGGCTTACAGGGAGTGCTTCCCTTCATTGGACGAGATAGTGACACCGGAGCGGATGAGGGCGTTCGAAGCCGATGCCGCAGAGGCTTTCAGGGAGGGTATAAGTTACGAGGGTTTTTATGATATAGTACGTAGTTCTGTAAGTTCGAGGCTCGTACATGATTCGCACGTGAAATTATATACTCCCAATCCGAAAGTTGACAATCCCGAGCAGATTTATGTGCCGAATGTCTCCCACGGGATATCGGGCGGATGCGTTTTTGTCAAAGTCGTGTCCGGACAGTACCGTGAGCATTTGGGCAAAAGGATAGTTTCCATAGACGGCATCCCGTCCGAAGAAATCGTCCGCATCAGCAGGGAGAGGGTGATAATGTTCGATGGCAGCAACGAAAGCCGTGTGGAGAGGCAGCTGCTTATGAATCACTGGTTTTTGTACAATGATGCCAGTCGTCCCCGGACGGCTGTGATAGTCCTGGAGGACGGGACTGTGATCAGGGACGAATGGGATAAATGGCCGTCGGGTAAAAAATATTATCCGCAGTGGACTGAAAATTCGGCGTATATGAAAAATCTGATGAACACCCGGATGAAATTCGGTTTTGCCGGACTTGACGACAGTACCGTGCTTTTCCGTATCAGTACTTTTTCTCTCAATGATACCGAGATGGATGAACTCCGCGACTCGCTTTCGCATTATATGGACAGACCGAATATGATTATCGATGTCAGGAACAATCCGGGCGGCGATGTGCGGGTGGTGAAAAAACTGGCTTCCGTTTTTCTCAATGACACTTCGGCTTGGCTGGATTCGTACCGGATGGTGAAGGACACGGCTTTCCGCAGCATGAAATACTCTTTGAATTATCCTGAGACGGCTATTTTCAGCGGATATGAAAAACTGGATGGAAACCCCGGTTTTTACAAGGCTGACGATGAGGTTTCCGGAGAAATCGTTCCAGATAGTATTCTCAATTATAAAGGAAGAGTGTATGTCCTGACCGATGAAACTTCCTGTTCGGCGGCTTCCCTTTTTCCATCGATATTGGTGAAGGCCGGCCGTGCCGTGACTGTAGGGCGAGAGACAGGGTCTGGATACCATTATATAACAGCGTACGATTTCGCGCTTATAAGGCTTCCCAATTCGCTCATCACAGTGAGGATTCCTCTTGTCAAATGTGTTTTCGACGAGGTTGTTTCGGAACGCTTCCCGGCCGGGCGCGGGTTGATGCCTGATTATGAAGTGCCGCTGACATACGAAGAAATCTACACGAGCGAGACCGATCCCGTGCTGGAAAAGGCATTGGAACTGGTAAGGGAGCGGCAGTGACAACAGATAGTGGTATGTAGATTCATTGCGGATGATCATGGAAAATTTTTTTATTTGGCAAAATATCACTAACTTTGCGCCTTGTAACAAAAGGAGGTGTTTGCAGGATGATTATAGTACCGGTAAAAGAGGGCGAGAACATAGAAAAGGCTCTGAAAAAGTTCAAACGTAAATTCGAGAAGACGGGGACGCTCCGCGAGCTCCGCGCAAGGAAGACTTTCGTAAAGCCGTCCGTAAAGAGAAGGGACGAAATAAAGAAGGCCATCTATATTCAGAAGATGCAGTTGCAGGACGAATAACGGTTGTCCGTGCAGCAGAATGATATCTACAGCCGAGGGGGCATGAAACAACCCTTTTCGGCTGTTTTTGCGCTTGCGGCATAAGGCCGTTTTTCACTTGTTGATTCTGCATTTGAATGAAATCTGCTACTTTGCGGGGATACTGTTCCGAAAAATTAGTATATATTTGGCCTGATGGCCAGAAATACTGTTGCGCCTCGGCAATGCAAGCCGTGAAGCCGTGCTCTCACATGTTTTGCTTTTTGGGAGGAAGTGAACCGTTTCTCCGGTATTTCGGTACACTTTTCCCGAGATGAAATTGTATTGTCGTCACTGCAGCTAATCTATTTGCATTCCTCGTCCTCCCTTTTCGGGGAAAGTGAACCAGTTTGTTACGTATTAGGTACACTTTTCACGTATCACATATCAGGTACACTTTTCCGGTACAGCACCTCCCGGCCCCTCGGGCGAAACATGCCGCGAAACATGCCCGAAACATGCTTCCGCTGCGGTTGAAGCAGCCAAATGCAAATTCATTTGCATTGCTCTCGGCTTCTGCGTATATTTGGCCAGACGGCCAGAAATACTGTTCACGCCTCGGCAATGCAAGCCGTCAGGCTTGCATGCCATGTACGGTCCCTACGTGGTCATGAGTCCAAGGCCTCCTTCCCGCGTGGGCCCCGTACATGTCGTACATGTCACGTACATGTCACGTACAATGTCACGTACATGTCAATGCAAATTCATTTGCATTGCTCTCGGCTTCTGCGTATATTTGTCCATAAAAAATTTGTATTATGTATTGTCGTCATTGTGGTACCGAAATAAATGATTATGCTGTGGTTTGTCCGCATTGCGGTTGTCCTGTCGGTAAGATAAGGCATGAAGACACTTCTGACAAAAGCAGGCTGGTCGCTACTATTTTATGTTTTTTCTTTGGCTATTTGGGCATACATAGGTTTTATGCAGGCAGGATCGTTTCTGGAATTTTCATGATTCTTACCCTTGGCGGATTGGGTATATGGACATTTGTCGATTTTGTCGTAATCCTGTGCGGCAGTTTCAAAGACTCCAAAGGAAGGCATATTTATGAGTGGTTAGATTAGAAAGGCGCAAATTAAAGTTTTCCGTATCGTCCGTGGCACGGGCGTTGCAGCATAGGCATCCGTGTTACAATGTTCAGGCTCATGGAAGCAGGTAATTTAATAGGCGGATTCATCGATTATATTGTCTCTGAGAAAAGATATTCGGCCAATACTGTGCAGAGTTATCTGGCTGACATTGCCGATTTTTTCTCATATGCGCAGCTGATATCCGATGTTCTGCCTGACGCAACTTCTGTCCATCCTCCTGAGGGAGGCATTGCTTCCTGTCGGGGGTTACAGTACAATCTAAACCTTGATGGGGTACTCTCGGAAAACGGAATGGCTTCATGCCGTATGCTTCTTTCCTATAAAAACGAAGATGTCGTGTCCTGTCTGAACAAAGACATGATAAGGGGTTTTGTCGTTTCGTGTATGAAAGACGGCATGTCAGCCTCCACTGTCAACAGGCGACTTTCCTCTTTGAGCTGCCTGTGCCGTATGGCAGTAAAGTACGGCCTGATTGCCTCCAATCCGGTTTTGTCGGTAAAACATCTGAAACAGCCCGAAAGGTTGCCGTCATTCTATACGGAGGATGCGGTTTCCAACTTTTTTGACGACGGTGGGGAGTTGTCGCGCGACAGGCTGATAGTACAGCTTTTGTATTCGACAGGGATAAGGCGGGCCGAACTTGTTTCTTTGAAAGTGGAGGATGTGGATTTTTCGAGGAAGGTGCTGCGCGTGATGGGAAAAGGTGGAAAAATGAGAGAAATTCCTCTTACGGGTGAGATTTGTGAAGAAATTTTATTATATTTACGCCGTGTTGGATCGAAGAGGGGGGAGCCGCTTTTCGTCACCGATAAGGGAAATCCTTTGTACCCGGCTTTCGTAAACAGGGTAATAAAGAAGCAACTTACGGATAACGAGGGCTTTGTCGGGAGGAAGAGCCCGCACGTGCTGAGGCACACCATAGCGACCCATTTGCTGAACAGGGGGGCCGATTTGAATGCAATAAAAGAAATGCTCGGGCATGCGACTCTTGCTTCAACGCAGGTATATACCCACAACAGCTTCGAGCAACTGAAAAAATCATATTTAACCGCTCACCCAAGAGCTAAAAAAGGAGGGAAACATGGAGATTAGAGTTCAATCGATCAAATTCGACGCTGATCAGAAACTGTTGGATTTCATTGACAAGAAAGTAAACAAGCTTTCGAGGTTCTTCGATGATGTAATCAGAACGGAAGTAGTGCTTTCATTGCTTCCCGATGTAGACAACAAAAATGTAAAAATCAAAGTCATGGTGCCCGGGAACGACCTGATGGTGGAGAGGAACGCACCGACATTCGAAGACGCGGTCGTTGATTGCGTGTCGGTACTCAGAGACCAGCTGGTACGTGCCAAAGAAAAGAGGGGGGATGTAAGGAAAAAGACCCCTGTCGATGAGTTGATAGGATAATCCGCCGGATGACTTTTTAATTTAAAGATAAATTGTGCGGCGTGTCCGCCGTAAGTTGTAAATAATGTTGATTTAATGATGGGGCAGAGGGTGTCGTGAGATATCCTCTGTTTTTATGATAATTGATATTTATGAGAATATATACGGGAGAAGACATACGAGGCGCCGATTTGTATACAATCCTTCATGAGCCGGTGTCCAGGGAAAAACTGATGGAACGTGCCGCCGCATCGGTGACGGAACGTATTCTGGAAACTCTGAACGAACGCGGCTTCGGCCCGAATCCGTCGTTTAAGGTGTTTGCCGGCAAGGGAGACAACGGGGCGGACGGGAGGATCATTGCGGGGCTTTTGTCGAAAAAAGGCTTTTATTGCAGGGTGTTGTCGATAGAAGACCCGGATATAGAAGAGGTTTCGCGAGAAGCCGCCTGTCCGGACGAAATATACATAGACGCTTTGATCGGTTCTGGGCTGAAAGGTCCGGTAAGGAGCCGCACGGCTTCGGTGATAAGAAATATAAATGGTTCAGGGGCATTCGTGATCTCGGTGGATCTGCCGTCGGGCATGCCGTCCGAGCCGTTCGGCCATGACGGGTTGTGCGGAAACGGCCGGCAGTCCTGCTGCATGGTGAAGGCGGACGTGACGGTTGCCGTTGAATTTCCGAAACTGTCGATGCTTACGCCGCTTTTCGGCAATTTCGCCGGGGAAATAAAGATAGCCCCGATCGGTCTGTGCGGCGGTTTCGAAGGTTCGGCCGGGCGTGCGGGGACGGTTTTGCCGGAAGAATTCCAGTATCATTATGTAGACGAAAATCTGTATATGGATTTTGTGAAGCAGGGAGAAAAAATGTGCAGGTTCTCCAAATTCTCCCACAAAGGGGATAACGGGCATCTTCTGGCGGTATGCGGCCATACCGGAATGACGGGGGCTGCCTTGCTTGCCGTATCGGGGGCGTTGCGTTCCGGTTGCGGTCTGGTGACGGCACGTATCCCCGCTTCGGAAAGGCTTGCCATGCATGTCGCGCATCCGTCGGCTATTGTAAGTTGCGGGGAAGGGGACTGTTTCAGGGATTTGCCCGAAAACATGTCCAGATTCACTTCGGTGTGCGTGGGGTGCGGCCTGGGCACAGGGAAGGAAACGGCCTGGGCGCTTGAAAGGCTGTTCGGCTGCGGCGTGCCGATGGTAATCGATGCCGATGCCCTGAATCTTGTATCCGGTTCCTCCCGGTTGAGGAGCGCGTTGCCCGAAGGATCGGTGCTTACCCCTCATTTGGGGGAATTGGAGCGTTTGACGGGAAAATGGGACGGCGAGGCCGGCAAGTTTGAAAAGGCGATGGCTCTTGCCCGCGAATTTTCTTCGGTTGTCGTAGTCAAAGGCGCGCACACAATGACCGTTTCGCCCGACGGGAAGGTGTTCTTTAATTCGACGGGCTGTTCCGGGATGGCAAAGGGAGGAAGCGGGGACGTGCTTGCCGGTTACATAGGAGGCCTGCTCGCACGCGGTTATCCTCCGTTGCAGGCAGCCGTGACCGGGGTCTGCCGCCATGGCCTTGCCGGGGAGAGGGCAGGACGGAAATGGGGACAAGAAGCCATGAATGCATCCGACCTGGCTGATTTTTTCTGTTTTAGGTGATGATGTTAGATAAACAGCTTCTGAAAAATCACCGGTTTTTCAAAATGTTTCTTATTTTTGCGCCCTTTTTTGAAATATGTATTTTATTATGAAGAAATTGTTTTTTGTATTGTTTGTTGCCATGGCATTGCAGTCCATGGTTTCATGCACCGAGGAGACTGTAAGCGGAATCATGCCTTATTCGAAAGATTTCGAATTTGTCGAGACCTTTACTTCATTTACGAATGAGTCTGTTGCGGCAGAACAGCTGTATGATGAAGTGATGCAGGATATTCTGGCGTTGAAAACCGAATACGGCAAGAAATGGGATGTGGAATATTCCGGAAGTTCTTTGGATGAGGCTCTGGCCGCCGAGGATGAGAATGCGTTGGCCGACTTCGACCAGACAGTGGCTTCCATGATGTCATTGAAAGAGAGCTTCGATGCCGACATTGCCGCAGGTGATTATGGAAAGGGTTCGTTTACCGTGACTGTCCAATATGTGGTAAAGAGGGACGTGGTATTGAAATCCTCTGAAGAAATTACATTCAAGTATCCTATGTAATATAAAGTGTAATATAAGAAGCTGTTTAAAATTTTTTCAAAAGTTCTTTGTGGCATCCTTCCGGCACGTTTTCGCCGTTTTTATCGTAAAATAGCGCTGCTATTCTCCTCAAAAAACGACAAAAACCTGCGCGGAAGCCTGTCTCAA
>JADIME010000068.1 GCA_017694935.1 Candidatus Merdivivens pullistercoris
GTACCAATGCTTCGTCTTTTTCTTTACGGGCTGGCTTCCGCTTATGGCCGAGTGAGGGTTGATGAGTTCTTCAGGACTGAGCGTGCTTCCGCATTTTTCGCACTGGTCCCCATAAGCGCCTTCATTGCCGCATTTCGGGCATGTTCCTACGATATACCTGTCGGCGAGGAAAGTGTTTGCCTCGGGGTCATAATATTGCTCGCTTTCCTTTACGATGAATTTGCCGTCATCGTAGAGTTTCTTGAAAAATTCGGCGGCAAAACGGTGGTGCGTCGGGGAACTTGTCCTTGAATATATGTCGAAATCGATGCCGAGCCCGGCAAAAGAATCTTTGATTATTTTGTGATACTTGTCCACTATGTCTTGCGGGCTGCATCCTTCTTTTTTCGCTTTTATAGTGATCGGCACCCCGTGTTCATCGGAGCCGCATACGAAAAGCACTTTCTTACCGCGCATTCGAAGGTACCTCACGTATATGTCCGCCGGTACATAAACTCCGGCAAGGTGTCCGATGTGAAGCGGCCCGTTGGCGTATGGCAGGGCGCATGTTACGAGTGTGCGTTTAAAATTCTTTTCCATAAGACTATAAAATATGATTAGAGTTATAAAACTTGCAAAAATAATAATAAAAAATGACGGATAAATGCAAGCACCCGCTTTTTTGAAGCGACATACGGGTCGGAATCATGGTTTTCAGTTCTCTTTTGCCTTTTTATCCAGGCCCAATTCAGGATGCTTCTCGGAGGAGCGGCTGAAAATCACCGCTATGACTATGGCGCAGGCGGCCAGAAATATGAAAAAATATTCGGCTGATACCGGATCGGATGTGGATTCGATGATATTTCCGACAATTATCGGGGTGAAAAAGAGCCCGATGTTCTGTATCCAGTACACTAACGAAAATGCGGTTCCGAGTTTGCTCTCGGGAATTATTTTTGGAAGCGACGGCCACATTGCCGCCGGAACCAACGAATATCCCAATCCTAATATGGCTATTGCGATAAAACCGAATGCGGGCATTCCCGGGGCGAATGTCACGACAAGATGCGAGAACAGGATCATGGATGCGCCGATAATCATGATTTTAGTGCCTTTCCCTACCATGTCCACCACGGCTCCGAAAATGGGAGCGAATACCAATGTGAAAAACGGTATCATCGCTACCATGAGCGCGGCGACTTCGCTTTCTATGCCGAATCTCGGAATCAGTATGGCCGTCGCGAATTTCCTGAAAGAGATTACACAGCAGTAAAATGTGACGCACAGGAGGGAGATAAGTATGAAATGCCTGTTGCCTATTATCTTCCATACATCCGAGAGTCTGAACCTGTCGGCCGGGTCGGCGGCCGTCTCTTTCGATATGCGGCCTTTGCGCTCTGTCCTGTAATCGATAGCCACGAACAGTGCCCACAATACCAATCCTGTCATTATCAGAAGCAATCCCAAATGTGCCGGCCTTGAGGTTTCGGCGAATGGGATATATCCTTCCATGTTTATAATGCGCGGTACTGTCACCAGGGCGGCGGCCGTACCCAGTCTCGCCAAAGCGAGCTGAAGCCCCATGGCGAAGGCTATCTCCCTGCCCTTGAACCATTTGGCGATTGACCTGTTCACGGCTACGCCGGCAATCTCGCTGCCTAATCCGAACATCGCGCATCCGGCGTATGCCAATGCAAGGGAAGGCTTGTTGAAAAGGGAGGACAGCCATTCGGCCAGACTGCTTCCGGCAAAGGATTCCGATATGGAGTATGTTATCAGTGCGGCTCCTGCCACCATGAGGCCGACAAAGATGGATCCGGTGATCCTGACTCCCCATCTGTCGAGCAGCATGCCGCAGATTATCAGTCCCCCGAATATGCACAGTAACGAATACGCGCTTCTGAAAAAGCCGTAATCGGCCATGGACCAGCCGAGAGCGACATTTTCCGGGTTCTCGAATTCCTGGCTTACGGTGGAAAATATGTCATCGAAAAAATACGA
Organism: Candidatus Merdivivens pullistercoris; assembly: GCA_017694935.1. Classification (GTDB taxonomy): domain Bacteria; phylum Bacteroidota; class Bacteroidia; order Bacteroidales; family UBA932; genus Merdivivens; species Merdivivens pullistercoris. Next base: position 1,981 of record JADIME010000068.1, read on the forward strand.
TGCGAACATCGGTATGGAAAGGGACACGAGGACAATCCACCTGAGATGCCCCGTGTCCTTAAAAAAAGCCGATATTTTCTTTCCCATCTTTGGCCGGCAGATTTTAATCCAATGACGTGGCGGTTTATTTCTTTACCACGTTAGGCAATTCGAGGCCGTAGCCTTTCTTCCTGTCTTCCCTCTTGAGCCAGATGCTGAGTATGAATGCCAGGACGCCGAATGACGAGAATATGATCATAGGTATGGTATAATCGTACGCCACAAGGTCGAGCTCGTTTACCCCCTGGGCCATCTGTGCCGCCCTTTCTTCGGCGATCCCCGGGTTTACGGCGTTCAGCACGTTCCCGATGATTTTCGGCACGAAGCACAGACCTATGTTCTGTATCCAGAATATCAGCGCATACGCGCTTCCGAGTATTTTGGCATCGATGACCTTCGGTACGCTCGGCCAAAGTGCGGCAGGCACGAGTGAGAAAGATACCCCGAGCACGACTGTTATCAGCAGAGCCAGCCATTTTTCCGGAACGGCCGGAAGGAGGAAAGCGAAGCTGAGGTGGCATATAATCATTATGAGGGCGCCGTACATCAGCATCGAAGCGCCTTTGCCTTTATAGTCAATGAACGAACCGAGGAACGGTGTAAGTACCATTGCCAATATAGGGAAAAATCCGAAAATCTGGCTCGCGTCAGCATTCGGGATGGACAGTGTCGATTCAAGGAAATTCGTGGCGAACCTTTGGAACGGGAATATGGCGGAATAATACAGTACGCAAAGGAGCGCGATCAACCAGAACATCTTGGTCTTGAATATCTTTCCGATGTCGCTGAATTTAAACTGGTCTTCTTCCGAGCCGCCGTTTTCCTTGGCCGCCTCGCCTAACTGCGAGTCGAGTTTCCTGTCCATGAACGAGAATACGATGAAGTTTATGAGGCCGATGAGGAGCAATACAGTGCAGAATGCAACCGATGCCGGTACTCCTCCGCCGAGGAAACTGCCGTTGGCGATTATAGGAGAAATCCAGAATACTGCAAATACACCGAGGCGGGCAATGGCCATTTCAAGTCCCATTGCAAGCGCCATCTCCTTGCCTTTGAACCATTTCGCTATCGCTCTCGATACCGTGATCCCGGCCATTTCACATCCGCAGCCGAAAATCATGAAGCCGAGACATGAGAGTTTCGCGCTTCCCGGAAGCGCCACCCACCATGAATTCAGCCATTCCATCATTGCCGTGGTCTGGAACCAGTCGCTGACACCGATGAACTTGATAGTGGCTCCCACTACCATCAACGATGCCGAGAGCGTTCCTGTAAAACGAACCCCGAGTTTGTCGAGGATTATGCCGGCAAGTATGAGGAAACCGCACACGTTGAGAATGTACTCTGAAGCGGCATATGTGCCGAAAGTTCCCGGAGTCCATCCCCTTTGGGATTCCACCATGCTTTGTAACGGGGACATCACATCGACGAACATATAGGCGAAAAACATCATCAATGCGATGAGAATCAATGCGGCCCAACGAGCCACGAAGCTGTCGTTCAACAGCCTGGATACTTTATCTTGCATGTCAGTTATTTTTAAATTGCCACAAATATACGCAGAAGCCGAGAGCAATGCAAATGAATTTGCATTGCGTGTTTCGTCCGAAGGAGTCTGGAGGCCATGGACTCGCGGATACGACGGGCGAAACACGTAATGCAAGCCGTCAGGCTTGCATTGCCGAGGCGCAACAGTATTTCTGCCGAAGGCAAATATAGGAAGAAGCCGAGGCGTGAAAACGGAATTTGCCGGAGCATTTATGTTTTAATGCTCCGGCAAATTCCGTTTTTCAGATTTTTAGGATTCGTGGGTTTTGTACGGTTTCTCACAGGACAAGCCTTTTCAGCAATTTGGAATATTCATTTTTCATTGCGGAAATCCTTACGAAGCGTTTCATGAGGTTTTCAAGTTCCGCCGTGTCATTGTCCTTTTGGGCCAGGGCTATCCTGTCGGTAATTTCACGCATCATGACATCGACTACTTTGGATTTGTATATGTACATAAGCTTGGGCACGATTTCAGACAATTCGGTTTCTTCCGCCGGAATGGTGTCCACGAATTCCTTGATGGTTATGGGGTGCTTGTCGTAGATGTATCCCAACGCTTCCTTCGCTATCGCTTCGTCCGGGTGGTGGAGAAAATGGTTGAGCGTTTCTTTTCCCAGTTCAGGGGCGTTGAGGAAGTACTCATTGTAAATATCCGCGTAAAGGAGGTTTTTCATGGTCAGCCCGTCCTCGTCCATCGCGTTTTTTATGTAGTCGGCCACGCTTATTGTGTAATCGGGATTGCTTTCGTCGTAATCAATCGAGCCCTGATGAAATTTCAGCATCTCGTCCCCGAATTTTACCAGGTAATATGCGATTTCTTTTTCACATGGGGCAAAAAAACGGTCGGTAACGCCCTGGCTGTTTTCCGGGTTTTCCTGATTGCTCCCGGCGGCGGCTTCGGCCCTGTTCCCGTTTGGAACCTCCTTTGTCCCGGCCGAGATACGCATGCTTTCCTTTGCCTTTCTCTCTTCCCTTATGGCGCGTACCCTTTCGAATACCAGATTGGGTTCGATTCCGAACATTCCGGCACATCTTTCGGAGTACAGAGACCGGGCGATGGCATCCGGTATGACAGCTATGCTTGTGGAAATGTTGTTTATAAGTCCTGCCCTTTTTCTCGGATCGTCTCCGGCCTCTTCCAGCAGCAGCCCTGCCTTGAAGTCTATGAAATCCTTTTCATTCCCTGTTATGAACGTCTCGATTTCCTCTTTAGTGTGTTTCATCGAGTACGAATCGGGGTCGTCTCCGTCGGGGATTAGCACGACTTTTACATTCATGCCTTCTTCCAGCACGAGGTCTATGCCCCTGAGGGATGCTTTGATGCCTGCCGGATCCCCGTCGTAGAGGATGGTCATGTTTGAAGTGAACCGGCGGATGAGCCTGATCTGCTCAACTGTGAGGGAAGTGCCGCTCGATGCCACTACATTTGTAATCCCTTTCTGGTGCATCGATATTACGTCCAGATATCCTTCGACAAGCAGGCATTTGTCTTTCTTGATGATTTCGCCTTTTGCAAAGGCTATTCCGTACAGGGTTTTCCTTTTTTCATAAATTGCGCTTTCGGGCGAATTGACATATTTGGCTATGGTCTTGTCGTTCCGGAGAGTTCTTCCGCCGAATGCGATTACCCGTCCGCTCAGAGAATGTATGGGAAATATGACACGGTCGAAGAACCTGTCTGTCAGCCGCCCGTCTTCATGCTGCACGCAAAGTCCCGTGCCTGTCAGGAATTCGGCCTTGTATCCTTTTGCCGCCGCCTCTTTTGCGAGTGAATCCCTTTGCACGGGCGAATATCCGAGACCGAAGTGCCGTATGGTCTGCTCGGAGAGTTTCCTTCTTTCCTTGAAGTAGCTTAGCCCCACCGCACGGCCTTCCATGGTGTCGAAAAGTTCATGGACAAAATATTTTGCCGCGAATTCATTGACGAGCATCATGCTTTCGCTTTTCATCCGCTGCGCTATGTCTTCTGCGGTTTCTTCCTTTTCGACTACCTCTATATTATATTTTGCCGCGAGCCATTTCAGTGCTTCCGGGTAGGACAGATGCTCATGCTCCATTATGAAGTGGACGGCATCGCCTCCCTTGCCGCATCCGAAGCATTTGAATATGCCTTTGCTCGGGGATACGGAAAAGGAAGGGGTCTTTTCGTCGTGGAACGGGCAGCAGGCGACATAATTCGCCCCCCTCCGTTTGAGGGAGACGAATTCGCCTATCACGTCCACGATCTGGGTGGCATCCAGTATTTTCTCTATTGTTTCCCTATTGATCATGCTTGTATTCGGGAACAGCTTCTCAGAATTTTCTGAATCCAACGGCCTCTTTTGCGGCTTTCAGGGTGGCCGATGCGCTTGCCCGCGCCTTTTCCCTGCCTTCCGCCACCACTCTTGAAAGGTATGCCTCGTCCGATGAAACAGCGTCGATGCGTTCGCGTATCGGCCTTGTCAGGGTGCAGATGTCTTCGGCAAGCTGTTTTTTCATGTCCCCGTACCTGATTGAACAGTCGTTCCATTTCGATCTGAAATACTCCACTGTGTCGGGAGACGATACGAGTTCCATGATGGTGAATAGGTTCTGTATAACTTCCGGCATTGGAGAGTCCGGCTCTGACGGTCCTGAATCGGTAACGGCCTTCATCACTTTTTTCCGTATCGTGGCCTCATCGTCGCACAGGTATATGGCATTGCCTTCGCTCTTTCCCATCTTTCCGCTGCCGTCCAGTCCCGGCACCTTTACCGGCTTCCGGTTGCCGTAATTGAACGGATGTGGTTCCTTGAAAACCTCCGTTCCGTACAGGTTGTTGAATCTCCTTGCATAAACCCTTGCCATTTCCAGATGCTGTTCCTGGTCTTTTCCGACAGGAACGTAGTCCGCGTTGTGGACGAGTATGTCGGATGCCATGAGGACCGGGTAGGTGAGGAGGCCGGCATTTATGTTGTCCGGGTTTTTCCTCGCCTTGTCCTTGAAAGATGCCGTGCGCTCGAGCTCTCCCTTGTAGGCTATCATGTTGAGCAATACGTAAAGCTCGCATATTTCAGGCACGTCGCTCTGTACGAACAGGGCGCATTTTTCCGGATCCAGTCCCGCCGCAAGGTATTCGGAAAGTATTATTTTCACGCTTGCGTGGAAATCGTCCGGGTGAGGGTGGGTCGTAAGCGAATGCAGGTCCGCAATGAAGAAATAACATTCATAATCGTCCTGCATCTTGACGAAATTCTTCAATGCCCCGAGGTAGTTCCCGAGGTGAAGATGTCCTGTCGAGCGTATCCCGCTAACTACTTTTTCCATTGGTCTCAGTCTTTGATGTTTTTAAGTATTTCACGGATCTTGCCTTCGATTTCATCGCAGAGCTCTACATTGTCCGTGAGCATCTGTTTTACGGCTTCACGTCCCTGTCCGATCTTCGTGTCGCCGTAGCTGAACCATGAGCCGCTTTTTTTGATGATGTCATATTCCACGCCGAGGTCTATTATTTCCCCTGTCTTGGATATCCCTTCCCCGAATACTATGTCGAATTCGGCTTTTTTGAAAGGAGGCGCCAGCTTGTTTTTCACTATTTTTACTTTTGTGCGGTTTCCGAGGGCCTCTTCGCCGTCCTTTATCTGGGTGCTTTTCCTTACATCGACCCTGACGGAGGCATAGAATTTCAATGCGTTTCCTCCCGTGGTGGTTTCAGGGTTCCCGAACATCACCCCGATCTTGTCCCTTAACTGGTTGATGAATATGCAGCAAGTATTCGTCTTGCTTATGTTTGCCGTCAGTTTTCTGAGAGCCTGGCTCATGAGCCTTGCCTGCAGTCCCATCTTGGCGTCTCCCATTTCGCCCTCGATCTCGGCTTTCGGTGTCAGTGCCGCCACCGAGTCGATGACGATGATGTCTATCGCCCCGGAACGGATAAGGTTGTCTGCTATTTCAAGGGCCTGTTCCCCGTTGTCGGGTTGGGATATCAGCAGCGAATCCACGTTTACCCCGAGGTTCTTGGCGTATGTGCGGTCGAATGCATGTTCGGCGTCGATGATGGCCGCTATGCCTCCCTGTTTCTGCGCTTCGGCTATCGCATGTATCGCAAGCGTGGTCTTTCCTGATGATTCCGGACCGTAAATCTCGATTACCCTGCCGCGCGGATATCCTCCTATGCCGAGCGCATGGTCCAAGGATATGGAACCGGACGGTATTACTGACACTTCCCATTTAGGCTGCTCGCCCAACTTCATGATGGTCCCTTTCCCAAAATCTTTTTCAATCTTGTCGATAGTGGCCTGCAAAGCCTTTAGCTTCGCGGCGTTGGCTTCGGGAGCCCTGTTCTCTGCTTCTTCTTTAGCCATAATGAAAGTTTGTTTAAATATGTTAAAGTTTGTCTGATTTGCAATCACAAAGTTTGCAAAGTTATCGAAAAAAATCCAATTTTGCATCATCGCACATGGCTAAATATTGTGCTGTTTTGGTTATATGTTAAAAAAACTGATTGGTAGCGATTTACGGGAATTGCAGGAAATAGCCCTGTCTTACGGGATGCCCCGGTTTTCGGGAAAACAGATCGCGGATTGGATATATAAAAAGAAAGTGCGCAGCATAGACGATATGACCAATCTGTCGAAGTCTTTCAGGGAAAGGCTTTCGGCTGATTACTGCATCGGCGTTTCCGGGTATTCGTCCGTGACGGAATCTTCCGACGGTACGAGAAAGTACCTCTTTCCTGTGGAGGGAGCCGGCGCGGTCGAGACAGTGATGATCCCGGATGCGGAGCGACGTACATTGTGTGTTTCTTCGCAGAACGGGTGCAAGATGAACTGTTCGTTCTGCATGACCGGCCGTAACGGATTCAGGGGCGACCTCGACCCGGCTCAGATCATTTCGCAGTTTCTTGCGGTGGATGAGACGGATTCTCTTACCAACGCCGTATTTATGGGAATGGGTGAACCGCTGGACAATTACGATGCGGTGATGCGCTGCATCGAAATCCTGACATCCGACTGGGGGTTTGCGTGGAGTCCTAAAAGGATAACCGTTTCCACCGTAGGGGTGCTTCCGTCCCTGAAAAGATTCCTGGACGAGTCCAAATGCCACCTGGCAGTCAGCCTGCACAACCCTTTCGACAGGGAACGCGCGGCCATGATGCCGGTGCAAAAGGCATATCCTATATCCGATGTGGTGGCTTTGATACGCGAATACGATTTCAGCGGGCAGCGCAGAGTAAGTTTCGAATATACGATGTTTGCCGGGGTGAATGATTCGGAAAGGCATTGCAATTCATTGATAGCCATGCTTTCCGGTATAGAATGCAGAGTGAATCTGATACGTTTTCACAGGATTCCCGGCTCCAATCTCTCGCCTTCTTCGGATGCGGTGATGGAGAGGTTCCGCGACAGGCTGAACGCTCACGGTATCGTATGTACGGTCAGGGCGTCGAAAGGTGAGGATATTTTTGCGGCTTGCGGGATGCTTGCCGGAAAGAAAGATTAATAGTATTTTTGTAGAATGATGTTTGCTGGCAGGTCGCATAGTTTTCGCGGGAACGCTTCCTTTTCTAAGCCGTTTGTAATAATGGCCGCGATCTTGTTGTCTGTCCTGCCTGCATATTCGTCCCCGGCGGCCACTGACAGCGCGGATTACCGGGTTGAGGGTGAAAAGCCCCTTGTCGCGTTGGTGCTCAGCGGAGGCGGCGCCAAGGGTGCCGCCCACATAGGGGCCATCAAGTATCTGGAGTCTCTCGGATACGATTTCGACATGGTCGTGGGGACGAGCATGGGTTCCATCATAGGGGGCCTGTATTCTTTAGGCTATGACGGGACAGAGATAGATTCGCTTATCAAGCGCCAGGACTGGCCTGTCCTGATGAACGACCGTACCCCGAGGAAATACCTTACCTATACTAACAAGAAATACCGGGAGAAATATCTTTTTTCGGTTTCGTTCGATTTCAAAGACAGGCTGGACACTCTTATCGGGCTGACCGATCCCGAAAGTCCAATGATAGGGGAGGCGTTTTTCCGTACCCTTCCTTCGGGGCTTGTGGCCGGCCAGAATATATTCAATCTGTTTACCGGCTTGTCTGTGGGATATCAGGATTCATTGGACTTCAATTCGTTCCCAATCCCCTTCGCCTGTGTAGCCACCGACCTTGTCAGCGGCAATGAGATAGTTTTCCACGGAGGGAATTTTCCTACGGCAGTAAGGGCGTCCATGGCGATTCCGGTCTTTTTCGCTCCGGTCCGTGTGGGGGATTACATATTGGTAGACGGGGGAACGCTGAACAATTATCCTGTGGATGTGGCGAAAAGCATGGGGGCCGACATCGTCATCGGCGTGGATGTAAGCGGTGAAAAATCCGAATATTCCGAGATAAACAATGTGGGGGACATCCTTAACGGTGTGATTTCCCTTATGGGAGACACCAAATACGCCGCCAATGTGGAAGATACCGACGTGTATATCCGTCCGGACCTTACAGGTTACGGGACAATGAGTTTCGACCGGGCCAGCATAGATACCATAGTGGACCGCGGTTATGTGGCGGCTGTACAGAAAGAAAAGGAACTAAAGGAGATGCTCGCCCGTATAAGGAAGGAAAAAGGATATTCGGAAAATTATTCCGGAGGGCAGCATCTGAACGCTCCTGCGGCGGTAAACCTTTATTCGGATTCGATCATGCTTGCGTCGGTTACGATACACGGCGTGACCAAGGCGGAAAGGACATGGTTGAAACGCAATATCGACCTTCCTTTGTACAAGAACATAACCAGTGACGACATAGATGCCGTAATAAGCAATATATACAGTACTGAAGCTTTCAGTTCGGTTACATACGAACTCGTGGGCAAGAGCAATCCATACGAAATGAGGATTATATGCAAGAAAGGCAATGCGCACAAGCTCGGGTTGGGAGCCCGTTTCGACACGGAGGAAATAGCCGCCGTGCTTCTGAATGCCGGTTTCAACAGTAAGAAACTGACAGGATCCAAATACGATCTTACATTGAGGCTGAGCATGAATCCTTATTTCCGTTTCGATTATTCATACGTTGCGCCCAAGATGCCGAAACTCAATTTTTCACTCGGACTGTATTCGGAAAATGCCGACATAATGAGCAATGGTAAAAAGGGGGCGGATCTCAAGTTTTACAAGTTCGATGTCGCCGCATATATCTCCAATATTACCTTTAAAGATATTGACGTCAATCTCGGCGTAAAGACCGACGGCTTTTATATAAGGTCTTTCCTTACATCGTCGGATATTGTCGGCGATTACGATATAACCCAGACTTTGAACAGTTACGTGTCGGCTTTTGCCTCGTTCCGGGCGGATAATCTCGATGATGCGTATTTTCCGAAGCGCGGTTTTACGGCCGGTCTGGACTATTCTTATTATTTTACAGGGTTTTATAAGAGTTTCAACCCGTTCCATTCGGTCTCCCTGGATGCAAAGGCCGCGATACCCCTGTCCCGGGTTTTTACCTTGACGCCTTCCCTCTACGGGCGTTTCCTTTTCGGGAACAACATACCTTTCCCGTATATGAATGTCATGGGAGGACTTGAAGCGGGCCGGTATGTAGACCAGCAATTTGCTTTCGTCGGTACACAGAACCTCAATGTGTTCAGAAAATACCTGACGGCGGTGAGGTGCGACCTGCGGGCCAATGTATATGGCAATCATTATGTCGCCCTGATGGCCAACTACGCGAGGGACTGCGAGAACCTGAAAGATTATCTTATAGGCGACGGTTATGTCGGTGTCGGATTGGGCTATTCGTTCAAATCGATGATCGGCCCTCTGTCGGCTACCGTGTTTTGGTCGAACTATTCAAAAAGCGTAGGCGCTTATGTCAGTATCGGATACTTCTTCTGATTTTGAGCGGTTGCTTTCGCGTTTTATGCGCTCCTGTTCGAGGAGGGAATATTGCACTTCCGATATAAAACGCAGATTGTCGGCCGCCGGGGATTCCGTCCATGCCGAAAGGCTTATATCCGCTTTGAAAAAAGACGGTTTCGTGGACGATGCGAGGTATGCGCGTTCTTATTGCCGCGACAAGGCCCTTCTTTCCGGCTGGGGCGCGGCCAAGATACGGTATAACCTTGTGTCCAAAGGCATTGCGGGCGACGTGATTGAAGAAGCTCTGTCGGAAGTGGATGCCAGGGCGGTATGCGGGCAGCTGGATGCCATGGTTTCAAGGAAATGGAAGGAAATCCGGCGCCGTCATCCTGAACTGCCGCGAAGCGGGTGTGTCGCCCGTCTTCTGCGTTTTGCCTGCGGGCGTGGATATTCGTATGGAGAGGTGATGGAGAGCATGGAAAGAAACGGGTTGTGAAAATAATTGCTATCTTTGCAGGATGTAAAATTAATATAAGATATGGAAAAATTGGCCATCGGCTCGGATCATGCCGGGTATGAAATGAAACTGAAGATCATAGAGTATCTCAAAGGAAAAGGTTATGAATGTGTGGATTTCGGCACGCACTCGGCTGACAGTTGCAATTATGCTGAATATGGGATAGCCGTGGGCAAGGCTGTCGCAAGCGGGGAGTTCCGGAAAGGAATATTGATTTGCGGTACCGGGGTGGGCATTTCCATCAGTGCCAACAAGGTAAACGGAATCCGCGCTGTCGTGTGCTCGGAACCGCTTTCGGCCAGGATGTCCCGGGAACACAATGACTCGAATATATTGGCTTTCGGATCGCGCATAGTCGGCATAGAGCTTGCGAAAATGATTGTGGACGAATGGCTTGCGGCTGAGTTCCAGGGCGGGCGCCATGCTGCCAGGGTGGCAACAATCACAGATTACGAGCAAAACCGTTAATATACTGGAAGGCATGGTATCACAGGAAGATATAAAAGCCTTGCAGCAGCGTGTATTCACGCTGGGGAGGTGTCTTTGACATCGAATCCAAACGTAAAACCGTAGAAGAAGCGGCGGAAAAGGAACAGCAGCCCGGCTTTTGGGACGATCCCAAGGAAGCTGAAAAGTTTCTTAAAACAGTGTCGCCTGTCAAATCATGGGTGTCTTCATACGATGAACTGGTATCGATGATAGGTGACATAGAAGTGCTTTCCGAATTCGGTGAAGAGTCGGCTGCCGAACTCCGGGAATCCTGCGACAAACTCAAAGACAAGCTGGAAGCCCTTGAAATGAGGAACATGCTCGGAGAGGAAGGAGACAACCTCGGGGCGATACTTACTATAAATTCCGGTGCGGGCGGTACCGAAAGCAACGACTGGTCGGCCATGCTCATGCGAATGTACATGCGTTGGGGCGAAAGGAACGGTTACAAGGTAACGGTTACCGATGTCCTCGACGGGGAGGAAGCTGGAATAAAGTCTGCCACGATAGAGTTCGAGGGCGATTTCGCTTTTGGTTACCTCAAGGCTGAAAGCGGTGTCCACCGTCTTGTCCGCATTTCCCCGTTCAATGCACAGGGCAAACGGCAGACGACATTTTCGTCGGTTTTCGTATATCCGTTGGTGGATGATACGATCGAGATTGAAATCAACCCCGGCGATCTGGAATGGGATACATACCGTTCGAGCGGGGCGGGCGGGCAGAATGTCAATAAGGTGGAGACTGGAGTGCGCGTGCGTCATATCCCGAGCGGAATAGTAGTTGAAAATACGGAGACCCGTTCACAGCTGGACAACCGTCAGAGGGCGTTGAGGATACTTAAATCGCGCCTGTATGATCTGGAATTGAAGAAACGCCAGGAAAAGCAGGCGGAACTTGAAGGAAAGAAGATGAAGATAGAATGGGGTTCCCAGATAAGGAGTTACGTGCTGCATCCGTACAAAATGGTCAAAGACCTGCGTACCGGGTACGAGACTTCCGACACTCAGGGTGTTCTGGACGGGGACCTGAATGAATTCATGAAAGTTTATTTGATGGGTAATGGTATAAAATAAAAAATACAATTATGGCTATGGAGTTCAAATACGCACCTATGTTTCAGCTTGGTGAAGACAAGACTGAATATTATTTGCTCACAAAGGATTATGTGTCGCTCGGCGAGTTTGAAGGAAAACCTATACTGAAAGTTGCCAAGGAAGGCCTTACCGCCATGGCAAACGCTGCTTTCAGGGATGTGTCTTTCATGCTCCGTCCGGAACATAATGCGCAGGTCGCCAAAATACTGGCGGATCCACAGGCGAGCGATAACGACAAATATGTCGCACTGACATTCCTCAGGAATGCGGAAATTTCATGCAAGGGGAAACTTCCTTTGTGTCAGGATACCGGTACGGCTATCATACATGGCGAGAAAGGCCAGCAGGTGTGGACAGGTTACGATGATGAAGAAGCATTGTCACTCGGAGTTTTCAAGACTTATACGGAAGAAAATCTCCGTTATTCGCAGAACGCGCCCCTTACAATGTACGATGAAGTGAATACCAAATGCAACCTCCCGGCACAGATAGACATAGAGGCTACGGAAGGGATGGAATACCGTTTCATCTGCATTACCAAGGGCGGCGGCTCGGCAAACAAGACTTATCTGTATCAGGAAACCAAGGCGATACTGAATCCGGCGACTCTCGTTCCTTTCCTTGTCGAGAAGATGAAGACTCTCGGTACGGCAGCCTGCCCTCCGTATCATGTCGCTTTCGTGATAGGAGGTACGTCGGCTGAACGTAATCTGCTTACAGTCAAGTTGGCTTCCGCACATTTCTATGACAGTCTTCCTACGACCGGGGATGAGACAGGCCGTGCGTTCAGGGATGTGGAACTTGAAAAACAAGTCCTCGAAGAGGCTTATAAAATAGGTCTCGGCGCCCAGTTCGGAGGAAAATATTTCGCGCACGATGTGAGGATTGTCCGTCTTCCGCGCCACGGCGCAAGCTGTCCTGTGGGGCTCGGTGTAAGCTGCTCTGCCGACAGGAACATAAAATGCAAGATAAACAAGGACGGTATATGGATTGAAAAACTCGATGACAACCCAGGCCGCTGGATTCCTGAAGAACTACGCAATGCAGGCGAGGGAGATGCTGTCAAGATAGATCTTAACCGGCCGATGCCTGAGATACTTAAAGAACTTACGAAATATCCCGTTTCTACAAGGTTGAGCCTTAACGGAACTATCATAGTGGCTCGTGACATAGCTCATGCCCGCATCAAGGAACGTCTTGACCGTGGCGAGGAAATGCCTCAGTACCTCAAGGATCATCCGGTATATTATGCCGGCCCTGCCAAGACTCCTGCCGGGATGGCCTGCGGCTCGATGGGGCCTACTACGGCCGGACGTATGGATCCGTACGTGGATTTGTTCCAAAGTCATGGCGGCAGCATGGTCATGCTTGCCAAAGGCAACCGTTCACAGCAGGTTACCGATGCCTGCAAAAAGCATGGCGGTTTTTATCTCGGTTCCATCGGAGGGCCTGCCGCTATCCTTGCACAGAACAACATCAAGTCCATCGAGTGCGTGGAATATCCGGAGCTCGGCATGGAGGCCATCTGGAAGATAGACGTGGTAGATTTCCCTGCTTTCATTCTTGTGGATGACAAGGGCAACGATTTCTTCAAGCAGTTGAAGCCCGTATGCGCTTGCGGGAAATAGCCGGATAGGCATATAATCGTATCGGGCCGGCCTGAAAGTCAAGAGACTTTACGGTCGGCCTTTATTTTTGCCGTGCCTACGTCAGGGGGTGAGCACGCCGATGCGCCGGAAGGCAATCTTGCGTATTATCAGGAAATGCCTATCTTTGCGGGCTCGCTATCCGCTGCTGGACAGCCGCGGTATTGATTGTAGCGAACTTTGAAGAACCGATATATGAAATTTTTGTTTTTATTATACCTGCTGTCAGGTTTTTCGGCTCCTGACGGACAGATTGAGGGGAAAGTCGTGGACAGCAAGACACAGGAACCTCTGGTCGGGGTTACCATTGTCTTAAAGGACAATCCCATGGTGGGCGCTTTTACGGATGCGGACGGAGAATTCTCGCTTCCTGTCGATGATTTGCAGGAAGTGTTGAAGGTCGTATATTTAGGTTACGAAACATGCGAGGTGTCCCTTGATTCGGCGACATGGCCCTTGATCATAGAGATGGACAAGGACAACTTCAGACTGGACGAAGTGGTGGTTACCGGCCAGGGCGCCGAAATATCCAGACGGCGCCTGTCCTCCAATGTAGCTACTGTGGACGGAATAGAACTGGAAAAGATGCCTCATGGGCGTGTGGACCAGATGTTGCAGAATGCACTTCCGAATGTGCAGATAACCATGTCCAACGGCCAGCCGGGAACGACCTCTTTGGTCAAGTCGCGGGGTCTTTCGTCGGCCTATTCGGCATCCACTCCCGTAATCTATGTGGACGGCGTGCGTGTGGACAACATGAATACCGGTGCGGCATTGAACAATCCGTTGGACGGGAATACTGCAATGAGCGGTTCTATCGGTGATATTCCGATGGAGAATATCGATCATATCGAATATGTTACCGGAGGAGCCGCCACTACGCTGTACGGGTCGGACGCGGCAAACGGGGTGATTCAGATTTTTACGAAAAAGGGCGGTTATGGCGGAGGCCTGAACGTCTCTTTCGAAGCGCAGCTGGGCGCGGACGTGGCTTCGTCGCAATTCTATTATTTCAAGCGCACCAAAGATTTGCTGCACCAGACAGGCTTTTATCAGAAATATGCCCTGGCGATGGACGGAGGAAACGAAAAATACGGTTTCAGCCTTGGTTTCAGTATGAGCGACGATACCGGGACGTTGATACACGATGTCAATGAAGACAGGAAATACGGTTTGCGTTTCGGGTCGCGTGCCAAAATAAACAAGTGGATAGAATACCAGAATTCTTTCGGCATGACAATCGAGGATTTCGGGCGTAGCCGCAACGGCAATGAGGGAGGATATACCGGCCTGTGGTTTACCGAGGGTTCGGCAGCCGCCAATTTCACCTACACGGCTCCTGACGGGAGTGTCGTGAGTTACAATCCCGACATAGATGCGGCGGACGAGTACGAATACAGCCGGATGAAAGCATTTGTGGACAAGGCCGAAGCATTGCAATACAATAAAGAATCGGTACGTCGTTTCCAGACAGCCCATTCGATAAAACTGACTCCATTGAACAATCTGACACTAAAGGGAACGATCGGGCTGGACTATCGCTTGAACAGCAACAAGGTCATTACTACCAATGAATTTCTGATCCATACGCAACAGAAACCGGCTGGTACGTCGGATGCGGGAAGTATCAATAACTTTGACCGTAAATACATGGGTGTCACCGTGGATCTGAACGCCCAGTACAGGTACCGCTACGAGGATCTGCTGAGTTCTTTCACGACGGCGGGATTCCAATATTTCAGTACCTACGATCACCAGTCCGTCTACAACGGCTCCAATGTGAGGGACGGGGCTCAGATTATTACCGGCGCGGGTGTGCAGACATCTGACGAATGGCTGAGCTTCCTGTACAATTACGGTGTGTTCGTGCAGGAAAACATAGGATTCAAAGACAAATATTACATAGACTTGGGCTTGCGTGCGGACTACAACACAGCATTCGGCGACAATGTAGGCTGGCAATTGTACCCGAAGGTGGGATTGTCCTACCTGCTGTCGGATGAAAATTTCATGCGCCCGGTTATCGAAAGCCGGGTAGTAACGTCTTTGAAAATCTTTGCAAATTACGGCGTGGCAGGAAGTTATCCGCCGGCGTTCGCATATCAGAAGACTATAGATATCAATTCGTTCCTCGGGCAGCAGGCGGCTTCGTTCGGCCAATACGGGAATCCCGATCTCGGGCCGGAGAAAAAGCATTCTTACGAGGCCGGGTTTAACGCTGTGCTGTTCGGCAGTTTCATGAACATCGGATTCACGTACTATTATGCGCTTACAAAAGGTGCATTATTCAGTGTGCCGTCTCTTCCTTCGTCAGGCCAGGAAGCCAGCTATCTGAAAAATGTCGGGGAAATAGAGAACAAGGGTGTTGAAATCACGACTTCTTTCCAGCTTGTGAATACCCGTGACTGGTATGTGAGGCTGAACGCTTCTTTCAATACGAATCACAACAAGGTGCTGGATGCCGGCGGGACGGTCCCGTTTGCCATCGGAGGTTTTTCTTCGCGTACCGTGCAGACTGTCGTGGAAGAAGGAAAGCCTGTAGGGTTCATAAGGGGGTCGAAGGCAGTCCTGAATCCGGACGGGACTTTGAAAGAAGTACTCCAATTGCAGGATTTGGGTTCTACCCTGCCTGTATTTTACGGGAACTTTTCGCTTAACGTAGATTACAAGAATCTGTCATTTTTCATGAGCGGGGATTATCAGGCCGGTTCTTATGTCCACTCGTTTGACCGCCAGTTCCGCTTTTCAAAGGGTCTGAAAGACGACAGTATTCCGCAGCAGGCCCTCGAGGGGATATCCCAGTCCCAGGCATGGCTCGATTTTACTAACTTCTTTGTCGAAAAAGCAGATTTTCTGAAAATACGCAATATCGGCATCAGCTATGCGTTCAAGCCGCGTAAGCTGTTGGAAAAAATCATTGTAGGATTCAATGTCTACAATCCGTTTGCATTCACGGCTTCGTCGGTCGATCCGGAAGCCACTTTGTCCGGCGGTCTGTCGCAGGGTGCAGTGACTACGGGGGGAATCAACTATTCGACCTATTCAACGCCGCGCCAGTACATATTTACTGTAAGAATAGTATTTTAATGGTATACGAATATGAGAAACCTGAAATACATACTGTTGTCTGCACTTTTCTTCCTGTCCCTGAACTCATGCGACCTTCTGCTGCCTGACGGTATTGTAAACCCTAATGTCAGCGATGATACGTTTCTGGAGTCGGACAATGCGATGCAGGCATGGGTAAACGGGGCAAACCGTTCTTTCGCCGAGGCGATGGGCAACTATTGCATGCTGATGGAAATACTTTCCGACAATTATTTTAACAATTATTCCCGGACCAGTCAGGTATTCGACATACCCCGTATCCTTTATACGGACGCGGATGTTGCGGATTTGCAAAGGTATGTTGGGATGCTGCGCGAAACTGCCGATTACGGGATCGGCCCTGTTGCCGACGCTGATCCGGCCACTACGCGGGAGGATTTGTTCAACCTGTATTATATCAAAGCGTTTTCCTTTATTTTGGGAGGCGAACATTTCCGCGGACTTCCAGATACTGAGGGAGGGGAGATAAAGACATGGAACGAGTATCTTCATACGGCTTTGGAAGTGCTGGACAAGACATTGGAATATGCCGGCACGGATGAAGAAAAAGCCTTTGTACACACGTTGAAAGCCCGGGTGCATTACCGTCTGGGCGACAGGGAGAATGCTTCAGCCGAAGCCAGTGCGGCCTTGGGGCTTTCTTCCGATTTTGTCCGGCAGGTGGAGTTCGACGGGGACAATGCCGTGAACAATCCTATCCAGGAGGCCGTGTGGGGTACATGGTTCCAGCCTCTTCCGCGACTTGATTTTCTCGATCCGAAATATTTCCAGCTTTCCGCTACCGAGCAACGTCCCATCAATATAGCCAAGGCGGAAGAAAATTATCTGATTTTGGCCGAGGCGTGTCTGGCTGACATGGACGAGGCAGGGGCGAAGGATTATATGCGGCAGCTGCTTGTCCTGGTGCAGTCCCGCCCGGTGCAGGATGGAATCAATGACCAGTTGGAAGGACGTTTCAACGGAGGATTCAAGCATTATCCGGACAGCCCGGAGTACAGGGTGGCCGCTTCCGAAGGCGAACCGTTCCGTGAAGGGCTTGTGCTCGACCGCCGCAAGCCGGCTCTTATTTCCATACCGTATATTTCCGGCACTTCGGTGACAGAAGAGATGATTGGCAATGCCTCAGGCATAGACGGGACGCTCGAGCTGCTTTATCTGATGCGGCAGGAGATATTCTTTGCGGAAGGAAGGCGTGCCGCGGATTTGGGCATCCGTCTGCCCGTATGCGAGGTTGAGGCCGCCAATACCCCGTCCGCGGCCGGTTACATAGATGCCGTGATTCCCCCATTCATCCCCTTGAATCAGGGCATGGACGATTTTACGATGGATGAAACTGCCAAGGAGGTCACAATCACATACAACATGAACAGGATAATCGTTGAGAACAAATCTTCGGAATACGTGGCTCCGTTCTTTGACTAAGAGGCTATGTTTCGGGATTAAAAATGTTTGGATCCAGCTATGTCCGGCAAAGATGTACGTAAAGTATTGTATGTCGGGTGCGGAACGGTCTGCACCCTTCTTGCCTTGGCGGGAATCGTACTGCCGGGTTTGCCGGCAACGCCTTTTCTGTTGCTTGCTTCGTGGCTTTTCATCCGAAGTTCGCCTTCGCTCCATGCCCGGCTTGAGTCTTCCCGCCTGTTCGGCCCTTACCTGAAACGTTATCGGGAACGCGGCGGAGTTACAGCCAAAGGAAAAACGATGATTGTCATTTTGATGCTTTCCGTAGTCGCGGTTTCCTGCATCTTCTTCCTTGAATCGCTTGCGCTCCGCCTCATTGTCGTTTCCGCAGGCATCGCCGGCGCGGTCTGTGTCATATTCTTCGTCCCGGGAGCCTCTTGTAATAGAGACCATTTGTAAAATCGTTAGCCGTTGCAAATACGTCCAGCCCGTCTGTCCGGTTTCCGGTTTTCCTGTTTCTTGTTTTCCCTGTTTCCCGGTTTTCCATTATCACGTTATTATCCCGTTTATCCGTGACGGTTCGCCCTAATGGGGGTTCGGCCTGATGGGGGAAAGTGAACCAATCTGCCGGGAATTTGAGGCACTTTCCCCTCGAAATATTGGCTTTATCGCCATTTTCGCCGTTTTTTCCGGGGAAAGTGAACCAAATTTACACGAATCTGCGGCACTTTCCCGGGCTACATCCAATACAATGGCCACACATGCCACCCTCCGGGAATATTGTCCCTATCGCTATTCCTCATCCGCACTTCTGGGAAAAGTTTTCCATGTAATTTTGGAACAGTCGGTGCATGGCAGTTTTCGAATATACTGATAGTCAGTTGATTAGTAAAACGAGCGCACATTTCGAAAGTTTTAAACGGCCGAAATGTGTACATAAATTTTTATCGTATTGATATTCAGCTTGTTACAAAATAGCCTGCACCCGGACTTCCACTACGTCACTTATCAGCCGGGAAAGTGAACCAAATTTCCACGAATCTGCGGCACTTTCCC
>JADIME010000069.1 GCA_017694935.1 Candidatus Merdivivens pullistercoris
CATTAGAGGACTTCCAGAAACAAGTACAGGGCGACATAGCATCGCTTCAGGAAATCATCTCCAAACTCGATTCATCCGTGACGGTGAACAATGTCGTGGATAACGGCGACGGCAGCTGGACTATCAATTTCTCGGATGGCACATCCGTGACCATCCGCAACGGGCAGGACGGCGAGGACGGCCTCACCCCTCCTTCAATAACGGTTGTCGAGGAAGACGGCACGTACTACTGGGCATACGAAAATGCCGACGGCACGACTGACTTCATCTTTGACGACGACGGCAACAAGATACCTGTGACAGGCGAGGCTCCTCAGGTGCGCATCAACGAAGATGGGTACTGGGAAATCTCCACTGACGGCGGCAAGACATGGGAGAACACCGGTGTCAAGGCCGAAGGCGGGGACGGTGACTCGTTCTTCTCCGAGGTTTACGTTGAAGACGGCATCCTTTATCTGGTGCTTGCGGACGGTACTGTAATAGAAGTCCCTATGACAGCGGAACTTGCCTTCGACTTCGGAACCGGAAAGGATACGCTTTACTTCAAGGCGGGCGAGACGAAGGAATTGGCTTACACGATGAGCGGACAGGAAAGCGTTACTGTGAACAAGCCCGATGGATGGCGAGTTTCCTTCCAGGGGTCAAGTCTCTCGGTAACCGCCCCTGTTGAAGAAAACATTTATGCCGAAACCGAGGGCGTGATAAGCGTGATACTCATATCGGCAGGCGGCCAGAGTCTCTTGGCAGAGCAGGCTGTGAAAATCGGGAAGGAAGTTGCCTTTACAATAGAAATCCCGCAAGAAGACATCACAGCGACCAGTGTACACGTAATCTCCACCCGTCTTGACTCTACTCTTACATGGCATGCGGACATAATGTCTCAGGACGAATATGACCTGTTCGACGGAGACATGGAAGCATATTTCATGAATGTCCTTAAGACTATGGCAGAGTACAATAACACTGACATCCCGGGATTGTTGGCAGGAGGATTCGCATTCGATTATAATGAAGACAACTATGTATATGGCGGGCTTACGCCTCAGACGGCCTACAAAGCATACGCTGTCGGCGTGGATCTCCAGGGAAATATCACAACGGACTTCGTATTGGAGGATTTCATGACATTGGAGATACAGAGCGACCTGACTTTTGAAATCGATGTGATTCCTGATGTAACAAGCGCGATATTCAATATATATCCGTCAGACCAGAAGGCATATTATTGGACTGCCATAATAGACAATTCGTACTATGAAGACGGCTATACAGAATATCAGATCATGCAGGAAATACTCGATAATGAATCTTACAGCATCATGTTCCGTGGCGAATACTACATGGGCGATACTGAGAATCTGCTAATGCAAGGACTGTCGCCTCAGACCGAATATATTGCAGTCGCTTTCGGTTTTGACTATAATACGCTCGAACCGAACTCGAAAATGGCTTCGCAACCTTTCACTACCCTTGAAAGGGAAACGAGCGATGCATACGCGGAAGGTCACATCGACAATTACTGGTATGACGGGGATCTGATCGCATACAACCCTTCGTATTCTTACAACCTCGATCCTTCGCGCCATGTCATAGCCGTACTCGACATCGAATACAACGACTACGCGCAAGGCTGCGTTTACATCGTATGGAATGGAGACGAGACAGGCGACGATTACTGGGATTTGTATGATCTGACTATAATGAGAGGCAACACTGCATCGACGGGAGACGCGGCACCCATACTCTATCTGGACTACGCGCAATATACGGTATGCGTGATAGGCATTGATGCCGACGGCAATTATGGCGACATGTATGTAGAACTGGTAACACTTGACGAGAACGGGGTTTCGCATGATTATCCATTGTTCGACAAGTATTTCAGCGACTACATGGCCGGGATGGCAAAAGCAGGGAAAACCGGTCAAACAGACATACAGGCCGCCTATTCCAAGGATACCGAGGACGTAATGACACACAAGGCGTTTGACCGTGTACGGAAAAAGGACATGGCAATTCGCAAAAATCGGCTCATTTCTCGGGCATTTTAAATATGCCGTATGTCAGATGATATGATTTTTTCTTATTTTTGCAAGGTATGTAAATTGAGACGCTGATTGTCCTTAAAACCTTGAGATATGTCAAAGATTTTCACTGTTGTCAGGAATATAGTGGCCGAACGTTCCGGGATAACGCCAAAGTCATTGGAAGGATGCACCAATCTTGAAGCCGTAGGACTGGACGGCATGGATATGAGCGAATTGATCATGGCCATTGAAGATGAATTCGACATCGAAATATCTGATGATGAATACAATGCTATCGGCACGCTGGACGATATCGTTGAACTTGTAAAGAAAAAAGAAAAGAAAAAATCGTAACGAAACTTGAAGGGGCTGCGCCAAAATTTACCATTTTGACCCAGCCCCTTAGAAGTTGTTTGCAATTAATGACACACCGCCTTGTCATTTCAGGACTTTTGCCTCTCGCAATAAAGCCCGTCTATGATACCGTCGGAAAGTCCGATCATCGGTATGAAAATATAGTTCGCTGATACGGTGTCCGCTATCGTAAGGAAAATATGCGCCGCCGGGACTATTACGTCCGCACGGTCGGGTTTCAGATTGTAACGTTCTATCCGTTCCTCGACACTTAGCTTTGAAAGCTCGCCATAGATATCTTTTAGCGACTGCACACCCATGCCCGGACATCCGGTTTCGCGCTGCCCCGACAATTTGTAGAGTTTATTGATATTTCCCCCGGAACCTATAAGGTCTATTTTCCCGAATTCGGCAGCAATCGCTTTCAGATCCGCATCAAGCCTCTCCCACTCCTTGCCGTCCACGGCGGAATTGAGCATCCTCACCGTTCCGATGTTGTATGACGAGGAAAATATCAGACGTCCGTCGCTCATAAGGTTGGTCTCCGTGCTTCCTCCGCCTACGTCTACATACAGGAGATTGCCTTTCAGATCATTATCCTTCTCTATGTGGTTCCCGTAAATGATGGCCGCCTCCTCTTTTCCGTCTATGATGTCGATGGATATGCCGGTAGTCTTGGCTATGTCGGCTATGATGTCTTTGCCGTTGGATGCATCCCTCATTGCCGAAGTCGCACAGGCACGGAAAGAATCCACATCATAAATGCGCATAAGGTGCCTATATGCTTTCATCAGCCTTACCAGATCCTTCTTCTTGTGATTAGTTATATATCCTTTGGAAAACACATCGAATCCCAGCCGAAGAGGTACCCTGACAAGCTGTACTTTTGTGAAGACAGGGCCTGACGGGTTTTCGAGTTCTTTGATGAGAAGCCTCACGGCATTGGAGCCTATGTCGATTGCAGCATATGTTTCCTTTTTTGCTCCCATGTTTATTCCTGTTTGTCGTTAATTGACTTGTAATATTCATAAAGTTCTGCCTGCGAACCGTGTTCCAGCGGATTGCCGCATGTCCACGGGGCGTTTTCCCCGCTTCCGTCCGCCAACCGTCCCTGAATAGTATCCCTTAATGCATACTCGACTATACGATGCATTTCCTGTTTTATTTCCTGATCATATACAGGAGCGACCACCTCTATCCTGTTGTCGAGGTTACGCGGCATCCAGTCCGCAGATCCGATGAAAACCTTCTCTTCTCCTCCGGCTGCAAAAATGAATATGCGCGAATGTTCGAGGTAACGGTCTATTATCCCGTTTATGCGTATGTTACAGTATTTTGGAAGTTTGGAAGTAACCATGGAACAGTTGCCACGCACCGATATGCGTACTTCTACCCCATTCGCTGCCGCTTCGTACAGTTTAGCCACCATCACCGGATCGGTGATATGGTTGATTTTTATATGTATATATGCCGGTTTCCCCGCTATCTTGTTGCGTATTTCTTCATTTATCAATTTAATGAAACGGCCTTTCATTTCATTTGGCGAAACAAGCAATTCTTTAAAATGCACAGGAATATATGGCTTTTCAATAAATTCGAAGAGTTTTTCAGCATCCTGTACAATAGGCTTTGATGCCGTCATGAGTATGCAGTCCGTGTAAGTGGATGCGTTCCCCTCATGGAAATTGCCTGTGCTGATACATGCAATGTCCCGCCCCCGTTTCATACCTATATGTACGACTTTAGAGTGGACTTTCAGACCTTCAAGGCCATACAGGACTCTTACTCCCGCCTCCTGAAGTTTCTGGGACCATTGGATGTTTGATTCCTCGTCGAACCGTGCGAGCAGCTCAATCACCACGGTGACTTTCTTTCCATTCCGTGCCGCTCCTATGAGCGCCCTCACAACCTTCGAGTCTTTGGCAAGACGATAAAGGGTTATCTTTATGCTTTTTACGTTCCTGTCTATTGCAGCTTCACGCAAAACTCTTATGAATGAATTGAAACTGTGATAAGGTACATGAAGAAAACGGTCGCGGTAAATGATTTTTTCCAATATGCTGTCATGCCCCATCAAATCCGATTTTGCTATAGGTGGCATCGGTGAATAGCGGAGATCCTTGCGCCCGCAATCGGGAAAACGCATGAAGTCCTTATGGTTCTGATAATGCCCGCTCCGGGAAACAGTATCTGTCTTGTCCAAATCCAATTTATTCATAATGCGCCTGAGAAGATCCGGCGGCATCTCTTTATCGTAGACTACCCTTAACGGCTCTCCTTTCTTCCTGTCTTTAAGTCCTTTAGATATTTTCTGAAGTATGCCGTTGCGTCCGTCGTTGTCTATTTCCATCTCGGCATCGCGGGTAAATTTGAAAGTATATCCTTCGAAACTTTCGTATTCGGTACCTTCGAATATTTTGGGAAGCGAGCAACGCACGATGTCATCTATAAACATTATATAGCTTTTTCCATCCTTGTCCGGAAGCCTTACGAAACGCCCGCAACTCTGCACCGGAAGTTCAAAATACGTATAATCGTAGTTTGTTTTCCCTGTCTGCGACACATATGATGCCTTTACGGCCATGTATATGCTTTCGTCCGTCTCATGGTCGAGGTGCTCGATGGCGGAAAACCTTATCGGGACTATCAGTCCGTCGATCTTGTCACGGTAATACTGATGGATATAACCGAGCTGTTCTTCATCGGCCTTTTTGTCTGAAATAAGCATGATCCCTTCACCTTCGAGCGCTTCGAATACGCGTGCGATCTCATTTTCGAAATCGGCACCGTACACATCATTGATCTTGTTGATGGCACGCACGGTTTTGGCCGCGAGCTGCGATTCCTTGGCACCGCTCTTGTCGTCATATTCGGCTATGCGGTTCAGGGAGGCCACCCTGACACGGAAAAATTCGTCAAGGTTATTGGAATAGATGCCGAGGAACGAAACCCGTTCCAACAGCGGCACGTTGTCCTTTGAGGCTTCCTGCAGCACTCTTCTGTTAAAATACATCCAGCTTATGTCTCTCTCCAGGTACGGAAGCGAAGCATTTTTCTTCCCCATAAAATAAGTCTTATCGATTTTGCGTGTAAATTAGGCAATTATTTGTTACATAAATATTACAAAGCCTCGCAATTTATCTGATTATCCGCAAAATTACCTCTGATTCCGGCGAAATGTATTTGTCTTGCCGCTGTCGGCCTGATTTGTCCGACTTCCGGCCGCTTCAATATGCGCAAACACGGGAACGGGACGACTTAACCTTCGACACATGTAAATGGCTGCATATGAATTAACTAACAAAAATTTGCCATAAAAACGCTGTTCCGAGCGAGGTCGAGGTGGATCTCGCTCGGAACAGTGATTTTTTGTCGGATTATCATAACAATTTATGGAACAGTGTCTTACAAAGACAAGTATTAAGCCGCCCCGTTCCCGGCTTTGCAATAAAGGTTTGAAAAGTTTGAAAATGCCGCAGGTCGCATCAACAGATTGCTGCCGGCCCAGGTCAGGGATAATTTGCAGATAATCATTAGATTTTTCTCAGAACATTTGAGACAGGCTTTCGTGCAGGTTTTCGCATTTTTTTGTAAAACCTGACAAAAATCTTGTTTCGTCATAGTGCCTGAAAACAGAATTTGCTGGAGCGTGCCGACTTAACTCACGACCCCGGGATGTATTGATTCACAATGTTTTGCATAAACTCAACGATTTACGATTGCTCCAGCAGTTTTTATAAACATCTCCTTCACAGGCAATACAAGTCTGTCGGCCGTGTCTCCGGCAATACTGACTCGACAAACGTACATCACTTTTCCGGTACAAGTCCGAGGCCTCGCGTGAGCCGTGAGGCATGCCATGCTGTTCTCGGCTTCTGCGATGTTTGCCTCCGGCAGAAATACGGTTCACGCCTCGGCCATGCAAGCCTGACGGCTTGCACTGCTTGTTCCGCCCGTCGTATCCG
>JADIME010000070.1 GCA_017694935.1 Candidatus Merdivivens pullistercoris
CGCACTTTCTCATGGCTCGAGAACTTCAGGAGACTGACCATTGACTATGAATACAGGGCCGATACGCACGAAGCCATGCTGCATATCGCTGCCATAAAATTATTTTTGAATAAAATTTAAACAGCTTCTTACAATAGATTTTCCAAAAACACGGCAGCGGAAAGAGAAAAATACGAGGCTCTGTATCCCCGTGTCACTGGCTTTGCTGTGGACTCGGCGGATGCTGACAGGCTGAAACTGCATTTTACCTTTTCCGTTCCGATGAGCGGGCGTTTCATGACTACACGGTTTTATCCAAACGGGGATGCCATGCCGTTGGATGCCGTGTCGGCCTCGTTCGATGACGAATATACATTCACGGTGGGCTTCGACCGCCGGGTCATGGAAAAAGGGAAACGCTACGGAGGGACAATCGACGCATGGTCTTTCCGCAGCTGCAAGGCGTACCCGATGATGGACAATTATCAGTTCGAATTCGTGTATTGAGAAGCTGTTTAAAAATTTTTCTCAGAATTTTTGAAAAAATTTAAACAACTTCTGAGAAGCAGGATTGTTCAGAAAAGGAACCGGGCTGAAAAGTCAGGTTCCTTTTCTTTATCGGCGTCTTAACAATTCTTAACATTTATTGTGACTTTTTTAGTTGCATGTCAGATTATTATTGTTATATTTGCAACAATAGATGTTTCGGCCATGGATTATTTGATCATAATACCATCTTCCTGCCGTATCAGGGCAGTGCTGTAACCTCGAGGGTGGCCCTCTTGGCTTTTAGAACAGTGGCATCAATCAAATCAATAAATATTTTTATATAAGACAAGGTGAATGAATTTCTCTGCAGAAAGGATGCAAGGCATCTCGGTAAGCGGTGCAGAAGCGTGAATTTGTATTACTCAAACGCAGTGGAAAGCCGAAAAACTTTACGAGTAGGCAAGGACAAATAAAAAACATTAATTATGAAAAAATTCAGAATTATTGAGGAAAGCCGTTTCTTGAAACAAAAAGAAATGGCAGAACTAAAAGGCGGCACAAACCCTTATGATGATTCTCTATGCCCGAGAATACATGATGTTACATGTGCGAAAATACATGGTACTTGCATTGGTGTACCTAACAGTTATCATTCCTTTTGTGAGTCAAGAGACCATATTTGTGGAATAATGACACAATATTCGGTTTATTGCGTAAATATAGATGAGAGCTGCCACATTCTTATGAGTTATACATTTTAAGTTTTTTGAGGGTAATCTTTGGGGTTACCCTCTTCATTTAGTACTTGATGAAATGAATTCTCATATATCATATCATGAAAAAATTATCGATATTTATATATTTGTTCTGTCTCATATCTTATGTTTGTTCGGGACAAGAACAGGTACTGCAACATACAGGACAGCAGTTGCGTGCAAAAACAGACGAAAGAATAGAACTCACAGGAGCTGTTTTCCGGCTCGCAGGAATCCCCGAATACAAGGAGGGATATATAACGGAATACAACAGTGACATTGATTCATGCTTCA
Organism: Candidatus Merdivivens pullistercoris; assembly: GCA_017694935.1. GTDB lineage: Bacteria > Bacteroidota > Bacteroidia > Bacteroidales > UBA932 > Merdivivens > Merdivivens pullistercoris. The sequence continues at coordinate 1,518 of JADIME010000070.1, forward strand.
GTGATTTCCGTTTCGGAGAACTCACGGCGTACATAGTCAGGTTACGTAACGAGGAAAAGCTCGGATACGGCAGTGTGGCGGCATCCGCTCTGTGCCTTAAAATCGAAGATGGCAAGGTTAAAATAGACGATGATATTAATCTTTCAGAAAGACTGGGGTTCGGCTACGGATGGAAAGACGAAAAAACCTTCAGGAAATATGTGCGGCTGCTCAATGATTTTTATGTAAAATCCGATTTCCATTCATTTTACGAAAACCACCGCCCGCTATATGAGCAGGCCATTGCCGGCATGGACGATGTTCTGCAATATTTCAACACTGAATGGTTTGGCGAATTTTTCGGGATAAAGCGGGATATGCCGAACATTTATGTAGCCATGGGACATGGTAAAAGCAACTACTCCGTAGGAGATGCAAACGCAATCATTATCGGAGGGCAGGTACAATATTCTGTTGAGATGCTATATCCTATTGTCCATGAGACTTGCCATGGTTATTCTAACCCAATGTTTCTTGAATATTGGCCGCAAATGAAAGAAGCTTCGGAAGAAATGTATCCTTATGTCGCGGACATCATTGCGCAATACGGGTATGATGGTGCGTTTACCGCAATGATGGAATGGCTTAATGACTTGTTCAGCCTTATGTACTACCGAGACAATCTGCAATTCATTGGAGAAAGGATGGTGTCTTTATTCGCTTTGGTTGATCCTGATATAAAATTGAATGAAGACATTCTTAAAACGATGTTCATCACGCCGAAATGTAATGAAATGACAGAACGTGGTTTTATATGGTTTCCACGCTCCGTGCAGTTCATGGAAAATTTTTATCTGTACAGGGACATTTACCCTCACATAAACTCGTTCATGCCGCAACTGGCAGCTTTCGTGAATGATGCAGCCAGAAATTATGACCGCATCAAATTCGAGTTCGAGCATCGCCGCCCATACATTGTAAATATGTTTCCTGCCAATGGCAGCAATATTTGGGAAGAGAAAGCCGACGAAATCCGGATTACATTCTCAAAACCCATGTCCAACGGGATATATAGCACTGGGAGAAACTTTGATGACGATGAGTTGGAAATACTTCCATTGGCAGAAACTGATGATGAGAACTTGTCAGACTGCGCATATTGGGCGGATGACCGTACATATGTTCTTAAGATAGACCGCTCGTCATTAGAGAAAGACAAAAAATACGGACTTAGATTGCATGGGGCGTTTTTTGTGGCCTCTGATTACAATAGAATGGAAGAAGATTATTGGATAATTTACAATACCAACACTAAACAAAAATGATAGTTTCAAAGTACACTTTCTTGTTTGACAACAACAATAATACAGACTATTACGCATATAACACTCTTTCCAATGCTTTAATTGAAATAGACAAAGAGTCGTATGACATTTTGGTATATAGCGAAAACAGTAAAATAGAAATTGAGTTGTCATCTATGGACCACGAATTGTGGAATGCTTTATATGAGAATAATATCATTACTGAAAACGATGATGACGATTTTCTAAAATACAAGGCTTCAATAGCCAGAATGCGCACTCAAACTGCCAGTATGCATCTGACCCTTGCTCCTACAATGGACTGCTGCTTCCACTGCCATTATTGTTTTGAGAAATACAAGACTAAAAGCTATATGTCGGCAGAAGTTATGGACTCTATAATCAAATATGTAACCACCAAACATGATTTAAAGAATATCCATATTACATGGTTCGGAGGAGAACCGTTGATGGCTATTTCCCAAATTGAACTTTTCCATGATAAGTTCTCTGGTGCGTGGAAAAATACCGTATTGTCCAATATAATTACAACAGGGTATCATATAGACGAAAACACAATGCGTGTGCTTAAAAAAGTCGGTATCTCCCAAATGCAAATTACATTGGACGGCATGAAAGACACTCATAATAAAGTCAAACACATAGAGTCGGAAGAAGATGTATTTGAGCGCGTAATGTCTAATATAATGTTATTAAACGATCGTATTCCGGACATGAATATCGTTGTCCGTGTGAATCTTACACGTGAAAACGCTCATGAATATGAGCAATTGTATAAATTGTGCCAGACAAGGTTTAGAGGACGTAAGAACATAGCACTTGCTCCCGCTTTCGTACTTGATCGTGGAACAAGTGAGTGTAGCTCCGGACAAACAATCAATTTTTTCCAACATAAGGACCGTTCGGAATTTATTCTTGATCTTGCATCCAAAGGTATGGATTCACCATACGTTCATTATCCAGAACCATTCTTTAATGAATGCGCCATACGTAACAATACGGCTATTTCATTCGACCCTGACGGATATGCCTATAAATGCTGGGAGGTAATAGGAAATAAAGAATACGCGATTGGACGTTTAAACAAAGATGGAATATTAACTGAGATAAATGAAAAAATCCTGAACAGGCAACTATATGGCGCAGATCCTATTGACGATGCTACATGTCAAACATGCAAATACTTGCCGTTATGCAGCGGCGGTTGCCCAATCCAACGGATTGAAAACAAATTTGAAAGAAAACATAATTGCAATTGTACTCCTTACAAAGGATTCTTGCCCGATTTCCTGAAATTTCATATAGCATATATGAAGGGGAAAAAATAATAGCTTGGAGTCCAGACTGATACTCATAAAAACAATTAATACCATGTTGAAACGTACAATCATATTTTTATTGGGCATTTTGGCTTCCTCGGGATGTTTTGCCCAGATTACTTCTTTCAAGGCCGACGAGCGTTTCGAGCTGACAAGCATAGCCGCCCGGCTTGCAGGGTATCAGGAATACATGCAGGGGTCGGTGCAGAGCTACAATGCCGCGATTGACAGCTATTTCGCCCGGTACAAAGAGCATGGGCTCATCGGCTTTCTCAAGCAAATGAGACAGGAAAACCATATAGGCTATGATGCCATCCCGCAGGCCGCCCAGACACTCGTCATAAAGGATGGCACGGTTTCCGTTTCGGAGGATGCCGACATTGCAAAGTTGTGCGAAACGGATCCGCGGTGGACGGAGGACAATTACCGCAGGTTCGTGTGGCTTTTGGACGAATTTTACAGGCAGACGGATTTCCATTCATTTTTCGAGGACAATGCTTCCCTTTATGCCAAAGGCGAGGAAATAATGCTGAAAATGTGTCCGGTCGATACGGCCTGGTTCGGCGGTTTTTTCGGACGCGACATGTCGGAAACGGGGTTGTGCCTCGCGTTTGTGAACGGCCCCAACAGTTATCTCATGTCCGATACCGGGGTGATAGACGGCACGGTGCTTGTCTACGGCCTGTTTTTCGACCCGTCTTTTGTGGATCCGGGGCAGATAGGCAGCCAGACAGCCGGCATTTACGGTCCCGGTGCGATATCGAGCCTGTGCGGCGTGATGGTAGCGCCGATAGCGGAAAGATACGAGGACGACTTCAAGGAAGCCGCCGATATATTCTTCAATCAGTATGACATCAACAATCTGATGCGTTACAAAGGGGTAAAGGAACCGGACAGGATGGTTTACGATTGGCTGCAACTTTTGTGTACGGCCATGTATTTCAAGGACAAAGGTCTGTATTGCCCGGAAGATTACGGCTTCGGGAAGCGTGACGAGTCTTTTGAGTACAACTCCACGATTGCTTCTTCGGCACGCAACGGCTGTTTCTGGCTGGATTCATCGATAGAGAAAATGCGCGAATTTTATTTGGACAGGGAGCGATATCGGGATTTCGGGGACTTCATGCCCGAGCTGGCGGAATATTTTTCCGATGCAGCGAAGAACATAAGGCGCGAGAGGAAGCATTATGCCTCCCTGTACCCGAATGTGGTATCGGCAAAGGTGAAGAAAAATTATTCTCCCGACACGCTTTTGGTCGAATTCGGGTTTTCCGTCCCGATGCATACGGGGGTGAACGGTACGGGGAATTATCCTTACGATGACGGCACGCTGATGATCGAGCCTTCGAAGCCTTACGACAAGACGGTATATTATTCGGACGATGCCCGCAAGCTCACCATGAAGATAGAAAAATCCTCCCTCGAAAAAGGCCGCTCTTACGGTTTTGCCCTTCCGTGGAGATATTACCGGTCGTACAAAGGCTATCCGATGAAAGGTGATTATGTATTTGTGTTCAAGTATTAAAGAATGAAAACTTTTCCTGCATACCGCCAGTTGGACTCGATGGACTGCGGCCCGACTTGTCTGAAGATAGTGGCAAAGCACTACGGCAAAAACTATTCGTTGCAGAATCTCCGCGACCTGTGCCACATTTCCCGCGAGGGAGTGTCGCTTTTGGGCATCAGCGATGCCGCCGAAGCAATAGGCTTCAGGACGATGGGGGTGAAGCTGGATTTTGACCAGCTTTGCGGTGAAGCGGTGCTGCCTTGCATAGTACACTGGAACCAACGCCATTTTGTCGTGGTCTACAAGGTGGAGCGCAGGCGCGGGCAGACTTACGTGCATGTCTCCGATCCGGCCTCGGGGTTGCTCAAATATACCGAAGAACAGTTTCTGAAATCGTGGGTTTCCATACGGGACGAGGACGGCGGCCATGAAGGCGGCGGCCTCGGCATCGCGCTTCTGATAGAGCCTACGCCGAAATTTTACGATGAAAAGGGAGACGAAGACAAGAGGTTGGGATTCAAGGGAATGTTGAAATACCTGAAACCCTACAGGCATTTCATCGCGCAGTTGCTCCTTGCCATGCTTACCGGCAGTATCATCAGCCTCATTCTGCCTTTCCTCACGCAGTCGGTGATAGACGTGGGCATAGGTACGAGCGATCTGCATTTCGTGGTTGTCATACTGATCGCCCAGGTAGTGCTGGTTCTCGGACAGATGGCCAACGAGCTTATCCGCAGCTGGCTGATGCTGCACATGACGACAAGGGTAAGTATTTCGCTCATCTCGGACTTCCTTGCCAAGCTGATGCGGCTTCCGATATCGTTCTTCGACTCCAAGATGGTGGGAGACATCATGCAGCGCATAGGAGACCACAGCCGTATACAGACTTTCCTTACCGGGTCGCTGCTGAGCATAGTCATGGCGGCGGTGACATTCGTCGTCTATTCGGCCGTAATGGGAGGGTATGACCTGAAAATCCTCGGCATATTCATCCTCGGCAGCGCGCTTTACGTGGGCTGGGTGTTGTTGTTCCTGAGGCGCAGGCGCAAGCTGGACTATATGCGTTTTCAGGAAGCGGCGGCAAACCAGAGCAGCATAGTCCAGCTGATAGGAGGAATGCAGGACATAAAACTCAACGGTTGCGAAAAACAGAAACGTTGGGAATGGGAGAGGATACAGGCCCGGCTTTTCAATGTGAGCGTGAAAGGCCTTGCGCTCGGTCAGACACAGCAGGTGGGCGGAACGTTCATCGACCAGACCAAAAACGTGTTCATATCCTTCCTTGCCGCAAGCGCGGTGATAAACGGCGACATGACACTCGGTATGATGACGGCCATGCAGTATATCATAGGCCAGTTGAACGCGCCTATTTCGCAATTCATAAAATTCGTGCAGGAGGCTCAGGATGCCAAGATCTCCCTTGAACGTCTCGGGGAGATACAGGAGCGCAAGGATGAAGAGGATCCGGAGCGCGACTATATCAGGGAAATCCCGGAAGATGCCGACATCGAGTTCAAGGATGTGGTTTTCCAGTACAACGGGCCTCATTCGGAAAAAGTCCTTGACGGCATAAACATCAAAGTCCCGCACAACAAAGTCACGGCGATAGTCGGGGCTTCGGGAAGCGGCAAGACCACCATGCTGAAAATGATGCTGGGTTTCTACGAGCCGGTTTCCGGGGAGGTGCTTCTCGGCGGCAATCGTATCGGCGATTACAGTCCGTCCATATGGCGCGGGGAGTGCGGCACGGTGATGCAGGAAGGGTTCGTGTTTTCCGATACCATAGCCGGGAACATCGGGGTTTCCGATGAAAAACCGGATATGGAAAAAGTGCGCAAGGCTGTGCGCATAGCCAACATAGAGGACTTCATAGGCGGGCTTCCTTTGAGATACAACACAAAGATAGGAGCGGAGGGCAACGGCGTGAGTACCGGGCAGAAACAACGCCTTCTGATAGCGAGGGCCGCATACAAAGGCTCGCGTTACCTGTTTTTCGATGAGGCCACAAACTCGTTGGATGCCAACAATGAAAAGGTAATAATGGAAAATCTGGATGAACTTTTCGAGAACCGCACGGTAGTAATAGTAGCACACCGTCTGAGTACGGTGAAAAACGCGGACAATATCATTGTCCTCGACAAAGGCCGCGTGGTCGAGCAGGGTACTCACAAGGAGCTTACGGAGAAGAAGGGGTATTATTATGAATTGGTGAAAAACCAGCTGGAGCTGGGCAATTGAAACCGGTTAGTCGATAAACGAATAAAAACATAAACAATCATGCCTGAAACTGATCATAGCGGTTATCATAGCGAAGAGGCGCAGGAAATCCTCGGCCGCATACCCTCATGGACGATCCGTTGGGGCGTTACAGTCATTTTTTCGATATTCGCCGCGATTGTCATAGGATGCTGTTTTATCAAGTTTCCCGAAAGGGTGAACGCCACTGTAACGATAACCACGGGCAACTCCCCAGTGGACATAGTGGCTAAGGGGAGCGGAGACATAGAGAAGATTTTTGTGAAAAACAACGATACCGTAGCCCGGGACGGCTTGCTCGGGGTGATATATTCGAGCGCCGATTACCGTGACGTGCTTGCCGTAGAGGAAGGGATGAAGGCCTTGGCAGGGATTCCTTTGGATTCGGCCGTATTCCAAGGGTGGATTTACGGGGAATATGCTTTGGGCGTCATGCAGGGCGACTGGTCGTCGTTTTCGACGGCTTGCCTTAAATACAAGGACTATATACTCCGGGCTGTCATATCGAAAAAGAAGGATCTGGTCGAGGAACAGATAGGCAAGCAGCGTGAATATTACGCGCAGATGCGGAGCCAGTATCTCCTGATGGAAGAGGACTTCGAGTATGAAACGATAAATTACCGCAGGGATTCGTCCCTGTTTGCCGACGGTATCATAGCCCCGCTCGAATATGAGGAAGCATCCCGCAGCCTTTTGCAGGCCCGGAGCAACCTCATGGCGTTCAGGTCGCAGATGACTTCCACTGAACTTTCGATCATACAGCTTGAACAGCAACTTGTAGAACTGTCGATCCAGCAGGACGACGAGACTTTGGCTTACGAACAGGAGATAGCCGGCTGCATGGAACGTTTAGAGTCCCAGATAGGCAGCTGGAAACTTTCGTATCTGCTGGTCTCGCCGATGGAAGGCCATGTGTCGTTTGTGCGTAAATGGGACGAAGGGCAGTTCATAAGTGCCGGAGAGCCGTTTCTTACCGTGGTCCCGGATGACGACAGCAGGGTCGTCGGCATAGTAAAGATTCCTCAGGCGAGTTTCGGCAAAGTCGCCGCCGGTCAGAAAGTCAATGTAAGGCTCAACGGTTATCCTTATATGGAATACGGTATGCTGGTGGGGGAGATAGGCTACCTTTCATCCGTGCCCGAAGAACCGGCCAATGCCCAGTCGGAGCCGCAATACACAGCCGAAATCGTTTTCCCCGAAGGGCTTGTCACTACTTACGGGAAAGAACTCAGGCTCATCCAGAAGATGGACGGCACTGCCGAAATCATTACCGAAGACCGCCGCCTGATAATGCGTTTCATCGACCCGGTAATGGCTCTTTTCAAGAACGGCATTTGAAAATCCGTTTAAACAGCTTCTAAAAAAACATAGATCTGAATGAATATGAATGATACCATGAATAACAAAAGGCTTGAGAATCTTGCGGACATGTGCGATTCTTTTTCCAGCGTGACCGCCCCTCCGGCTTACATTTTAGATGTAGAAACCAAGGAAATGCTTTATGTTTCAAGATACCCGATGTTCATTGCAGGGTATACTGCGGCCGAGGCAAAGGCCAAGGGAAAGAGTTTCTTTATGGAAACATGCGTTCCCGAGGACAAGGAATTTCTGGGCAATGTCCTGCCGGTCATGCTGAAATTTTATGAAAATCTCCATTCATCAAAGATCAACCATTATTCAGCGACTTTTTCCCATGGTTTGATGGACAAGAAAGGGCGTTCTGTGTTCGTCGCCCATCAAGTAGCCCCGTTCGAGGTAAAGGAGGATCATAAGATATTGTCCGTACTCGGCACTATGTCTCCGGCGGTGATTTCACGGGGACATGACCTTACAATACGGGACAATTTGGGGCTGATGCGCTGGAAGTACGATTTCTTGGCAATGAAGTGGAATGAATATAAAGAGATGCAGTTGTCCGAGACAGAGAAAAGGGTAATGCTCTATGTGTGCAACGGCTTGTCAATTAAACAGATAGCGAATAAGTTGTCCCGAACCGAGTCCTCGATAAAAAATACTCGAAGTAAAATATTCTTTAAACTCGGCGTAGGCAGTATTCAGGAAGCCGTCATGACAGTCCTCACCCACAGGCTGCTGTGAGTGAGGGATGCAATGCTCGCAACATTTTCCCGGTACGCATTCTATGGGCTACGCCCCGACTTAACTTTAATATGCTGTTATGTATTGATATACAATAAATTGCTGTTGTAACAATATTTCATAGGTGTGGATTCTGAGGATTTAGGAAACCCTTGGAAGCCACGGTGATTTTTTGATATGTATGTTGTTTATTCTTGATTTACAGTGAATTGCAAAAACAAAAATTAAGTCGGGACGTGGCTTTGGATACACGACACCGTATTGCTCGGCACAGCCCTTTCGCAATGTGAACGCCTGTGCTTGGCGAATAAGAGTTTCCGGGAAGTGATTCGCAAACCGTACGGATTTGTCATGTGGAAACAATCCAGCCGCTTTTGGAAAACCGACAATAATCCTGCTCCGTCATAGTGAGCCTTTAAAAGTTTGAAGTCGAAAAAATGCGTATTTTTGCATGCAAAATATAAGAAGCTGTTTAAAATCCGTTTTATGAAAACATTCGCTGAAAGAAGGAGTATAAGGAAATACAGTCAGCGCCCTGTTCCGGGAGAACTGATAGAATCTCTGGCCGCCGGGGCTTCCCGTGCCGCCACGATGGGAAACATGCAGCTTTACAGTCTTGTGGTCACGACCGACTTGGATATGAAGTCCCGTCTGGCCGATGCGCACCATCGCCAGCCGATGGTTGTAGAAGCCCCGGCGGTGCTTACGTTCTGTGCCGACTTCAACCGTTTCGCAAGATGGTGCGAATGCCGCGATGCGGTGCCGGGCTACGGCAATTTCGTCTCATTTTTCAATGCGGCGACCGATACCCTGCTTTTTGCCCAGGCTTTCTGTACGCTTGCGGAGGAAAACGGCCTCGGCACCTGCGTGATAGGCACCACGGTGGACAATCCCGGGGACATCATAGGCATACTCGGGCTTCCGCGCCTCGTCTTTCCCGTGCTGACAGTGGCCTTAGGCTATCCGGACGAACATCCGGAGCAGACCGACCGGCTTCCGGTAGAAGGAATAATCCACCATGACAGATACAAGGACTATTCGGCCGGGGACATAGACAGGATATACGCTGCCAAGGAAGCCCTTCCTGAAAGCCGGTATTTCGTGGAACTTAACGGCACGGACAATCTCGCCCAGGTGTTTACCCGTTTCCGTTTTACCGAAGCGGACAATATTGCAATGTCGGAAAAAATGACAGCCGCCCTGAAAAAGCAGGGATTCTGAGGAGGTCTTTAAGAAGCTGTTTAAAATTTTAAAACAGCTTCTGATTTTTTTCTTAACTTTGTCGGCAATGTAGAAAACATCAGTAATATGAGAAAAATTTTTATTTTATTGTCTATGTCTTTAGTACTTCCAATGATGTCGTGCAAGGAAACCCCGTCGGTGCCGAATGCCACGGAGAGCGCATACGAGAACCCTGTAGTCGAAGCGATTATGGAGAGGCGCAGCGTGCGCAAATATCAGGACAGGCCGGTAGACCGCGACCTGCTCATGCGTATAGCCGAATGCGGTATCAATGCCCCCAATGCCATGAACGCCCAGCAGTGGGAGGTCCGTATCGTGGACAACAAGGAGTGGATACAGGGCATGAGCGACCTCCAGCTTTCCATGATGGACGCATCGATGGTCGGGCAGATGAAAGCCGACCCTTCATTCCGGAACGCATTCCGTAACGGCACGGCTTTGTTCGTGGTAGCGGTGAAACCAAGTCCGATGACCTTCATCGATGCCGGCCTGATGGGGGAAAACATCATGCTTGCAGCCCATTCTTTCGGTCTCGGCACATGCTGCCTCGGCTCGTCGGCGCGTTTCCTGAATACTCCGGAGGCTGCTGACTACCTGAAGGCCCTTCAGTTCAGTGAAGGCTATGAAGTGCAGTATATCATTGCGGCGGGTTATCCTGACGAGCAGCCTCAGGCAAAGCCGCGCAATAAAGAGGTGATCAAATTCATTTGATGAACCATTTCTTTCTGGCGCTTTCAATGACGATGATAGCCGGCCTGTCCACGTTGATAGGCTGGCTGATTTCAATTGTCCCTCTGACTTCCCGAAAACGGGAAACGGCCGGCGGGAAAAAATTCCTTGCCTTTTCGCTCGGACTCTCGGCCGGAGTGATGATATACATTTCGTTCATGGAGTTGATGCCTTCGGCTCTCGACCTCATATCACCGCTTTACGGCGATGGCTCCAGGACGGACGATGTCATTGTGGCGTTGGCGTTCTTCGGGGGCATAGGCCTGTGCGCCCTGATAGACCGTCTAGTGCCGTCTGAGGAAAACCCTCATGAGATAGCCCATGAAAAGAAATTGAAAAAAGTCGGCATTGCCACGGCGATAGCCATTACCATACACAATTTCCCGGAGGGGATTGCCACTTTCATTACATCCTATCAGGATTCAGGCCTTGCTCTTGCCATAGCAGTGGCGATTGCGATTCACAATATACCTGAAGGCATAGCTGTCTCGATACCCATATATCAGGCTACGGGCAGCAGGAAGAAAGCCTTTTCGTACACATTGATTTCAGGCCTTGCGGAGCCGGTAGGGGCGGTGCTGGCATTTTCGATACTCATGCCTTTCATCTCTCCGATGCTTCTCGGCTGTACATACGCGGCCGTGAGCGGCATTATGGTATTCATTTCCTTTGACGAGCTGCTTCCGGCCGCGCACGAATTCGGGGAACACCACATATCCATACTCGGCCTTGTGTCCGGCATGGCCCTGATGGCATTCAGCCTGATTCTTCTGTAACCGGCCGTCGTGCACACAAATCGGCCTTGCAGCGCATTCCGGACATGGGGCGCGTGCCCGGTCATGCTACCGCGCACGTTATCTGTCGAAAAAGTTGCTCTTTCCGGAGCAGGAGAGGGGTATTGCAAGTATATAGCAGCATCCGGGCAGCATGTCGAGTGCGCGGGCGGCCACTCCGGCTGAAAACATCACGCGGTTGTCCACCCTGTTGTCGGCGGCCACGGATACGGCCGAGCCTACTGCTATGCCGAGGTCGTTGGAGTTGAATATGCAAGGAGTTCCCGGCGAGATCTTGCATTTCTCTGCACAGGACGGGAAACCACAGTAACCGCAGTCGAGTCCGAGTGCCTTGTTGGCCGTGCCTATGAGTACTACCGCTTCCGAGGCGGCAATGCAGGCGGCATCGCGGATGAAAAATGCCAGATCGTTTTCATTTCCGAGTTTTTCCATTTCGGCGGACAGCCTTGATATGTCTTCTCCTGTTACCATGGCGATGCCGAGATTGTCGGTGCCTCTTGCCTTGGGCGCGGTCCTTGCCGCCGCCATCATTTTCTCCGCCACGGCTTCCAAAGCCGCGCGGCGTTTTTCCTGTTCAGTGATTATCATGATTGCAAGCCAGTTTTATATAAGCCTTTCTGTATGTAAGATAATAAAATATCCCTGCAAACGTAAGAGATATCGGGAAGCCGTACCAGATTCCCGGCAATTCCATGCCGAGCGGGAAAGCGAATACGTAACTTGCCGGTATCGATATTATGAAGTACGATACGAAAGCTATCGGAAGTATCGGTTTTACTTTTTGCAGCCCCCGGAGTGCATTGGCGTATGCGATTTGCAGGCCGTCCCCGAACTGGTACAGGAGGAAAGGCAGGGCTATGGTAGCCACCATGTCGGTCACGATGTCGGATTCGGTAAATAGCGAAGACAAAGGCCTGAGGAAAAGTATCACGCTTCCGGCGCATATTACTGTCAGTCCGAGGACGGAGACATACGCCGCGCGCGATGTCAGGGAGATTTCGCGGAACATCTTCCTCCCGTTGAAACTGCTTATCATTATTGCCGATGCGCTTGCCACGGCTATGTAAAGCATGTAACAAATCTGCGATATTGTAACCATGACCTGGTGTGCGGCCAGCTCTGTAGTCCCGAGTTTCCCGACAAGTATGACGACCAATGAAAACGATGCCGTCTCCATCCCCATCTGCAAGCCTATCGGAATGCCGAGGCGGGTGACTTTTCCAAGCAGTCCCCTGCTTTCGGCCTTGCTCCTGAATCCTGCCACGTATTCCTTCATGCGCTTATTGAAAAATACGTAGCCGGCCATTGCCGCCACGGTGAATATCCTCGCGGCCAATGTGCTTATTCCCGCTCCGAGAAGCCCCATTTCAGGAAATCCGGCCTTGCCGTAAATCAGGACGTAGTTCCCGACGATGTTCATGACATTGCTGGCGATGATTACTGTCATGGACACCTTGGTCTTTGTCAGACCGTCGGTGAACTGTTTGAACGCATTGAAGAAATACGTACACAGTATGGAAACCGACACCACTATATAGTAAGGCTTGATCAGCGGAAGCAGTTCTTCCGGCTGGCCCATATTGTCTAAGTTAAGATACAGGACAACCATCACGATGAAAACGAGTGCCGCAAGTACGGCGTTGGATTTCAGTCCGTTCCTCAGCAATGCCCCGGCCAGTTTCCTGTCCGCCCTGCCTTCTGCCTCGCTTACGAGCGGGGTGAGACCGAGCGAAAAACCGAGTCCGGTCACGACGAGGAGCATCGTGAGATTGTTCACGAAAGAGGCGGCCGCGAGTTCTTTGACACCGTAATGCCCTACCATGAACGTATCCGCGAAAGATACGAGGACAACCCCGAGTTGCCCGATTACAATCGGCCCTGCAAGCACGAGCAGGCGTTTCAATATGCTTTTGAATGTGATTCTGTTTTCCATGACTGCAAAGATATGCTGCATTTTCGAAAAAAAAACCGTTAATTTTGTCTTGCAAAATCGGAGAAAAATATGCGTTGTGCATTTTACGGGGATATAAAGGCATTCGTATATGCGGCGGTAACGGTTTTTGCCGCCTGTCTCGTATCATGTACCGATGCGTACAGCGGGAAAAACATGCCCGAAGGGGAGTACTCGGAAGCGGCCTTGCTGAAAGCGCTTGAAGAGGATTCGACAGATACCGACGCGCTTTCCAAACTGTATGGGATTTACACGAGGGAAGGCCGTTTCCATGATCTGATCCAGTCTGCCGGCAGGTGTTATAGGATCGCCATGGAAGAGAGGGACACGGCGCTTATGGTAGTTTCGGGCGTGTATCTCGGGCAGGCGTAAATTCTGACAGACAAGCCCGATTCGATGGTGTTCTATTTTAATAAGGTACTTCTTGCGGCTGAACGCTACAAAGAACCGTTTCCGTTGATAGCCATATACAACGGCATGGGAATACATTCGCTTAACTCGGCCCTTAACTACAACGAGGCGCTTTCATGGTATTACAAAGGTCTTGAAGTCGCCTATGACCATGATGACATGCTGAATTATACGATATTGTTAAGCAACATAGTATGGGTGTACTACCTCCGCCATGATCCGGAAGGGCTGCGTTATGCCGAGGAAGCATACCGGCTCGGCAAAGAAATGGGCAGCGATTATGCACTGTATTTCGGCACTTTGAGCTGTGCGTACATGTATTATGTCGCCGGGGATCTGGACAAGGCTTTGGACTATGTGCGCGAGACGGGCTACCTTTCAGAGAAGATTCCGGGCATGAACAATGTTGATGCATTCCATGCCATGATACTTGCGCGGCAAGGCAGGTACGAAGAGGCAGGAAAATATTTCAAGTCAGCCTTTTCGGATACGGACAACATGGATGTGACCACGCTTATCGACGCCTATCAGATGTACGGGGACTTCCTGCAGGGCCAGGGGCGTTACGCTGAAGCCGTGGAGAGCTACCTGAAGGGCCTTGACATATCGGAGAGCCATTATAACTTTTTCTGCATACTCAGGCTGTACAAAGGGCTTGCGGATGCTTAAGGCAAGATGGGCGATTCGGCGAAAGTCATAGATTTCCTGAGGAGGAGCACGGCCATAGCGGACACTCTTTTCAATGTCGAAAAGGAAAGGGCGTTCGGCTCGATGCAGATACAGTATGAAAACGCGAAGCGGGACGGCGACCTGAAAGAAAAGGAGATGCAGATAATGAGGCAGCAGCACAAGCTGACCCTGTATGTGTGTTTTATCGTCGCCGCGATCGCCATAGCCTCCGTGGTACTGGCGTTCTACCGCCGGAAGAATCTCATGTACCGCGACCAGGTGCGCCGCTACGAGGAGCGGATCAGGAGGGAAGAACAGCTTCGTGCCGAAACGGAAGCGTCGAAGACGAAAAAGGACGAGGACAAGAACGAGGAACTTTTCAACCGACTGGAAAAATTGATGAAGGAAAACGAAATCTGGCGCGACAAGGATCTTTCGGTGGAAAAACTGGCGGCCCTTCTGGATACCAACCGCTTGTATGTGTCCCGCATGTTTTCCACTCATGCCGGCATTTCATACAATGACTATATCAATTCCTACCGAATCAAGGAGGCGGTGAAAGTCCTTTCCGACCCAAAGGACGACATTCCTCTGAAACTCCTGTCCGACAATCTCGGTTACAGTTCCATTTCTTCGTTTTACCGTCTTTTCCAGAAAGAGACAGGCGTGCCGCCTTCGCATTTCAGGAAAGAATACCGGAAATTGAAAGAAAACGAAAATGCCGCTTAGAAGCCGTTTCCAGCGGCTTTTTTTTCTCAAAATCTCAAATTGCCTGAATGAGAAAAAACGGGTGTAGGATTTTTTGCCCGTTTTATTTTCCTTTGCAGACGACATCCGGCAAACAAAGGTTTTACCGGGAGTGGATGAAAATTTTATTAACTAAAAATATGCTGTTATGTTAGAAGCTGTTTAAATTTTTTTCAAAAGTTCTTTGTGACACCATTCCGGCA
>JADIME010000005.1 GCA_017694935.1 Candidatus Merdivivens pullistercoris
CATATCTACGAAGTCGTAACCAAAATTCCCGTTTTTTTTCTTGGTTACGATTTGGTTACTCGATTTGTCCAATTTTCGACTTCCAATGGGGTATTCATCTGTCGTGGTATAACAAAAAAATATCCCCAAAGTTACTGACTTTGAGGATATTGTCTTCGACTTTCTTGTTTCAGTCTTTTTTCGTAAGCGGTGCGGACGGGGCTCGAACCCGCGACCCCCGGCGTGACAGGCCGGTATTCTAACCAAACTGAACTACCGCACCAATACCCTTTCTTGTTTCGGGTTGCAAAGATATAACCGTTATTTCAAACCGCCAAATTTTTTTCATTGAAATATTAAAAATTTTTCAAAAAATTCCTTCAAAAAGCACATACTTACGCTATAATGAAATACGCATAAACACAGAAATGGGGGACATCCATGGTGCTTGAAAACGGACAAACACCTGTGCTACAACCCCGAATGATCTGAATTGAAAGCCTTCAGACGTTCTTCCAACAATGGGAACATTTCCGGAGTCATTTTTGAGACACACGCCCTGACACCTTCACGGGAAGAGCCCGTAGTGGACAATGAAATGCTGCTGATACCGTAATAAAGAAGCTCTTTCATCAATTCCGCACCGGACATTTTTCCATATCCGATTGAGAAAAAGAACCCGTCTCCTATCGGACGGCCGCAATCCTCATCGTAAACGATATGAAAACCGTTTTCCACAAAAGCCGCCTTCATCCTTTCCGCACGCCTTGCGTATTCGCGATTATCGGCGACAAAGTCATACTTTCCGTCGCATGCCGCATCCATCATTGCAGCTACAGCATACTGTGTTGAAAACGCTGTTCCCGCCGAAATAGTGTACAGTATGCTTCCAGCATACGTACTGGCAAAAATACCCGAATCCGAATACCTTGCAGCCAACGACGGATATTGTTTCACGGCAAGGGAATCCGAAATGCAGGCAAGTCCGAGACGCTGTCCGGCATAGCTGAACATTTTGGACGCGGACAACATAAGTATGTAATTGTCAGTATAACGTGCTACCGTCGGAGGATATGGAGCCTCGAAAGGCGTTCCGAAATCTGAACGTGAATCCATGCAAAAATAGGCAAGGTCTTCAAGCACAATCACCCCGTACTTGTCCGCGAGTTCTCCGACAGTGCGGAGTTCGTCCTCTGTGAGTGAAATCCATGCAGGATTGTTCGGATTGGAATAAATCACCGAAGCTATATTTCCTGCTGAAAAATATTCTTCGAGCCTGCCACGCAGAGCTTCTCCCCTATAAGCATAGACATCGAAACTCTCATGCTTGATGCCCAATATGTTAAGTTGGGCCTTCTGTACAGGGAACCCCGGATCTATGAACAAAACCGTATCTTTCTTCGAATCCAGCTGGGTTGTTATGGCAAAAGCCGCAAACGAAACGGACGCCGAGCCTACACCTGGGATGCACGATCTGGGTGAAACATCCACATCGAGATAAGCTTTAAGAAAACGCGAAGCCGCGGATTTCAAAGCCGGAAGCCCCGCTGTGGGTGGATACTTATTGGCCACGCCGGCATCCAAAGCCTGCTTTTCGGCCTCCACGCCTATTATCGATGCAGGAAGCCCGGGAATACCCTGGTCCATACGTATAAAAGGTATGCCAGTCTTGGACTCAAGCGCAACGGCCACACCAAGCACATCAGCTATGGCGGCATTTGCAATATCCGGAATATTCAACGTCGCGGCACATTCGGCCACCATTTCTTTGCTAAAAATCTCTTTTCCCATTTTCAAATCAAATTTTCGCAAAAATACGCAGAAGCCGAGAGCAGAGCAAACGAATTTATTCGATTTGCTATGCCGAGGCGTGAACCGTATTTCTGCCGAAGGCAAATATACGCAGAAGCCCAGAGCAATGCAAATTCATTTGCATTGGCATGTTCTTCTACAGGTCCACCATGACTTTCATCAGCACGCCCAAAGGACGAAGACCGTACGAATAAGTATACGTGGTGACATCGCTGAACACGCTGCTCCGGTAAACATCCGAATTCAGAAGATTGCGCATCTCTATCACAAACTCGAATTTACGCCACTTGTAAGAAACCGATGCATCCAGATAAAACATGGACTTGTCACCGGAAAGATTGTCATTGTAGTAGTGTTCCCAGCTTGCCTCCAAAAAAAGCCTCTCTACAGGGATAATGCGCAACAACAACTTCTGACGCAGGTTCACTATAGGCGAAGAGGACTCCACTCCATATACAGACGTGGATGTAACCGAACGGGAAGCATCCAAAGAATATTCCGCCGTACCCCACCTGCTGAAATCCGACAACAGCTCGAAACTTCCCCCGAGATTGGAATATGTCATAGGATAATATTCCCCTTGCCTTAAAAGCCTCTGCCATGAACAGTTGTAGCCCCCTGACAATTTCAATGTCGTGTTTATCGCGAAAAACCTTTTGCTTATATCTCCCGAAACCCCTAAATGACGGGAATACGACGGCTCAGGAACAGACTCCAGCATTGCCAGGATACCGTCATACGAAACCGAATATGTCTGGTTCCGCCAATTGCACCCGTATTGCAAATCCGCATTTAAAAACAACGCCGCGACCGTATTGGCATATTTCAGGCCAGCCCCGTAAATCCGGCTGCGCGATACGGACACATCGCCTTCACGCCTGGAAATATTGCGGTAATCGGTCATGATGTAACCGTGATAATTGTCATAAAGGCCTCCGTAACTCTCATTATATGAAGCAAAGGCTTTGACCGACAATTCGTATGAAATCTTGTACTCCGCCCTCAGATAAGGATTTACATACACCTTGTCTATACCCGAGGATTTTCCGTGCAAAGCTTCATTGAACCGTATGTCTTTGAAAACCACAGGCAACACAGCCGATATGGAAAAGCCGGAAACAGACCAGTTTATGTTCTGGCGCACGCTAAGAGTCACATCATGCCGGTAAATATCGTTGAGAAAATCACTGTCCAGAAAATCACTGTCCCCCGAAAATGCCTCTGCCGTAACCGTACCGCCGCTTTCATGGCCGCCGCCCGTTCCATATAAATCAGTATCGTATAAAGGCGACATCCGTGAATTCATCCACCAGAAATCCATGTCCGCACTTGCTGTCAAAAACAGGTTCAACCCATTTCTACCGTACATCCCAGATATCGCATTGGAAGAAGACAGCTTTCTGACCGCCAGATCCTGCATGATTCCTGAAGGCTCCTGCCCTGTAACATATCGGCACAATCCGGCAAAATCACCGGCCGCCCCTGTTGAATCGGTAAATATATCATACAACAACGGGGTCACGCACAAGAAACCCGGCGAAGACGTATACGATGTTTCCGAATCGGCAGACCACGTAAAACTCTTTCCCGTCCATCTTATTGAAAAATCATTGGATATGCTCATGTCGGAATATTTCATTTTCTGAGACACATCTTCCCCGTCAGCGACCAATTTCCCGTAATCTCCGTTCCATGCACCGGCAAGATTCAGCTTATCCTTCAAATAAAATTTTTTATTGTTTTTCTCTATGTCCGCGCCCACGGAGAACCTGTCCGTCATGGAAGAAGAATACATATCCTCATCTATTTCGAAAGAATCGTTGCCCGACAAATGGTAGACAGTGGAAGAAAGCCCTTCATAACGCCGCGAATCATGCATGTACTGTACATTCGTCCTAAGATTAAGCTCCTCTCCGACACGGGATATGGCATTGGCCGAAACCGCGTGGGAATTGTTGTCAAGATAACGTTCCGTATCGAACGGGGGCACGTCCGGTTTTTTCACGGAAAGCATCGGAAAGGATCCTGACGCGACTCCGGAAAACATCCCGTACGAATCGTCCCGCCCTATGTTGTTAGTCTTATATACATCGAAAGTCTGAAAATTCTTCCCGAAAAACATGGCTTTTGCCTCCCCGTCCCACATCCACGGCCCATAACCCGACCCTGCCATCAGGCTTCCGCTCCATGTACCTTTCGCCCCGTCTTTAAGCCGGAGATTGATTGCAGGCTTGCCCGGCAAACCCTTGTTCTGATATATTTTCTCATGATGATGGCTTTCCATCACTTCCACGGCTTCTATGTCTTCAGCCCTTATGCCGTTCACTGCCACGCCATAACGGGCCTCCATCATGTCAAGGCCTTCGATATAGAAATTGCTTATCCTCTCTCCGTTATACGTTATATTCCCGGACTTTGCCACGGAAAGCCCGGGCATCTTGCCTATCACCTCCCCTATTGTCCTGTCGGAAGCGGTACGGAAACTTTCCACATTGTACACGAGAGTGTCGTTACGGCGTTTTATCGGGGCATAGGTAACCACCGCCGCCTGCAATTTCAAAGGGGCATGGACTACCCGGATATCCATAAGAGTGTCTTTGGCCGGAATCCGGACAGTCCTCATCTTCATGTCAAACGCGCTTACGGTTATACGCAAAGAATCAGCGGCCCCAGTAAAGACAAACCCGAACCTTCCGTCCTTGCCGGTTATCACATACTGATAGACAGAAAATGTCCCGGGCCTTCCCAACATCACATTCGCCCCCTCCACGGGTTTTCCTTCCAGAGAATCCCTTACTACCCCGCCAATCCTCACGCCCGTAAAATCCTGTGCGAAACAGGACAATACGAGAAAGGACAGGAAAAAGGACACGGCAAGTATTTTTCTCATAAACACAATCCGACAACAGTGATTTAATTTATAATTAACTGTCCAAAAAGGATTTCATGTCACTTTTCCCGTTTCCCGGATTCGTTTTTACCCGGCAAGTACTCCATCGGATAGTAAGGAATACTTCCGGCACCGGCCTTCAGCATATCTTCCCGCATAACAGGCAATAGCAAATCCCACAGGATATATATGGCATCCTCGAAACAATGGCGTTCGTACTTCATGTACCTCTTGTACTTCATCGTGCGCTCATTGTCATAATGATACCTGTATATGGGGCGCGGTTCGGTATCTATCCCGACACACTCGTAGGTGAACCATCCCCCGTCAGCTTCCGCCTTGAGTATCAGCCCAGGAAGTCCGCGAAGTTTCCACGGACCTTCATTAACCGCTATCTCGGGAGCGAACCATGCGGTCCAATGCCTCCCCCGGAAGTCGCACTCCGCCCTGATGCAGTCATAGCCGAAAACCTCGGCCGTGTCCCCGGTTATTTCCCATGAAAATTCAGGAAAAGGCTCATCATAAAAATTCGCCAACCCTTCAGGTTGCCCGGGATAGTCAGATTCATCCAACAGATTAGCCCACTGGTCGGCTATCGCCACTTTCTGTACAAATGAAACATTGTTCTTCAATATCCACAGGTAAAACGGGGATATTGCATCAATTATACCGGAATTTATCTGTTCCTGCTGTCTGGCAGACACTTCATTGTTGTGCCGGATGGATTCTTCCAGCCCGACTACCGCTTTCAGAGTATGAGCACCCTGTCCTTTATGCCCTATATACAACGTATGATTCTTACCTGCCAAAAGATTCTCAATGCATTGCTTGGGAAGATCTTTCGGGCGGGAAGAACTGTCTTCGCTTGTTCTGAACACATGCCTGTAAACAACGTTGATATACGAGGTATCGATACAAGACGAGTCAGCATACCTTGCATAGCCGGATCCCACGCAATCGAACGGGACAACGACAAACCTGTCCGGCATATCGTTTTGGGAAAAACATTGCATTGCGGGGACAAAAATGCAAAAAACGATAAAAATAGTATAACGCAAGTTCATACTGTCAATCCATCGGATGCATGCCTTCAAACAATTTCGTATCCAGGCACCTCACAAATGTAACCCCGGGTTCCATCCATTTGTCTGCCACCCATTGAGACATTTCAACAGGGTTAAATTCATGGTAAGAAACAGTTGTAATCTCACCTTTTACTACGCTACAGCAATACAGAATACCGCCGACCACGTTGCCCATCTCCTGCTTGGAGAGGCGCTCGTCCTTAAAATCTTTCAACGCTTTCATAAAAAATGGAATTTAAATAAATTAAACATATCAGCCATTACGGCATTATATACTCCAAATCCTCTATCGAATACTGCGGCGGGAGTTCATGGTCATCCACGAAAACCGCCGGCACATTTCTGATTCCGGCCTTCCGGCAGTAAACACGGCATGTCTCCACAATCTCCCAGTCTGTTTCATCAACAATTACATCAGGTATGGCCCTGTCCGAAAACCACGCATGTAAAGCGTCCATGGCTTCCTCACCGCCGGCAGTGCGTGAAACATGCACGAAACGGGCTATCAATTGCCCGTCGAAAGCCGCATCATTCCCGGGAATAAGCATCAGGCCGACTTTCGCATCGACTGTTTTTTCCAATACCCCGAATGCTTTGGCGCAAAACGGACACCTGGGAGACAAAACAGCGAATATCCTGTGTTCCGGCTCCATTCCGTCCGTATCAACTTTATTTAAGAAAATCCCCTCCTGCGGGCATTCCATGGCATTCAGCCTTCTTTGCCGGGACAACAGCGCCGCGAATACTTCAGGGGAAGAGACAAAACGCCCTAACCGTTTTTTCAGATATGAACATCTCTCGTCACTCGACGACAAACGGTAAAACCTCGAAACCGCAAGCAACACGGCGATATAAATTACGGCAAAAAGTCCCAGTCCCTCAAATGCCCCGTCCGACCATGCAAACGGATATGACAGCCACAGGGATATCCCGAAAAATGCAGACAATGCCGCATCTATCGACAGGCAGACCGCGCACGGTTTCTTATGCCATGCCTGCCATGCCAATGAATAAAACACCGCCACAAGCGACAGCGAAGCGAAAAGCAGGCAGCCCATGCCGGGAAAACCCATGGCAAGATAAAGCAGCGACGAGCCGAAATACGCCAATGCCAGCTCGGAAAGCGAAAAACTTCCCCACAATATATGCGACCCGTCGCCTCTTATGACATCATCGCACTTTTCACCGCAAAACCCTCCGGTCTGTCCCGACCCGTAAATGCTTTTTACGAATGCCGTCCAAGAAAGAAACAAGCCGGATACAGCTACAACGGTACCGGCAATTTCCGCCATACCGGATATATTTCCGCATATCAGGCCCGAAAGCGTAACTGCCGCCGCCAATATGACTGGCAGATATTTTTCCGACAGCCATAATACTTTTTTAAACAATACCTTTATAATAACGGCGGATGGTTCTTTCTTCCGCCCGTATTCCGCAAGCAACGCAATGCCGCTCCACTTTCCGGTAAAAACATTTTCGGAAATCTTCCGCTTCCGGCCTTTGCCGTCTTCGACCTGCAATAGACCATGAACCGTATCCATCCCGGACAAGATACAGAAATCCCCGTCCAGCTCCACTATGGCCGGCAGCGGGGCTTCGGATAACCTCCGGAAAGAAAGCCTGCACACCATATTGTCCACACCGCATTTGCCCAGCATGTCGCTTATGCATCTGATACTTCCGTATACCGGACAGGATTCAAATCCTTTTCGGACGGTAAACGGATCAACACAAACGCCTATCTTCCGCAGAAATCTGTAAGTCAGCATAACATCGTTCATAATGC
>JADIME010000071.1 GCA_017694935.1 Candidatus Merdivivens pullistercoris
CGCACTTTCTCATGGCTCGAGAACTTCAGGAGACTGACCATTGACTATGAATACAGGGCCGATACGCACGAAGCCATGCTGCATATCGCTGCCATAAAATTATTTTTGAATAAAATTTAAACAGCTTCTTAAGGCAGGATACGGAAATAAGTACATTTCCGATCCTGCTTCCTTTTACGCTCAGATCCCTTGAAGGAGAGATTTCATAAAACGGTCATCTTATCGATTTTCTGACTATTCTTATCTGACGTTTCAACTCACGTTTCTGTAGACGCAGCTCCTTTTTCCTCGTCCTGTCAGTCCCCTTCTGCCTTATGGCCTTCTTAGTGTTATCCAAATCCTCCCTGAGTTGCGACAGGATTCCCATGCGCTGCTCCGCAGTAAACTCTTCCAACTTATCGATAAATTCATCCTTTTCTTCGAAAATATCTATCGAATCAAGCGTATTCACAAGAGAATCGATCAAAATCTCACTCATCTCCGCACTGTCAAGCACTGCCGCAAGGGAATCCTTGACACGTTTGAGCGAATCGGCCGTAGCCAACGAATCCAGACGCACGGACTCCAAAGAATCCAAACGCGCTCTCTCCAAAGAATCCAGACGCATTTGTTCCAATGCCTTGCGCCTTGCTTCGGCCACAGCCTTGAGAGAATCCCTCACGAATATTTCGCGTTTTATCCCATCTATATACCCTGGGAAGAACTCGTCGGTATATCTGAATTCGGGCTGTTTTATCTTTTCGTCCCTTTCCCTTTGGCAAGGCCTGAGTTCCTTGTCCGTTATCACGAAACGGTCGGCAGGGCGCCGCTCCTCCTGCCATGCGAAACCTTTAAGCCGCTGGCGTTCTATGGTTATCTGTGAAATAGGATAAATGTCGTTTTTGGGAGATTCGTAATAGTGAATCCGCTGGACATTGCCGTCCACCAAGGATGCGGACAGCATTTTCGACTCGATCTGGTTTACCAAAGATATCTCCTCTTCTTCCCTGAGATAAAACACGGCCGAAGTACCGCCAAGAGCGTCGAACCGGTACAATTCGGAGTCCTCATTGAAGAAAGCCATCATTTCAAGGCTTTTTATCTGATTGTAATGGACAGTATCCTCCTGGGTATGTATGAAAGCGTTGGACTGGAAAGACACTTTGGAGAGTCTTTCTCCTGCTACTGAAATATATATGCTGTCGGAAGAAAACTGGTTCTTGACCTCGTTCCATATAATCGGCTTTATAAACATGCGCGCGAGCGAATCAAGGCTCGAATATTCCAAAGAATCGCACACGGCCTGCAAATCGCTCTTATATGCCTTGACGTTACGCAACGCCCTGATAAAAGTAACGGTAGAAGTGTCCGGAGGGGCTACGGCGACCGAGTCCGCCGCGACCCCTGTCGTATCGCCCGGTGCGACGGCGCTGGTATCGCTCAACGCGACGGCGCTGGTATCACTGAACGCGACGGCGCTGGTATCGCTCAACGCAACGGCACTGGTATCGCCAACGGAAAACCCTGCCGTATCGATTGCGGCAATGCCGACAGTATCGCCAACCGCTACGGCTGAGGTATCATTTAAAACCGAGGCCGAAGTATCGGCAGAAGCCACGTCAGACATATCGACAACTGAAGAATCCTGCACGGGTACGGTGCCACCGCCCAAAGAATCAGGCATGGAAGCAGGCAAAGTGTCCTTTGCAGGCAGACTGGCGTATGAAGGATAAAACGGAGGAGGAGGCATAGCGGCAGGCTTGTTTCCGGTATTGGATTTCCCGGTGGAAGCGGCTCCCCCGCCCCGGTTATGCTGCTGCTTTGCGGCTTCGGCGGCCTTCTTCTCTTTCATTTCCTTGCTGTTCTTCTCCCTGAGATTGTTCACGGCATCGACTTCCATATACTCCTTGCGCTTTTGGGCAAGGGCTATCGTAGTCGAATCCACATCACATTTGCGCAATGAATAATATATGAGAGTATCGCCTCCGAAATATAGTGTGTCCAATTTATTGTCTTCGTTCATCTCCATTATCACGGCCGGATTTCGGGTGAGCGTCACCACACGTGGCGAATTGGTAAACTCCAATTTGTCCGACACGGCAGACACCGAATTTTTCTCATCCGTAATCTGCACATTGCCGTACATCTCCCCTGAAGAATTCAATCTGTTGAAATAGAGCGAATCAGACCATCCTTCCTGATTTTCGGTAAGTATATGGACATTTTTCTGGAAAAAGAACAGATCCGCCGGGCGGTCGTACCATCCCTCCCGCGAGGTAAGCATGTTTTCATCTTTCCAGGCATACACGCCACCGCCGAATTCGGCCTTGTCTATGTCCGAAAGATAGTTCAGCCAGCTTGTCCTGACGAATACCGAATCCGTGAACATGTTCACATTTCCCCGGAACTTGAACAGTTTCGCCTTTGCATCATAATCGCCGCTTACGCTCTCGATGATATTCCCGTCCTTGTCTTTCATCGAGCCCCCGGTACGGAAGACGGCGACACTGTCTTTCGTATTGTAATCCAAATAGTTTGTCCGCAGAAGATTTCCGTCCTTATCCTTAAGTTCCACGACCCCGCCGCGGAACTGGGCAAGATCCTGGGGTATGATATAATGCATCTTGTCGCTCGTGAGCACCGTATTGTCCTGCACTATGCTCACACGGCCTATGGCGTCTATATATTCGCGGTCTACAAACCAGAATGCCGTATCGCAGTTCAGATACGTATTGTTGTGGAAAAACACGGCAGGCCCGATAACTTTCCTTATGTAAGTGCTGCCCTCTATGACTTCTGCCGATGCCGCGCTGAGCAGCCATATCAGGCTATCCTCATCCGAGGACGACGGCTTGGGTCCCGAAGGGGGAACCTGCATGGCCGGCGATGCGGACAGGAACACGCCGCCTGAAAGCAAAGACAGCAAAAACAACAAAACCGTAACTATCGTAAATCTGCACCGCATCTGCCTGACACCTTATATAATATAAATAGCACCTTAAATCACCCCTTTGGGAATCAAATCAATCCTTGAACCAGCCGTCATACTCGAAGTCGCACTCTCTGAACATAGGATCTATCACTATGTATGTAGAGGCTATCTTGTCTTTTATGAAATTGTCCACCGCCTTGGAAGCCTCTTTTTCCGTAGCCCTGGTCAGCAGCAGGTCGTAATCCTGTTCAAAAGTGGCGGTATGCGAAGGGATGAAATTGTCCAGACGGATTATCTTATATACCACGTCCGCCTCTTCTTCGCCGCTCACTGACTGGAAAGGCTCGGAAATCCCGCCGACCTTCAGATCTTTCAATGCATTGTAATCCACAGGATTCAGATGATCCTTGTCAAAATATACCGAACCAGTCGTTTCATCTACCATCTGTCCTCCGTTGGTACGGCTTTTTATATCATCCGAATTGGCCTTTGCCGCCATCTCGAAAGTCAGGGTGCCGGACAAGACCTCATTCTTGATACTGTCCAATTTTGCGTATGCCTTGTTTCTGTCATCCGAAGTGTATTCAGGCCGGAGGAGGATATGGCGCACGTTGAACATATCCCCGTCTTTCTCAATCATCTGGATCAGATGGAAACCGTAGGGCGTTTCCACGATCTGGGACACCTGCCCTTCCCTCAACGACATGGCCGCATCTGAAAATTCAGGAACGAATATCGTCTTGGGGGACATGCCCAGTTCCCCTCCTTTCCTCGCCGACTCGGGATCCTGCGAATAAAGCCTTGCCAAAGTAGAAAAACTCTCTCCGTCCATGACCCTTTCCCTCAACTCCAGCAAACGCTCTTTTGTAGCCAAAGCCGCATTCTCCTTGTCCGGATAAACCACTATCTGGCTTATCTGATACTGATCCGGGACTATCGGGAGATCTTCTTCGGGAGTAGAATCCACAAAATCCTTCACATCGCGAGGCGTAAGCTGCGGAATGTCGCCCTGTATCTGCGAGCGCATCTGCTCTATCAAAGAAAGATCCTTGTACAAGGCCCTCCACTCGTCCTTGATTTTGTAAAGCGGCCTTTTAAAATATTCCTCCAGTTCTTTTTGCCCGCCAAGACGCGCCAGCATGAAATCCACACGCTGGTTCACGGACATCTCCACCATGTCAGCGCTGTAAGTCAATGAGTCGATCCTCGCCTGCATCAGGAACAGCTTGTTTTCCAGTACCGTTTCCAGGACATCGCATCTCGTATGCCTGTCCACCGGTTCCCCGTTGGCCATAAGCCCGTAAATCTCGGCCTCCAGCTCCGACAACAATATGGCTTCGTTACCAACCACCGCAATGATCTTGTCCACCACTCCTTCATACTTTTGGGCGTATGCCGAAGTGCAGGCGAAAGACAAGGCGGCCACAAGCAAGACAAATCTGATTTTCATAAAAAACTATAATTAACAATGGCAATTATTCACGCAGACCCCATGAGCAAGTCCCGTTCCAAATTATCCAATAATTCCTTTTTTCTTACATTAAGTATCCTTTCTCGCACGGCATTTTCACAAAAATCCAAAGGGGCTATCTCCCCTTTGGGAATCCTGTCCCATATACGCAATATCACCGTCATTCCGTCATTGGAGTACTCGATCACGTCCGACGACGAGGCCATACGCTCCAAAGTATTGATATCCGTGCCGAAATCCTGCACAAAATCGGACAGAGGCATCCAATAGTCGTAAAAATTCCTGTATCCGTAGGAAACCTTCGCCGAAAGCGATTCCGTCTCAGGGACATTTCCAGAAGCCATATTTCCCATCGTATGACGCAGTTGCGGAAGATTCGGAGAGTCTGAATTGATCTTGACAAAATATCCCCGCACAAGCATCGACGATGTCCTGAAAAACGTTCCGTTTTCCCTGTAATATTCTTCTATGTCCATGGCCGTCACCGCCGTATCCAAACGCGACTCCACATACATCCGTTCATAGCGGTAAATAAGCAGCGACTTTCTGTAAGCCTCCAGTTCGGCCGACACGTCCTTTTCCGAAGAAGGCAGCTCGCTTTCGGCCTTTTCAAGCAACAATTGTTCAAGCCTCCATTTGTCGATGATCCGTTCCGCCATCAACGCGCTGTCCCGTCCCTCAAGCCCGGGAGGCACTATCCGCGCCACCTCGCTTTCGTACAATACGGCCTTGCCTACACGGGCGGCCTCCTCCCCTTCGCCGGAAGACAGTACGCTATCGACGAAAGCGCACGAAACAGGCATTATCAAGGCCACTGCAGCGAAAAGGAACCTGAACATCGCCCGTCAAGGATTTCTACCTTGAATAATTAGGGGACTCGCGTGTTATGGTAACATCGTGAGGGTGTCCTTCTATGAATCCGGCGGAA
This sequence comes from Candidatus Merdivivens pullistercoris, assembly GCA_017694935.1. Classification (GTDB taxonomy): domain Bacteria; phylum Bacteroidota; class Bacteroidia; order Bacteroidales; family UBA932; genus Merdivivens; species Merdivivens pullistercoris. Next base: position 5,311 of record JADIME010000071.1, read on the forward strand.
GTGATACGGACGAATTCCGCACTGCGCAAAGCCGCTATGTCTTTTGCCCCGCAATATCCCATACCGGCTTTCAGGCCTCCCACCAACTGGTATATGACCTCGGAAAGGGTTCCCTTGTACGGCACCTGTGCCACGATGCCCTCCGGCACGAGTTTCTTTACATCCTCTTCCATGTCCTGGAAGTACCTGTCCTTCGAGCCTTGCTGCATGGCTTCCAATGAACCCATGCCTCTGTATGCCTTGAACTTACGTCCATTCAGGATAATTGTCTCGCCCGGAGCTTCTTCCACACCCGCAAGGAGCGAGCCGGCCATGATGGTACTTGCGCCTGCCGCAAGCGCCTTTACGATGTCGCCGGAATAACGGATTCCTCCGTCGGCTATAACCGGAATCCCCGTTCCCTCAAGAGCCTTGCTTGCAAGCATCACGGCGGAAAGCTGAGGCATTCCCACTCCTGCGATTACCCTCGTGGTGCAGATAGAACCGGGGCCTATGCCTACTTTCACGGCATCCACACCCGCTTCCGCAAGAGCCTTCGCGGCCGCTCCCGTGGCAACGTTGCCGGCAACTATCTGTACTTCCGGCATGGCTTTGCGTAGTTTCTTTATGATGTCGAGCACATATACCGAATGCCCGTGGGCAGTATCGACCACCACCGCATCGGCTCCGGCATCCGTGAGCATCTCGACTTTTTCTATGGTATCGGCCTTGACTCCGACCGCCGCGGCCACCCTGAGGCGTCCTTTCGAATCTTTCGAAGCGGTAGGGTTGTCCTTTATCTTCATCAGGTCCTTGTAAGTGATAAGTCCGGCCAGCCGTCCGTCTTCTTCAAGGACAGGAAGTTTCTCTATCTTGTAACGGTCCATTATTTCCGTGGCATCGTTAAGCGTTATGCCCTTGGGAGCCGTTATCAGATTGTCTTTGGTCATGATCTCGCATATAGGACGTTTCATGTTGTCCTGAAAACGAAGATCCCTGTTAGTGACTATTCCTATCAGCATACCCCTTTCGTCCACTACCGGGATACCGCCTATGTGATGCTGGGACATAATGCTGAAAGCATCCCCCACGGTCTTTTCCGGAGAAATGGTTATAGGGTCATATATCATTCCGTTTTCGGCCCTTTTGACACGTTTTATCTGAAGTATCTGTTCCTCGATCGGCATATTCTTGTGTATAACGCCGATACCTCCTTCGCGCGCCATGGCTATGGCTACCGCCGACTCGGTTACAGTATCCATCGCGGCGGAAACGATCGGAGTACACAAAGTTATATCACGGGTGAATTTCGTGGTAACATCAACCTCGCGCGGGAGCACTTCCGAACGTGCGGGAATCAACAGGACATCATCGAATGTCAAGCCTTCCTGAATCTCTCTATTAATATACATACGCAATAAGAATTTGTTTAAAATATGCAAAATTAATAAAAATACCGATACGGATAATCATTTTTTTAATAGCGACTGATTTTTAAAAGCTGTTTCCAAAGCCGCGCCCTGAAAAGTATCCCGCTCTTCCAACCGTTTGTCCAGCATCCTGAGCAGCTCGACATTCCTTATGAGCCCCCAGGGGGTTTCATTCACAAAACGGGGCGGCACCTCTCCCGCGAAACGCTCTATGCACAGGTCAGGCCTCAGACGTTCCAGCATGTCCACGAAAAAGTCCACATATTCTTCCAAGGAAAATCTTATGAAATCTTCGGGACACGCGGCATACTCCCGCTCCATTCTCGTACCCTTGACTATCTGCAGCTGATGGAATTTCACCGACAGGAGCGGCAGGGCGTTTATCTCATCCGCATAGCCCAACATATCTTCCCTGCTCTCGCCGGGAAGCCCGAGGATGAAATGTGCACCGCAGTCTATGCCCCTTTCCGCCGTCATGCGTACAGCCCGGCAGGCGGTCTCGAAATCATGTCCCCGGTTGATCCTCGCCAATGTCCTGTCGAGGCACGACTCTATCCCGTATTCGATTATGACTATGGGAGGATTGCCGTTTTCATCCGTAAAGCCTTCCCTGCCGTCTTTCAGGGAGGCAAGATAATCGAGTTTCGCTTCATCCACGCAGTCAGGCCTCGTACCTATGACTATCCCCCGCACCGACGGATGCGAAAGGGCCCTTGAATAGACTTCCTTCAGCCTTTCAAGCGGAGCGTATGTATTGGAATACGGTTGGAAATAGGCAAGGAAACGGCGGGCATTGCGGTAGCGCACCCTATGGAATTCCATGCCCTCTTCTATCTGCAGCGCCATGTCCTTGTCCGGAGAACTGTATGAAGGATGGAAGGCACGGTTGTCGCAGTAAGAACATCCCCCGACAGATATTGTCCCGTCCCTGTTCGGGCATGTAAAACCGGCATCTATCACGATTTTCTGGAGACGTTCCCCGTAACGCCCGCGAAAATACCCCACGAATGAATTGTATCTTTTCCCTTCCCTGAACTCGCTCATATACTTAAAGCAACTTAAAGTTTGCAAATATAAAACTGTTTCTTAACTTTGCGCCCACATTTAACAAAAAGATAACGACTATGAACTTAAGAGACATCAAAAAAGACATCGAATACCTTATAGGCAGTGTTGTCGATGACTGCAACCTTTATATGTCGCTCTTCCCCGGCAAAAACGGCGAGGAAGCCGCAGGCAAAATCATGAATGACGCCATCGAATTGTACAACAATCTGATAGACAAAGTCAACAATCCTGACAAAAGCGACCCTAAGAAGATAAAGGAGCATTACAGGAACATCCGCAAAGAGCTTAACGAGGGCGTGGATGCACTTTGCGAAAGGCTCAGCAGCATTGCAGGCGAAGAAAAAGCCGAATAATTTTTCAAGACACGCTTTCATCGGAAGCAAGGGCACCATCCCCCGTCAATGGCGGGGAACATGATGCCGTAAAGGATAGAGACAGGCAGAAAAGTCGAAGATTTTTCTGCCTGTCTCATTTTTAGAAGCTGTTTAAATCATGGAATTTTTGTCATTTGAAACAGGGGCGTTTTTGTGGATAATCATATTTTTTGAGGAAAATTTTCAAACGGCTTCCGGATCTTTTTTTGCCCTCCTCGCGGCATAATGACGGCCAAAATGACCAACTTGCCGAAAAAACATCATTATGGTAATAGGTTATTTAAGAGTAAGCACAGGAAAACAGCATCCTGCAAATCAGAAAAATGAAATAAGCCGTTTCGCCGAAGAACGCGGGCTTGAAGTCGAAAAATGGGTAACGGAAATCGTCAGCGGGAAAACCCGGGAAAGCGACCGCAGGTTGGGACGGTTGCTGAAACGGATGCACAAAGGCGACATCCTGATCGTAACCGAGATATCGAGACTCAGCCGGACTCTCACCGACATCATGAACATCATGGGAAAATGCCTTGAGAAAGGCATAAACCTCTATACTACGAAAGAAGGCTATTCGTTCGACGATACCATCAACAGCAAGGTACTCTGCTTTGCATTCGGGCTCGTCGCAGAAATCGAGCGCAATCTCATATCCATGAGGACAAAGGAAGCATTGGCCGTGCGGAAAGCCGAGGGGAAGGTGCTCGGAAGGAAAAAAGGCAGCTATACAAAATTGAATATACTGATGGAAAACCGCGATGAGATAGCGGCGATGCTCGGGCAAGGGGAACAGGTCGGCAAAATCTGCAACCATTTCGGAGTGTCGAGGGACACGTTCGCGAGATTCAGGAAAACGTACATCGAATAGACGATTCCGATTAAAACGTTGGTTT
>JADIME010000072.1 GCA_017694935.1 Candidatus Merdivivens pullistercoris
CTTTTACCACCTTTTTCATACACGAACGACATGGAGCCTGACAGATCCGTATCCAGGGACATCCCGTCTCCGGACGAAACCAAAGCGGAAGGCCTGAAATCCGTAAAGTCGAGAAACGGCCTGTAAATCAATGAATACGCAGGCAATAACGCAGCCATCGACACAAGCAGGGCCAACTTATAGGCCACCCTCCACTTCCTGTTCCCGGTATCTATGGAAGCCCGCTTAAAGAAAGGAGGCAGGCACAGGGCGGTCAAAACTACATTCTTTATAAAAGTCTGAAAATGCGTAAGATGTATGGCTTCCCCGAAACACCCGCAGTCCATAGGAGGATTGAAGATGGCAAGAAACAGGGTCAATATCAGATAGAACCCCATCATTATCAATGCCACAACAGTCGTAATACGCATCCTGAAACGGAACATCATGAGCCCCCCGGTCAGAAACTCCACGACGGAAACCGCAATGCCGGCCGCCACAGAGGCTGGAACCATGAAACCGAGCCCCAGAAACTTGAAATATTCTTCCATTATAAAACCCGTACCTATAGGGTCTATCAATTTCAGGAATCCTGAAACCAACAACACCAGACCGGCCACGAAAGAACACAATGTGGAAAAATGCCTTGTCATATCAGTCTCGTAGTCTTATTTTTACAATCCCCTCTCTGAAAGCAAAGCGGAAATTTTACGGAATACGGATACGGGCGAAGCCATTTCGCCATTATCGGAAGAACAGTCTACTCTAAGAAAATCCTTGTCAAGCTCGCATTGCTCCATATATACATTGCGCACCCTGCTTTGGAAATCCATGTCGGACTCGTGTATGTCGTCCTTGCCGTCGAGATACTCCCTGTCACTGCCTTTCCTCGTCCTTCCCAGCCTTTCGGACACGACCGACACCGGGACATCCAGAAATATATTCAGATCCGGACGCGGAATGCCGAAAATACCGTATTCCAGCTCTATTATCCACTGCCGCAACTCCTCCCGGGCATCCTTGTCATCCAGTTTTGCGCATTGGAACGCGATATTCGAGTACACATACCTGTCCAACAGGACTATTTTACCGTTGTCCAAAGCCTTGCGCAACATCGGGGCGGCGGCACGGCGGTCCTCCGCAAAAAGCAAGGCCACCAGACGCGGATGCACGTGGTCTATGGAACCGAGATCCCCACGCAGGAAACGGGCAAGCAAATCACCGTACACGGGAGTATCGAACCTCGGAAAATGGAGGTATTCGAACCCTCTGCCCGTAGAAACCAGATATTCTTTCAATTTTCTTACTTGGGTGGATTTCCCGGAGCCGTCAAGGCCTTCGACAACAATCAACATTTGACAAATATTTTTATTTTTGCATTATTAAGTAACCCGCAAAATTAAGATTATGGCAAGAAAAATCAAAATCATGGGCATCATAAATGTCACTGACGATTCGTATTTTGCAGACAGCAGATGCCCGGACACCGGCTCTGTACTGAGACGGGCCGAAAAAATGCTCCGGGAAGGAGCGGACATCCTTGACATCGGAGGCTGTTCCACGAGACCGGGGGCGGAATGCCCTGACATGGAAACCGAATGGGAACGGCTCGAGAAACCGTTAGTGGCATTGAGGAAAGAGTTTCCCGACACTCCGGTCAGTGTGGACACTTTCCACGCAGGAATAATATCCCGCGCATACGACTCAATCGGAAAAATCATCGCGAACGACATATCGGCAGGAGCCGCCGACCCGGAGATGCTTCCCGTTGTAGGAAAATTAGGGCTCAGATACATAGCCATGCATATGAAGGGCGATCCGCAGACGATGCAGACTCTATGCGATTACAAGGACGTGACCGGAGAGGTGAAGGAATATTTTCACCGGCTTGCCCCTGTTCTGGAAAAAAACGGAATACACGATTACATCATCGATCCGGGATTCGGTTTTGCCAAGACCATCGACCAGAACTACGAGTTGCTGCACAATCTCGGACAACTTAAAGCCCTTGGCCATGAAATACTCGTCGGAGTATCACGTAAAAGCATGATATACAAACTATTCAACATAACGCCACAAGAAGCGTTGCCGGCAACTCAGGCTCTGCACCTCGAAGCCCTCATACAGGGAGCCGACATACTGAGAGTACATGATGTCGCACAAGCGGTGCAATGTGCGGCAATATACGGAAAGCTATACAATGGCAGATAATTATACTAAGAAGTGCCGGACAGTCCGTGAAAAAACAGAATTTGCTGGAGCGGCAGGACTTAATTTAAAACACTACAACTTAGTGATAATGTGAAAGTTGCAGAATATTGGCAATTTTCAGTTGCTCCAGCAGCGATGTTAGAACATGCCTGCTGGAGCAAGCCGACTTAACTCACAACGCTGTAATACATTAATTTACAACCATTTACATAAATCGAACAATTTGCGTCCGCTCCAGCAGTTTTCACAAACAGCTCCTGCCCGGGCAGCACAATCCGTAAAGCCGTGCCCTCGGCCATGCCGTCCCGACAGGCGGGCATCGATTGTTTTGCTTTCTCCCAGAGGAAGCGAACCGTTTTCCCGTAAATAAATTTGTTCTGCTCTCGGCTTCTCACTATTTTTGTATTGCAAACCAATTTTACAGAAAAGACATGATGGAATTGAATCCACTGACGGCGGTTTCGCCGATAGACGGCAGATATGCGGGAAAAACAGCGGCGCTCAGGAATTATTTCAGCGAATTTGCCTTGATAAAGAATAGGACAAGGGTAGAGATAGAATATCTCATAGCCCTCGGACGCTTGGGTTTGAAACAATTGGGGACGATAGAAAATCCGGAATCGTTAAGAAGCATATACAAAGACTTCACGACAGAAGACGCCCAAAGGGTAAAGGACATAGAAAAGACCACAAATCATGATGTCAAGGCGGTCGAATATTTCATAAAGGAAAAACTCGAAAGTTCGGGACTGGGCAGGATCAAAGAATTCGTACACTTCGGACTTACATCGCAGGACATAAACAACACGGCATTCCCCCTTGCGTTGAAAGAAGCCATGGAAGAGGTCGTATGCCCAGAAATGGAAAGAATCATCAATGAACTGGAAACCAGAGCCGAAGAATGGAAAGACATACCGATGCTCGCACACACCCACGGGCAGCCGGCATCCCCTACCCGCCTGGGAAAAGAAATCGAAGTTTTCGTCTCACGGCTGAAAGAACAATACTCTCAATTGCGTGCCATACCGATGCCAGCCAAATTCGGAGGCGCCACAGGGAACATGAATGCCCACAAAGTAGCTTTTCCTGAAACAGACTGGAAGACATTCGCGGACGATTTCGTGAAAGGGTTAGGGATGAAACGCTCCCACCCGACAACCCAGATCGAGCATTACGACAACCTCGCGGCGATATTCGATGCATTCAGACGGTTCAACACCATACTGATAGACCTTTGCAGGGATTTCTGGACATATATTTCCATGGAATATTTCAAGCAGAAGATAGTCAAAGGCGAAGTGGGCTCATCGGCCATGCCTCACAAAGTAAACCCCATAGATTTCGAAAATGCCGAAGGAAACCTCGGGATGGCGGATGCCGTATTCACCCATCTTTCCATGAAACTGCCGGTATCGCGCCTGCAGAGAGACCTGACAGACTCCACGGTAATCAGGAACATAGGTGTCCCGTTGGCACATTCCATGATAGCCTACGGTTCATTGCTCAAAGGATTGGGAAAACTGCTCCTGAACGAAGACGCGCTCCGCAACGATCTCGAGAACAACTGGGCCGTCGTAGCCGAGGCGATACAGACTATACTGAGAAGGGAATCCTATCCGAACCCTTACGAGGCACTGAAAGCCCTTACAAGGACCGGGGAACACATTTCAAGGGAAAGCATGGCAAGATTCATAAATTCCCTTGAAGTAAGCGATGCAGTAAAGGCCGAGTTAAGAGCCATTACTCCTATGAACTATACTGGGCTTTAGACCGCGCCGACTTTGGATTCTTCTGAAGATTTTCGAGTAAAATGACCGGTACATGCCGCTTTTCGGACGGCGGCCGGTCATTCGCAAACGAAAATGTCTTCGTCCGCTTTCTGGAAATAGAAATTCTCCCGGGCGAAAGTTTCCAATGTGTCCGTGTCGGAGCCGAGCATTTCAAGCCGCCTCCCTGCCTCTTCTATGTTTTTACGGTACTGCGAAATGACCTTTTCCTGATTGGAAATGTCGAAGCGCACCGTAATCCAGCGTATGATATTGTTCTCCGACAGGAAAAGCACCGACACGGCGAAAATTGCCGTGACGACATAGTATTTTGTACGCCGCGACAACCATGAAGATTTCCAATTTTCCAATGTTTTTCTCATAATAGCGCAAAATTATTTAATTTTGCGTAATTAAAAAACAAAAACATACAGAAATAATGAAGCCTACATTGCTCGTACTCGCGGCAGGCATGGGAAGCCGCTACGGAGGATTGAAACAGATGGATTCCCTCGGGCCCAACGGGGAAACAATCATAGATTATTCGGTACATGACGCTGTTGAAGCCGGATTCGGGAAAATAGTATACATAGTAAGGGAATTTTTCAAAGAAGAATTCAAGGAAAGCGTAATCCGCAAATACGGGAAGATGAAATCCCCGGACGGCACGCCCGTGCAATTCGATTTCGTCACACAGGAACTATACAAAGTACCGGAAGGCACTTCATACAACCCGCAAAGGGAAAAACCATGGGGCACCGCACATGCGGTACTTATGGCCAAAGACGTCATCGACACTCCGTTCGCGGTCATAAACGGGGATGATTATTACGGCAAAGAGTCTTTCGCCGCACTCGGCAAATGGTTAGGCTCCCATAACGGCGAAAAGGGCCTGTATTGCATGGTAGGCTTCAGGCTTGCCAACACGCTTTCGCCGTCGGGCGGGGTTTCACGGGGAATATGCCAGACCGACAACGCCGGTTTTCTCACCCAGGTGGAAGAAAACCATGACATTGTGCGCAATCCGGACGGAACAGTAACAGGGCATCCTTTCAAAGGGGAAACGAAAACATTCGCGGACAGCACGGCGGTATCCATGAACATGTGGGGCTTCACCCCGGACTATTTCACCGAAAGCGAAAACATTTTCAAGGATTTCCTGAAAGAAAACTCAAATGAACTCAAAGCCGAATTCTACATACCGTCCGTCGTGGACAGGCTCATCAAATCCGGAAAAGCGAGATGCAAAGTATTGGACACCCCTTGCGAGTGGTTCGGCGTGACATTCAAGGAAGACAAGCCTGTCGTAATGGCGAAATTCAAGGAATTGACTGAAAAAGGCGTATATCCTTCCCCGCTTTTCAGCCACAACGAAGGGATGGACATCAATAAAAACGAATAACACTGTAACAGGAATATGTTGAAAAAACTGTCATACTACCTCCCGGGATTAGGACAAAGCTGGATCCTCGTATTGCTTTTGTTTGCCGGCAATTTAGTCGCATCCGCCATTGCATTCGCATTGTCGGCCATACTGTCGCCGGTCATCGCCGCGGACGTATTTTTAAGAGACTATTTTACTCCGGTATCATATCTGATAATGATGCTCTTCCCGATTTTATACGCTATCGGCCGGGGCAAAAAGGCAATGTTGAAAGACAGCATACATTCATACAGGAACATACCGGTGGACAGCAATTCGTTCGGCAAGACAGGCTGGCTGCTTTCATCCCTTCTTGTCGCCCTGCTGATTATATGCGCATCAATAGTAATCGAGCCTGTAAACAACCTGATGCCACCGATGTGGGATTGGGTAAAGGCTTCATTGGACTCGATGATGAACGCACCGAAAGCCACCGCAATCATAACCGTGGCCATACTTGCGCCGCTGCTTGAAGAGCTGCTGTGCCGCGGGATCATCCTCAGGGGACTTCTGAAACGCACTTCCACCTTCATGGCCATATTCTGGTCATCGTTGATTTTCGCCGTAATCCATCTGAACCCTTGGCAGGCAATAGGCGCCTTCATCCTCGGGATACTGATGGGTTGGGTGTATTACAAGACCGGCTCGCTGAAACTGACGATACTGATGCACTTCACAAACAATTTTCTCGCCTTGCTGCTTTCCTGGAGCTTCCCGGGAATGGACGATGACGCCGGACTGATAGACATACTTCCGCCAAACACATACTGGTATGTATTCGGCGGAAGCGCATTATTGGCGATATTGATCATCATAGCCCTCAACGTAAGCTGGAAAGGCATGAAAATCACGAAACGGAACAAATAAAATGAAACTGTACCCTCTGAAATTCGAGTCCGTTCCCATCGCAAAAGAATGGGGAGGCACGGCCTTCGGCGGCATACTCGGAAAAAAATTCATCGTGCGCGATGAAGACGGCAATGAGGATTTTCTGCCTTCCGATACCGTATTGGGCGAAAGCTACGAGGCCGCCGACTTGGGAGAAGGATACGAAAGCGTTGTAAGCAACGGTTTTCTCGCCGGGAACACACTCGGGGAAATAACCGAGACCTATATGGAAGATTTAATCGGAGACAACCCGGGCAGTTATTTCGGCACGCAGTTTCCGATAGCCGCAAAATTGGCGGACATCAAAGGCGGGACCCCGGTACACGTACATCCTGATGACAGGATTGCCTTCGACAGGTTCGATGCTCTCGGCAAAAAAGAACTGTGGTATATAATGGCGGCCGACAGGAATGCCGCCATATATGTGGGACTGTCCCGCGAAATAAGCGCGGAAGAACTTTTCGACAGGTGCATGAAAGGCACTATCAAGGAAGTAATGCACAGGATAACGCCAAGGCGCGGCGACATGGTCGTGATTCCTCCCGGGACTCTGCATTGCGCCGAAAACGGCATTCTGGCTGCTGTCGTGGAAGAATCCTCCCTCCTGCATTTCGACCTTTGCGGGGACGGACTCACGGCGGAAGAAAGGTTGCAGGACATAGGCGAGGCAATGGATTTCATAGACCTGAAGCCGGCCGCACCGCTGTATTATGACCGGCACTCAACGGGAACGATTACCGACTCGGACCAATTCACCGTAAATAAAATCGAACTGGACGGCAAGGCGGCTCACATCGATGCCGAAGAGACGGACAGCGCACTGCTGTATTTTTGTGTCGAAGGGGCTGCCGTAATACAATGCGACCCGGAAAAGGATCCGGCAAAATACGCCTTGTCCCGAGGAGAGGCATTGATAATACCGGCCTGCGCCAGTAAAGTGACCGTCATTCCCGACACAGGCGGCTGCACCCTCCTCGAAGCATTCCTGAGGGAAAGAAAGGAGCATGACAGCTATGTGGATGATTAACCGTCCCGCCACGGCGGACAGACAATATTTTTCAGTCTCCAAATGGAAGAAATAAGAATAGACAAATTCCTTTGGGCGATAAGGGCGTTCAAGACAAGGGAAGATGCCACAAAAGCCTGCAAAGGGAACAAGGTACACATAAACGGCAATGATGCCAAGCCCTCCAAACCGGTAAAACCGGGAGACATCATAACTGTCAGGAAAAACGAGGTCACATTCACGTTCAAAGTATTGGTGCCGATAGACAAAAGACAGGGCGCGAAACTCGTAGGAGAATATGCGGAAAACCTCACGCCGGCGGAAGAACTCGAGAAGATGCGCCGTCCTGTGGAGACTTTCTTCCTGAAAAGGGAAAGAGGCGCAGGCAGGCCTACAAAAAAAGAGCGTCGTGAAATGGACGATCTTTGGGATAAATATTTCTTCGATGATGAAGATTATGATGAGGACGATGACTGACAGCCCGGATTATTGAATGGCCGGAGCGGCTTTTATACGGGTATTGAACATGGACATGGCTTTGTCCGGGCCCATTACTATAAAAGCTTTCGCGGCCTCGGCCGATTTTGACAGGATATCCGGAAGAAGTTCCCTTTCGCCTTCGTCCAGTTCCCCCAGCACGAAATCCACCTGCCCGCCTTTGGCAAATTCATGCCCTATGCCAAGCCTCAAACGGGCATACTCCGTAGTCCCTATAAGCATTGCTATGTTTTCCAGCCCGTTATGACCGCCGGAACTCCCGTTTTTACGCAAGCGTATAGTCCCGTAAGGCAGATTCAGATCATCGGATATGACCAGAAGCCTGTCGGGCGTGACCTTCAGTTTTTCCATCCAGTACCTTACGGCCTTGCCGCTAAGATTCATATAAGTCGAAGGCTTTAGCAGGGTAACGGCATTGCCCTTCAGTCTCAACTGGGCTATCGAGCCGTACCTGTCAATATTAAAAAAGGTGTCGGATGCATTTGCCCACGCATCCAACACCATGAATCCCATATTGTGACGGGTTCCGGCATATTCCGCGCCGATATTTCCCAATCCGGCAACAAGAAAATTAGCGCCCATCACTCATATTTCTTTGTTAAGCCTGAGCATCAGCGGCAGCTGAAGCGGCAGCACGTGTCATCTTGACAGAGCATACGATAGTCGCCTTTGGAGACATGATCTGTATGTTGTCATAGTGCAAATCACCGGCGACAATCTGCTTGCCAAGGTTGAGCTCTGTAATATCGACCGGCAATGTATCCGGAAGATCCTTCATCATGCCGCTCACTTTGAGCTTGCGTGTAGACACCATCAGTTTACCGCCCTGACGTACACCTATGGAGTTACCTGTGATTACAACAGGGATATTGATAGTAACCGGTTTGTCTTCCTGTATTGCAAGAAAATCGACGTGCAACGGCTTGTCTGTGACAGGGTGGAACTGTACGGCCTGAAGTACTGCAAGCTGTTTCTTTCCTTCGATGTCGATCTCGATGATATAGGAGTTGGGGGTATTGAGAATCGTCTCAAGATCCTTCAGGGCCACAGAAAATACAGTATTTTCAACTCCGTTCCCGTAATAAACGCAAGGGACAAGGTTATCCCTGCGGACTGCCTTTACCAAGGCTTTGTTACCAATCTCGCGATTGGTTCCTTTCAAAGTAATCTGTTGCATAATAAAAATTTAAAAAACGTGTTACTCAGTCCGTATGCACGGACCCCATTGCACTAAAAAGCGACGCTTTTTAGAATTTGCCGGAAACACCGGCTGTTTTAGGGCTGCAAAGATAGGAATAAAAAATTAATCCGCAATCATTTGAGTTGCCTTATTCCAGTCCAAAGTACGATAATAGTCGTCCAGATACGGTTCTTCCGGATTCTGGATATAACTGCTTAGCCCGCTGAAATCCGTAATCTGGATGCTCAGGAACGTTTCAGTGGCGGCCTTGTAGACAACAGCCTCCCTCATTGCCTGCCTGAATTCATCCAAAAGAGACGATGACGGCTCAAGCGCCTTGATGTAGGCACCCAAATCATAGAACCAATGCTTGTTCGAGCGGAAATACGGCTGTATGTCCGACATGTCCAGCTCCGGTACCTTGTACCTGTTCTCCGAGAAAATCTTTCCGCATGCTTCCGCCAGAGGCTCCAATTTACTGCAATCCACAACCACGACCGTAGCGGCGGCACCAGGCACTTCGCTGTCGGCATAATAGTGGAAATACAAGTCGGCCACTTCCTTTACCCCTTCCGCAGAAGTAAAGAGAGGCTCTATTATGTGGGTATACGGAAAACCGTTTGCGAGCACTTCGGTAGGAGAGGCGCAGAAGACATCGGCTATATTCCTGAACTGGTAGGCAACCTCCACGCATCCCATCAGGCAACTGTCAAAAATCAGGAAATCCAGATGCATCGGAATCGCTTCCGCAAGCTCCTTGATGTCTATCTCTTCCAATGTACCTTCGTCCTGGCCGAAACTCGTCGGCTGTACACCGTCGTCCACAGCCATTTTCACAACCGCATCCCCGTATATGTCCATCGGGGAAGTAGGCTCTACCGGCGCATCTTCCGAATTGGGATAACCGGCAGGAGGGCCTTCCGTATAGTAATGCTCCGGAAGCCAGCCTGTAGAATGCGACCAGAGTATCAGACCGTAATGATCCGATTCATAGTTATTCTTGACATAAGAAAGCACAGTATTAACAGCCTCGGCACTTGACGAAACATCCTCGTCACCGGACGAAGAGGACATGTCGAAAACATGTACTTCTTCTTTCAGAGGATTGCCCGAACCATCGCGTGTAAGTTCATAAAGGGTAGGAGGCGTTGTCCTGTTATGGAAAAACACCAGCAAATGTTCTCCGTTTGCCTTCGACGGAGGCATGTACCCTTCGAGCATGTCCGCAAAATTGCCTTCTGCATACGTCGAAAGACTATTGTTCGCTGAAATATATACTATCACGGTTTTTCCATTTACGGATGTACCGGGATTCGGATTCGGTTCCGTCCCGTCGCACGACGACACGAAAGGCAAAACCGCCAATAAAGCCAAAATGAAAAAATAGTTCCTCATATTCAACATATTATTCGGCAAAGATAACATTTTTTCGATGAAAACGTTATCTTTGCAGTAAATGACAACAAAATTTTAAACGATTATCCGCAAAATTACCCCTGTGAAGATGAAAGCAGTAATTGCCACGGACAGTATATCCCTCCTACCGCTTCGCGGCAGGCACCTCCCGTTCACGAGGCCACGGGCGGCCACGCTGTCCGTGGCAATTACTGCATACACAATCATATAGGGGTAATTTTGCGGATAATCATAAATTTTATCATTATGGACAAAAACTCTATCATTTCATTCATCGCGGGAGCCGCCGCAGGCGCGGCCATAGCGATACTCTTTGCGCCGGACAAGGGCAGCAATACGCGAGAAAAAATCGTCAGGAAAGCGCAGGAAGGCGCTGAAGCGGCAAAAAACGAAATCGCCGCAGCCAAAGAGGCCGCAAGAAACCTTAAGGAAAATCTTCGCGAGACCGGCAGCGGTATCAAGGAAAACCTCCGCGAAAAGGCATTGGAAAAACTGGACGATCTGGAAAGGGCGCTCGAAAGGCTTTGATTGTATGGACGATTTCACCAAACCGGCCGAGGATCTCTCGAAAGAGGCCATCGAATACGCGGAACTCCGGATAGACAAATTCAAACTCAAGACATCCAAAGACATCGCCGTTATTCTCGGAAGGATCTTCGGAATGCTTGCCATGTTGCTTGTCGGCATGACAGCCCTGACTGCCGCGGCATTCGGCCTCGTGCTGATCATCGGGGAAGCCTTAGGAAGCTATGCAGGCGGGGCTTTCATAGTGGCCGGCGTGTTTGCCGTCATTGTGGCGGTACTGTTCATTTTCAGGAAAAGGCTTTTCCTGAACACATTCGTAAGACTGATGGTCAGATTATTTTACAACAAAGATGAAGAACCGCGCTAAGATGAACGATTTTTCCGACATAAGGAACTACAAGGAACTGTCCCGCGCCATCGGATCGCTGCAATCCGAAATTTCCGAAAAAGAAAACTCAATCGCCGGGAAATACGGATATGCGAAAAGTTTTTATTCCCCGTCCAATATGGCGGCAATGGCATTGAGGAGCCTGTACGCCTCCATCGACTGGGTCGGAATCGCATTGAAAACAGTGCGGCGGCTCAGGGAGATGCTCGAAAAGAAAGACGAAACCGAGGAAACGAATCAAACCATTTAAATAATCATGAATCTAAAAAAATCAATCGTGTACGCTTTATGTATGTCGGCGGCCATGTACGGCTGCACAAACGGGAACAAGGCGGAAACGTCCGATAACGGTTTCCGCTATACCATCGATGAATTTGCAGACCTTAAAATCATGCGTTACCGCATACCTGGCTGGGATTCCTTGACATTCAACCAGAAAAGCCTCATCTACCATCTCGGCGAGGCTGCAAAATACGGATGGGACATCACATGGGACCAAAACTGCAAATACAATCTGGACGTAAGGCGGCTGCTCGAAAAAATCATCAGGGATTATGACGGAGACCGCAGTTCAGCACAATGGGAACAATTCATGGTCTATGCAAAAAGGGTATTTTTCAGCACCGGCATACATCATCACTATGCCGAAGACAAGATACTGCCGGAATGCAGCCGCGAATATTTCGAAAGCCTTGCCAATGCCGTAGGCATGCCGGATAACGGGGAAGAACTCATGAATATAATCTACGACCCGGACATCTACCCGCAAAGGAAATACACAGGAAACGACAAGGATATACTTATGGCATCCGCCGTCAATTTTTATGAAGGGATAACCAGACAGGAAGCCGAGGATTTCTATTCGAAGATGGAAGACCCTTCCGACCCTTGCCCTGTTTCCACCGGGCTCAACAGCCGCCTGGTGAAAAAAGACGGAAAAACATTTGAAGAGACATACCGCATAGGCGGGAAATACGGGAAAGCCATCGAAAAGATTGTAGGAGAGCTCCGTCAGGCGGAACAGTTTGCCGAAAACGACCTCCAGAAAAGGCACATCGCCCTCCTGATTGAATATTATGAGACCGGAGACTTGAAAACATGGGACGAATACAACATCGCATGGGTCAATGACACGCTTTCGGACATAGACTTCGTGAACGGATTCATAGAGACATACAATGACCCTATCGGAAGGAAAGCCACATGGGAATCCATAGTGAACATACGCGATGCCAAGGCCTCGCAAAGAACCGAGACCATCAGCGAAAACGCGCAATGGTTCGAAGACAATTCACCGGTGGATCCGCGATTCAAGAAAAAAGAAGTGAAAGGCATATCCGCGAAAGTCATAGATGCAGCCATGCTCGGCGGAGCGTGCTATCCTTCGACCCCTATAGGAGTAAACCTTCCCAATGCGGATTGGATCAGGAAAGAACACGGTTCCAAATCCGTAACCATTGCAAACATAACACATGCATACAACAAATCGGCAGAGGAATCGCCGAAAAGCATAATGAACGAATTTTCGTGGGATGACAACGAAATCGCCCTCGTCAAGAAATACGGCACCCTCACGGACGACCTCCACACCGACCTGCACGAATGTCTCGGGCACGGCTCCGGACAACTGCTCCCGGGAACCTCGCCGAACGCACTCGGAGAATATTCATCCGCTTTGGAAGAGGCGCGTGCGGACCTGTTCGCGCTTTATTACATGGCCGACCCGAAAATGACTGAGCTCGGACTGCTCCCTGACGGCGAAGCATACAAGGCAGCATACCTTACATATATACGCAACGGGATTTTCACACAGTTCGTGCGCGTGGAACTCGGACGCCCCAACACTGAAGCACACATGCAGAACCGCAAGCTTATCGCCGAATGGTGCTATGAAAACGGGAAGGACGACAATGTAATCGAGATGAAGAAAAGGGACGGCAAGACATATTTCGTAATCAACGATTATGAAAAACTGAGAGGCCTGTTCGGCAAGCTCCTCGCCGAAATACAGCGCATCAAATCCGAAGGGGACTATAATGCGGGAAAAGAACTCATAGAAAAATATGCCATACACATAGATCCAGTGCTACACAAGGAAGCAAGGGACAGATATGCGGCTCTCGGCCTTAAACCATACGGCGGGTTCGTGAATCCCGAGATAGTCCCGGTAGTCGAAAACGGCGAGATAACCGACTACAGACTGGAGTATTGCGACGATTTTATCGGGCAAATGCTGCAATATTGTGAAAAATACTCTGTTTTGTAAGGATTATCAGCCAAATATGCATGTCTTTCAAAAAAAATGTTTAACTTGCACCAAAATTTCATGTATAACAATTAACAATTTATCACAATGAAAGAACTTGTAGACCAAATCAAAGCCGAAATCGAAGTTTTCATTTCCAATGCTGACGCTCAAGTGGAAAAAGGCAACAAGGCTGCCGGCACAAGGGCACGCAAAGCTGCCCTCAACATCAGCAAGATGATGAAGGATTTCAGGAAAGCATCCATTGAAGCTGCAAAATAACAACGGCGGGATAAAGAAGTAAAAAAGGCGGTCTTTTTGCGAGGCCGCTTTTTTTGGAAGGTGACCCAAAAGGGTAATTTCTGCGTTACGCTTGATTCGAAAATCCTCATGTACGACAGTACACTCCGGTTTTCTCATCTGCGCAAGCCTTGAAATTCCTCCTTTTGGGTCACCTTCCTTATATTTATCTCTCTCCTGTCAGAGAGTTCGGTTTGCAGCTATTGTCCATACGGCGTGGCCGCCCGTGGCCTCGTGAACGGGAGGGGCCCGCTGTCAATCAGCGGGAGGGATTTACCGTCTGACAATAGCTGCAAGCCGGGCTCCCTGACAGGGATTATTACTTGGCAGCCTCCCCTTCCTGGTTCTTTGCCTTTACCTTTATCTTGTCGAAGCCCTTGCCGTAAACGCCCATCACGGTTCCTACGGAAAGGAAAGCTTCAGGGTCTATCGACTTGATAAGCCTCAAGACTGTATTGAGGTCGGACTTGCGCGTCATGACCAAAAGCACTTTGTTGTTTGCCTTGGTGTACCAGCCTTCTGCATCCAGAACGGAAACGCCACGGTGCATGTTTTCCGAAATCTCGTCAGCAATCTCGGCATATTTCTTTGAAAATATGAAGATCTGAACTGATTGTTTGGAGCCTGACAGATACAGGTCGATGGTATAACTGCAGCAGGCGATGAGCACGAAACCGTAGGTGACGACGGCTATCTTCTCGCCCCATGAAAGCATATTGCCGTCGGAATCCTGCATAGGGATGATCAACGAGGACAATACGACGAAAACATCTATCGCAAGAATCATCCTGCCGGTGGATATATTCCTGTATTTAGCCACCATGAGCGCGATTATGTCCGTCCCGGCCGTACTTCCACCCTGCGAAATGGCCAGGCCGATACCGAAGCCCGACATGACACCGCCTATCACTGTGGCCAGCAGTTTCCCGTTGGATTTGCCTATCTGGTCGATGATGTCGGCAGGTATGACGTCCGGAAGGAACTGGAACATCAGCGTGGTGATAATCACGGCATACACCGTCTTTATGCCGAAACTCGGCCCCAATACTTTAAGCGCAATGGCCAAAAGCACGAAATTGACCACGAAAAATGTAACCGATACCGGTATGCCGGTCGCATAGAATATTACGGCGCCTATACCGGAAACACCGCCGCCGACGAGGTTGTTCGGAATCAGGAATACTGTCCAACCCAACACATAGACCAACAGGCCAAGGGCTATCAAGAGATACTCTTTGATGCCTTTCAGGATTTTTTGTCTGCTTTTTTCCATATTTTCTTTACTCCTGTCTTAACTTCTTCGAAACCTTGCCCGAACACTCCAGTGGCGGAGCAGACCGAAATGAATACATGCTCGTCCATCTCCTTGACAGCACGGGTTATCTCAGGCATCTGATTTTTCTTTGCAATGACTATCAGCACTTTGCCTTCTTGCTTGGAATACCATCCTACCGAAGGCACGGCTGTGACACCACGTCCCATGCCGAGGACCATATCCGCTATTTCATCGGCACGCTTTGAGAAAATCAGTATCTGTATGGTAGACCTCGATCCCATCATGATGTAGTCGAGGGCAGTGGAGAAAGCTATGATAGTCAGATAACCATAGACCATTTCCTGCAGGCCCTTTCCCGGGATGAGTATGATGGAAGATATGATAAGCAGTTCCACTACCATATACACCTTCCCTTCGGTTATATTGAAATATTTCCTTATTACGAGCGCGACTATGTCAGTTCCGCCGGTACTTCCTCCGACCAAAAACGTCAAGGCAATCCCGGCACCGCTTATGGCACCTCCTATCAATGCATTGAGGAAATCTTCCTGTATAGGGCTTATCCACACTCCCTCAAAGAGTTTCAGGAACAATGAAGCCATCAGGATAGCGTAAATCGTTTTGAAACCGAATTTCGTCCCCAACACGAAAAAACCTATCCCGAGCAACAGGATATTAAGCACAAGGTAAGTGGCAAAAATCGGAATGCCGCCTGTCACGCCATCCCCGCCTGTCGCAAAATTCAGGACAGTCGCTATACCCGTGACACCGCCGCTGAAAAAGCCTTTCGGAATCATGAATGCCTGCCATGCAAAAGTGTACATGGCAATTCCAAGGGTAATGACAAAATACTCAAAGAGTGTTTTTAGGATTTTTGATTGTTTCATATATCAACAAAACTTTATATCGTCAGCATACTATATTGACTATCTTGTCCGGCACGACAATTATCTTCTTGACCGAAGCCTCTCCAAGATATTTGGCAAAATCCGGATGCGCCTTTACTGCATCCTCCACGGCCTCGCGGGGCAGGCCTTTCGCCAATGAAATCTCGAAACGGCGTTTTCCGTTGAAAGATACCGGATAAATCACATCGTTCTCAATTGTATATTTCTCTATATATTCAGGATAAGATGCAAATGAAATGCTTCCGTCATGCCCGAGAGCCTTCCAAAGCTCCTCTGAAATGTGGGGGGCGAACGGGGACAATACTATGATGAACGGCTCCAAGATCGCACGCTTGCGGCATTTGAGCGCCGTCAGGTCGTTCAGCGCTATCATGAAAGCGCTGACCGCAGTATTGAAAGAGAACGACTCTATGTCCGAGCGCACCTTGCCTATCAGCCTGTGAAGCACTTTCAGTTCCTGAGCGGAAGGGGCATCGTCGGACAGGGCAAGGGCATCCCCTTCGAAAAACACGCGCCACAGTTTCTTCAGGAAACGGTAAACTCCGTCTATGCCTTTGGTATCCCATGGTTTGGACTGCTCCAAAGGCCCAAGGAACATTTCGTACAGGCGAAGGGTATCGGCGCCGTAAGTATCGCACACATCGTCCGGATTGACTACATTGTACATCGACTTGCTCATTTTCTCGACTGCATAGCCGCAGACATATTCGCCGTTTTCCAAGATAAACTCGGCATCGGCGAAATCCGGCATCCATTTCCTGAACGCCTCGATGTCCAACCTGTCATTGTAAACCAGATTAATGTCCACATGCAGCTGCATGGTGTCATAACCGTCCTTAAGGTTGTAAGACACAAAAGTGTTCGTCCCTTTAATCCTGTACACGAAATTGGAACGTCCCTGGATCATGCCTTGGTTCACAAGCTTTTTGAACGGCTCTTTTTCGCAGACATAGCCCAGGTCATAGAGGAATTTGTTCCAGAAACGCGAATAAATCAGGTGCCCGGTGGCATGTTCGGTACCTCCTATGTAAAGATCCACATTCCTCCAGTATTCATCGGCTTCCTTGCTTACCAACGCCTTGCCGTTATGAGGATCCATATACCTCAGATAGTATGCGCTGCTGCCGGCAAATCCCGGCATCGTGCTGAGTTCCAACGGACAGCCTTCGTATTCCCAGCCTTTTGCCCTGCCAAGAGGCGGCTCTCCCGTTTCGGTCGGAAGGAATTTGTCCACTTCGGGCAGTTCCAGCGGAAGGCTGCTTTCAGGCAACGGTACGGCAATGCCGTCCTTGAAATATATCGGGAACGGTTCGCCCCAATACCTTTGACGTGAAAATATGGCATCGCGCAGACGGTAATTGACCTTGGCCTTTCCTATCCCGTGTTTTTCGACATATTCTATGGCAGCCGGAATCGCCTCGGACACTTTCATTCCGTTCAGGAAACCGGAATTACACATAATGCCTTCCTTGGCATCGAAACTCGATTCGCTTACATCGCAGCCTTCAATCAACGGTATTACGGGAAGCCCGAACTCCCTGGCGAAAGCGTAGTCCCTGCTGTCATGGGCCGGAACGGCCATTATCGCGCCTGTACCGTAACCGGCAAGCACGTAATCGGAGACCCATACCGGAACTTTCTCTCCTGTCAGAGGATTTACGGCGTATGAACCCGTAAACACCCCTGTGACACGCCTTGTTTCGGCCATCCTTTCCCTTTCAGTCCGTTTCCTGACGGCATCCAAATATTTTTCCACGGCCTCCCTGTTGTCCGGCGTGGTCAGTTTTTCCACCCATTCGCTCTCGGGGGCCAGTACCATGAATGTCACTCCGAATACCGTATCCGCCCTTGTGGTGAATATTACCATGTCGTATTCTTCCTGTCCGTTGGAGACCCTGAAAACAAGCTCGGCACCCTTGTTTTTGCCTATCCAGTTGCGCTGCATGTCTTTCAGCGAATCGGTCCACTCCAGCTCTTCAAGGTCCGACAAAAGCCTTTCTGCATAAGCGGAAACCCTCAGCTGCCATTGAAGCATCTTCTTCTGCTCGACCGGATGGCCGCCGCGCACTGAATAACCGTCCTTTACCTCATCATTCGCCAGCACCGTGCCGAGAGCCGGGCACCAGTTCACGGAAGTCTCTCCCTGATAGGCGATACGGTAGTTCATGAGTATGTCAGCACGTTCTTTCTCCGAAAAGCCCTTCCATTCATCACCCGTAAATGCAGGCACCTCTCCGCATGCCGCATTCACCGAAGAATTGCCTTCCCTTTCGAATATGTTTTCCAATTCCGAAATCGGGCGCGCCTTTTCTTGTGACCTGTCGTACCAATGCGAAAACATTTTCAGGAATGCCCACTGGGTCCATTTGTAATACTCCGGGTCGCAGGTACGCACTTCGCGTGACCAGTCATACGAAAAGCCTATCCTGTCCAACTGGCCGCGATAACGGTCTATATTGCGTTTTGTCGTGACGGCAGGATGCTGCCCGGTCTGTATCGCATATTGCTCTGCAGGAAGGCCGAAAGCGTCGTATCCCATGGGATGCAGCACGTTGAAACCGCACAAACGTTTGTAACGGCTATAAATGTCGCTTGCTATGTATCCTAACGGGTGCCCTACATGCAATCCCGCCCCTGACGGGTAAGGAAACATGTCAAGGACGTAATATTTGGGTTTTGAAGCATCTTCCTTGACCTTGAACGTCCCGTGGTCGGCCCAGTAAGACTGCCACTTGCGTTCGATTTCTTTAAAATTGTAATCCATCTGCGTAAAATGATAAAATCGGAATTTTGCGCAAATGTAGCAAAAAAACAGAAGCTTCTAAGAAGCTGTTTGAAATTTTTTCTAGAACCCGAAACGCCCCTTGTTCCCTTTGACAAGTTTGAATTCTACCGGAATGGTGATTTTCGTCCTGACCTTTTTCCCGTTCACCTCCCCGGCTTTCCATTTCGGCGAAACGGAAACGACTTTCACCGCCTCATCGTCCAAACGCGGATCGACACTCTTCTCGACAGTGACATTCGATACCTTGCCGTCTTTTTCTATGATGAAACTGATCCCTACAGTTCCCTGCACGCCCTCGTCCACCGCATCGTCGGGATATTTCAGATAGACATAGACCCACTCGTCCATGAATTTTGACAGATTGGTATTGTTGAAGAACCTTGGAGGCAAATCGCAGTCCTGAGGACGGTAGACAGTCTCGTCGCTGTCAGGGGCGTTGAATCTGAACGGGGCTTCCCTGTTTGCCGCCGCAAGGCTTAAACCGTATATGTAATCGCAGGCGTATGACATCGTGCGATAGTCTATCAGGCTTTCCGTGTCCCTGACGGTATTGTACTCGGGATGAGGCCCCGTAGTGAAAAGCACTGTCGGAATACCGGCATGGAGGAATACCAGATGATCGCCGGGATAGTAATCCTGGTCTATGATTCCGGGCAACAAAGGACGCATTTCCTTTGAAAAATCCTTTATGAACGATATTACATCGCTGTTCGATGCAGGGTATACAGAAAATTCGTTACCATCCCTTGCCCCCCTTCCCAACATGTCCAGGTTTATCATAAAATCTATCCTTGCGTTGTCCGGGAATGCCCTGTTCAGAAAATACCATGCCCCGGAATGCATCTGCTCCGAAGCCCCGAAAGCCACGAAAACCAAGCTCCGTTTGAACATGAATGAATTTTCCGCCGCTATCCTCGCCAGCTCTATCAGGACGGCGACCCCGGAGGCATCGTCATCCGCACCGTAGTAAATCTGTCTCGTCTGCACGCCATCGACCGTAAGTATGTTTTCGCCTATGTTGTCCAGATGCGCCCCTATCACAATGTACCTGTCGCGCAATTCCGGGTCGTAGCCGCGTACAATGCCGACAATGTTGCGCGATTCGATAGTGCCGTCAGGCAATTCCACGGAAAACACCTGCCCGTCCGGACTGTCGGGCATCTCAAGCCCGGCTTCCTCGAATGCATTCCACACATACGAGGCAGCCTCCTTTTCATATTCGGAACCTGCCGCCCTGCCATGCATGGCATCCGAAGCCAGATATGACACATGTTCCTTCAGCCGGGAATCAAGATTGAAATTCTGGGCGTTTAGAACCGACGGGACAAGAACGGCAAGGAAAGCCGTGCCCGTCGCGATTATCTTGTCTGCTATCTTACACATATACTTTCGTTTAAGTCGTTTGAAAGCCGTTCCGGACGCAACCGGCCCGGCCATGGAACCGGACGGCTCACGCATGCCTCTCAAATAACAAGCCAATAGTGCGCCGGAAAAGTGACACGGAAAAATATGTTTATCCGCAAAATTACCCCCAAAAATCATAAACGTTGTAATTGTCACGGACGAAAAATTCCTTCCGTGTCCAAAGGCTGTTCTTCCAAACGAGAGCCGGGCGAAGGTTTATTATTGCCGGGAAAGTGAACTAAATTAATGCGAATCGCGAGCACTTTCCCTGCCTGCATTCCAGTATAATGGACACACATGCCCATCTGGCGACCAACCCGCCGGGAAAGTGAATCAAATTCCTGTGAAAACTGTGCACTTCCCGGAAACTAAGCACAGGCGTTCACATTTCGGAACAGTTGCGCCGGGCAATGCGGTGTCGT
>JADIME010000073.1 GCA_017694935.1 Candidatus Merdivivens pullistercoris
GCCTTGGCCCAGCTTGACTGAGGTTTTGGTGGAATGTGATATGTGCGTAAACGCCGTCCATGCGTAAATTACATGGGCGGCGTTTCTGTGTATTTGTGGTGCTTGTAAGTATGGTGTCGTGATGTTGTCGCCTTTGTGTGAGTATGTAAGAGATGGTTTTTCAGGCTGGCATTGGCAAATAAAAAAATCCTCACTGACCGTAAGCGGTAGTGAGGATTGCTGTGGGCGTTGAGGGAGTCGAACCCCCGACCCTCTGCTTGTAAGGCAGATGCTCTAAACCAACTGAGCTAAACGCCCTGCTTGTTGTAAGCGTGTGCAAAGGTATGCCATTTGAAGCAATTATCCAAATTTTTATTTCCGCCAAAATTTTTATGCAATTGATTATTCTTTTTTTTCAAATTTTGCCGGAAATAAAGCCATGTTCGGGTTAAACCTTTCCGTATGCTGGGATGCAGGTGCCGCGCCTCAAAAAAGAGGCTGATCCGGAAAAAACGGATACAGCCTCTGACAGGTATAAATGAAACGTTTTTATATTATATCATAGAAGGTCGTTTCACAATGTTTTTTCTGATTTCAACACTCGCGGTTTTTCAGTATTCGCAGTTTCTGACAGGCGTACCGATGCCGGGCTGAATTCACTTCCGGGAAGTGCCTCGTCTTCAGTGCAATAAACTATCTTACGGAATACTTTGCCGTAGTTGTTGTTCGCATCGTATGCAACACCGAGGGCGGTACGTGTCGTGTTGTATGGAATCAGATAATTCGCGGAACTTTCTGAAATTCCGCTTACCACGAGGTTTTCTATCACAAGTTCGTCAGGCCATTCTTCAAGGTCGGTATAGTCTCCGTCAAATATACCGTAGTAGTAGCCAGAGCCGTTTTTAGTGTATGGCCTTACCGGCAGTACGGCATTGCCTGACGCTCCAGAGAAATTGGCAGGATCGCTTTCTTCGAGGTCGGTGCCGTTGTAATATTTGTCGAATACCAATTCAAACTCTACTTCTCCGACAATGGCCTCTTCAGTTGTAAAATATGTTTTGAACAGCCTTGTCGTAGGCGTATATGCCTCGCATCCGAAAGCGAAGGCCATGTATCTGGTGCCCGGTTCAAGATTGGTGACACTTCCTTTCTGATTTCCGCTTCGTCCATAGAGCGTGGTAGGGAAGATGCCGGCTATGATGGATGCAAGCTCTTCGTCATCATCTGACCACTGTTCATTTATTACATCCACGGCCTCCACGAACAACAGGTATTGGTCATCGGTGGTAACCGTAGCTTCCCAGTTCGCTCCCATGGTAGTTATATCGCTGATATCTATTGAGATAAGAAGGACTCGCTGTTTTACTTCCTCTGTCGTGAACTCGGCAATGGCCATTTCCGAAGTGGGGTTGCAATCAAAATCGTATGAAATCGCGACTGCGAAATAGTCGGTGTTTGCTGCAAATTCTTCCTTTTTTGAGGATTCTCCTACAGCCAGTATGCCTCTCATGTATTCCTCGGTGGTGAGTCCTGAATACCAAGACAGATACTGGCATTCATAAGATACCAGATCAGTGATGTATCCGTATGCGTTGTCTTTGTCCCCGCACTCCGCTACGGTAAACGCCTCGGAAAGATACCACCTGTCATCGTATGAAGGTTTTACATTCAGAGTAACCATAGGACCGTCCACTTCCTGACTCAGCTCGAAAGATACCGGCTCCCCGGTAGTAAATCTGAATATGCTTACTTCGGTGGAGTTGTCTCCGTCGGAGCCTATGCCCGCACTGTATATGACATAATCGGTCGAAGGTTCCAAATGGTCGAATGAAGCTTCTGCCGTGTTTCCCGATACGGCCTTGGAGGCGAAATCGGGAGTGTTTTCAATGACATAGTCCCAGAAAAATTCATTCGAGGAGAATCTGTTATAGGTTTCCCTGTCGATAAGACCGTACAGATATGAAACGTTTCCGTCCTTGGGAGTTATAGAGCATTTGATTTCGAAATCATTGACACTGAGTGCTTCAATTGCGAAATCCCCTTCAACGGGTATCTCGTCCGACTGTATGACGGTAAAATACGTCTTGACGCTCCCGTAAGAAACCTCCACTGCCGCCTCGCGTGTCTCTTCCGTCAGGTTCTGGGCGACATTGAAAAGAATCACGCCTTCAGTGGATTCATCTATGTCCGTTATCCAGCTCTCGCCGCTCAAAGCCTTTACGCTTTGGCCTTCGGCAGGGTTCTCGATGGTATATCCGATTTCTGCCGCCCCGCCTGTGCCGCTGACATTTACCGTGTCCGAATCAAGAATCAGGCGTGAGGCCAGTTTGTCTTCTTTGGTACATCCCGCCGCCATTATGAGCAGCGGGATTATGAATAAAATTTTTTTCATCTTCTGTCAAAATCGAATTTTTGTTAGAATGCAAGCATGTATCTGTAAGAGTTTCCGAAGTTTTTGTTAGAACTGCCGTCATTGAAAAACATAGTCTGGAACAATGTCACGCCATTAGGCATTATGTCTACATATTCAGTACTTGTCAGATAATACCCGTATGCATTCATCGCGTTCCCTTCCGGAATCGAAGAAAACACATTGTTTATCGAGCTTAAATTGCCGCTGTTCAGGCAACTCATTTGCTTGATTGAAGGCAGGAACCATCCGCTCGATGTCTTAGGCGCAGGCACGTCTTTGTTGAATGCCGGTATTCCTGAAACTATGTTCACCGGCCATTCCGAATTGGCAGGGTCTTCATTGAAAGCCTTTATGGCTTTGGTGTGCTGGTATCCGAGCATCTTGTCGATAGGCCCGTTTGTCACATAGTATTCGACCCAATACATCAATGACTCGTATTCTGGAAGATTTGTTGCCCTCCATGCGTCTATTGTCTGTCCGTATGCGCCGCAGTTTTCCTGCCATGTCCCTGAAAATTCCTTTGACGAGAGTACAAGCCCGTGAGTACATTCAGGATGGTCGGCTTTCAGGATAGGGTCGTCCTGTGCAGGGTCTCCTGTCCATATCACCACGCCTATGGCGGTCTTTGATGCGTCAAGTTCGGTAGACCATGTGCCGTCAGAATAATAATAATCCCCCACAAGCGGGTCATAATCCGGCAATTCTACCTCTTCTTCCTCGCCTACGGCGACTTTCTGCTCGGCCATGAAACTCTGTCCGTTTGCAGAGATGAGTATCACGCTGATAACGCCCTCGGTCTCGGCAAAGGTGTTCTCGGCGACAGGAGCGGTGATAACAAGGCCTTCGGCCTCTATCGAAGCACGCCAGCCGTCAGGCTTGGTTATGGTGACGCTTTCCTGTCCGCTCATGGTGTAGTCCAGTGTCTTGCTTTCGCCAGCCTCAAAATAAAGTATGGCTTCTTCGGTCCCGAAATCGAATGCAAGGCTGGCGGTCATCGGCACCTGTATTGTCGTTCCGTCCGAAAGTACCAGATAGAGGATGCCGTTCTCGGAATAAACGTTTTTGAAGAACGAATCCCCGTCGCTTCCCTCGGCCTTGACTTCGGTGTCTTCCCAGGTCTGTCCTCCGTCTGTGGAAATCTCCCAGTTGCCCGTCTCCTCATTGATTCGTACCTGAGGGGCTTCTCCGGTCACCGGTATCTTGTTTCCGTCGCCGTCGCGGATGAACTCTGTCGTGCCGTCGGCGTTCTCGTATGCCCAGTAATATGTGCCACCTTCTTCAACCACGGTTATCGACGGAGGTGTCATGCCGTCCTTGCCGTTGCTGATGGTGACGGAAGTGCCGTCCGAAAAATTGATTGTGTAACCGTTTTCCGTCTCGACCACGTTGTTCACTGTAACGGACGACTGTAGTTTCGCAATGATTTCCTGGAGCGATGCTATGTCGCCCTGCACCTGTTCCTGAAAGTATTCCAGGGCTTCAATGCGGGCTGTCAGGTCGTCGATCGAGTTCTGCAATTCCGTGTCATCGAATGTGCATGAATTTGTAAATGCGAGCATCAGCATGGATGCCGCCATGGCGAAAAACGCCTTAATATGTGATTTTAGTTCCATAATGAATTTGTTTTACGTTTCAACGGAGGACAAACCTTTTGCCCTCCGCCGAAACAGGTTATTCTTATTAGAAAGCAAGCACGCAACGTACCATGAGGTTGTTGTTAATATTGGCCAATGACACCCAACCGAATGCGGCATTCATGGTGAATGCGGTAGGGACACCGGCGCAGGATGAAGCCCAGTAAGATACATCATCGGTATGCAGTTGTGCGGCACCGTCTATCTGTGCGAGTTTGTTGTTGATCATGTCGCGGTGATTGGTCTTGCCCTGTAGCAATATGTCTATCGACATCAGATCTCCGTCCCATTCGCCTATGAAAAGAAGCGAAAGCTCTTTTGGAGAAGGCACGTACCAGTCGGACGAATTCTCCGGTGCAGGGCAGGTTTCACGGTATGTCCCGGCGTATTGTACCAATGTCTGGTAGTTAATCCAGTTTTCATTGAAGTATTCAAGAGCCTTTGTGTTGTTGTAGCCTTGTGCTATCGACAGCCTGTCACGGTTTTCATCGCCCATGTCTATGCTTTGGAATTGAGGGGCGTTGCCGGACAGCCATGCGGCGAAGTCTCCGGACTGTGTTTCTTCCACGTATGCGTCATAGTTTTCCATGAACGGAGTGCCGTCAGAGCAGTTTTGCAGTGAAACCACATAGCCGTGGGTGCAGTCGGGATGATCCTGTGCAAGGGTAGGGTCGGTAGAAGTAGGGTCGCATACGTAGAATACGACTCCGACAGGTGTCTTGGACGGATCCAATTCGGTAGACCAAGTGCCGTCCGAATAGTAGAAGTCTCCCACATTCAGTCCGGACGTTCCGGTCTCCACTGTTACTTTACAGGTGGCGGATATCCCGTTTATGGCAGCTGTTATCGTGGCCGTACCGTTTGCCACTGCAGTGACTTCGCCGTTTATGCTGACTACAGCCACATTCGTGTTGTCGGAAGTCCATTCTACGGTTCCGTCATAGTTTTCAGGCTCTACCGTTGCGGTCAGTTGTTGGGACTCTCCTTGGGCGAGGGTGATTTCGTCAGGAGAGATGCTTATGCTTTGCGCATCCACAGGGAGTACGGTCACTTTGCAAGTGGCGCTTTTCCCGCCTGCCGTTGCGGTGATGGTGGCTTCGCCGACAGCCTTGCCCGTAACGACACCGTTCTCATCGGCCGATGCGACATAATAGTCGCTGGTAGTCCATTCTACTGCTGCTCCTGTACCTTCAGGAAGTATCTCCGCTACAAGCTGGAAAGTCTCGTCTTTGATTATTTCGACGTCAGTCTCGTTGAGGCTAATAGACTCCACGTCCTGTGCAATGACTTCAACATCGCAGGTAGCCGTGATTCCTCCGGCAGTAGCCGATATTACGGCATTGCCTGGATATACTGCCGTCACTTCGCCTTCTGAAGAGACTGTCGCAACCTCCTCGTCGGAACTTGTCCATGTAATCTCCACGTTATCCGCATCTTCGGGTGTTACAGTCGCTTCCAGTGTCTCTGACTGTCCTTTGACGAGTGTGAGGGTTATTTTGTTGAGCTGTACGCTTTCCACTGCCACGGTAACGACACTGACGTTGCACTCGGCTGTGAATTCCCCGAAACTTGCAGCTATTACCGCTTCCCCGACCGAAATTGCGGTTACAAGGCCTTCATCGGAAACGGTTGCCACCGCCTCGTCAGAAGACTTCCATGATATCTGCCCGTTCTGGGCGGCTTCGGAAGGGGTGATGATTGCGAGCAGCTGGGATGTCTCATCAATCATGAGTTCCACATCGGTCTTGTCCAATTTGAAGCCCGTCACCTCGATTTTCTGTTCATCGGTGCATCCGGACAAAAAGATTGCCGCAAAAAATGCCAGGGCAATCGAAAAGATACATTTCTTCATAAATCCAATATTTTTGTTTTTTATTGATGAAAATTTTAAAACCCATTAAAAAAAATGACTGGGACAAAAATATGTTATGAAGTAAAAAATCCGATTCCAATCGGCTTGCGGAAGGTAAATATACGTTTTGCGCGATTTATTGGCGGCATTTGTCCCTGAATACGGACGGCGGAATGCCGGTTTCTTTTGAAAATGCCTTGTTGAATCCGGAGGTGCTTTTAAATCCGAGATCGAAGGCAAGGGACTTCAGGAGACACTCTCCTTTGGACTCGGCGATGCTGCGTATGGCTTCCTCGATTCTGTATTTATTAAGGTACTGGTTGAAATTCATCCCCGCATATTCATTGATTACCCGCGAGAGGTAAGAACGGTTGGTGGACAGCCGGGCTGCAAGTTTGTCTATCGTCAGTTCGCTGTCGTGATAGACTTGCCCTTTTTCCATGCATTGGGTCACCTGTTCCCACAAATCATTACCTTTGGTTTCCGAAAGCGAGGATTTGTTGTATTTATCCGGGTTCTTGTCTTCAAGTTCACGGATTTGCCTGTTCAGGGAAACCTGTTCTTTGTACTGTTTTACGATTTTCTCGTAATACTTCTTTTTCTTGTAATAGAAATACCATATTGCACCGGAGACAGAAATGATGACGATGATGGCGAAAACAAGCAGCATCAATTGGCTGTTGCGTTTCAATATGGTGATTTCCTGTTCTTTCAGCCTGTTTTCGTACTGTCCGAGATTGTATTTGG
Source organism: Candidatus Merdivivens pullistercoris (assembly GCA_017694935.1). Lineage (GTDB taxonomy): Bacteria > Bacteroidota > Bacteroidia > Bacteroidales > UBA932 > Merdivivens > Merdivivens pullistercoris. Next base: position 6,626 of record JADIME010000073.1, read on the forward strand.
CACGTATTTCCCCGAGAGCGTATTCCTTGTCACGGCTGAAAAGGCTTTTTTCATGCTCAAGGTAGAGCATGTAAAAATCCAACGCGGACTTGTAATCGTTTTTCAGTGTGTATATGAATGAGATTTTTTCCAGCAGTTCGTTGTAATGGACATTGCTGGAAGTACTGTCGCACATGGATATGCCTTTCTGCATGGTCTCCAATGCCATGTCGTATTGACCCTCGTCGATGTAGAAATTGCCGAGTGTCAGGTAAGTGTCCGTAATGTCGCTTGTTGTCCCGCCTTCAGCAAGGGATGAGGCCTTTTTCAACGCGGTGAGCGCGTTTGGCTTGTCCTCCATTTTAAGATATGTCTTTCCCAGCAGGTTGTATGCGAAAATAAGTTCCCGGTTGTACTGTTTTCCGTCTGCCCCGAGCCATTCGATGGCTTCGAGGATGTCTGTTTCGGCCATTTTGTAGTCCCCGCATGTAAAATGCATCAGGGCTATGGAATATTCGGCGTGGAATTTATATTTTCCTTCATTTTTGTCCGACCATTCCTTGAGGAGTCTCGCATATTGCATCCCTGTGGTGTCCGCCTTGAAATAGTGTATCAGGGTAAGATTGGCGAGGATCAGGGGGTATAACGTACCATTGCTGCCTTTGTCGCAGCTTTCCAATGCTTTATACAGATATTCCGATGCCTTGTAATAATCCAGGGAAAAGTTCAGGTAGTACAGGGCGAGGTTGTTGTATGTCCTTGACAGGATGTAATCCAATTCGGGTCCGTGCCCGCCGCGTTTTTCTGCCTTTTCCGAGATGTTTATCGCATTGTTGAGGAAAAACAGTGCGGAATCCGAGATATTTTCCAGAAGATAGTGGAATCCCAGCAGGGCGTTTCCGTAAGTGGATACCAGAGGGTCCCCGGTGTTTTCACCTTCTTTGAATATTGCCAATGACTCTATGCCCCTTTCGGGAGCTTCCATTGCCATTATTCTGTCTGCTTCATCTATAAGCCATGAACTGTCTGCATGGGCGGCATGCAAAATCCCCCCCCCCATGCATAAAATGCATGTAAATGAAGTCAATACGGCAATGTCTATGGCGCGGCTCATGCTTCCGGTTCTTCTTTGTGTTCCAAAGTCACGAGCACTTTGTCGATGCGTGCGCCGTCCATGTCGGCCACTTCGAAATGGAAGTCTTTCCAGTCCACCTGTTCACCTACGGCAGGTATATGCTCCAGACGGTCGAGTATGAGGCCTCCGACTGTACTGTAATCGGCCGTTTCATAAAGTTCCTCCATCTCGAAATAGCAAAGGAAGTCGTACATTGAGCATTGTCCGTCCACGAACCATCCGTCGTTTCCTTCGCGTTTGATGATGGTCTCTTCTTCATGGTCGTCGGTTACTGATCCGATAAGTCCGTCGAGTATGTCCTTGAGGGTAATGATTCCCTGAAAATCCCCGAATTCGTCGCAGACGAAAGCGCGGCTGATCTTCTTGCGCTTCATCTCCTCCAGGACAGAGTATACGCTCATGTTTTCATGGAAATATACCGGCTCGCGCACTATGTCCTTCCACTTGAAATCCTGCTTGTCGATATTGAAGAACAGGTCTTTAAGCGAAACCAGGCCTACAATATGGTCCAAGTCCCTCTTTGCCGCCGGATACATTTCGTACATGTTGTCCCTGAGTATGGGAAGCACGCTGGATATGTCCTCGTCCGTGTCCACCCATACCACATCGCTCTTGTGTGTCATCAGCGAGTTGATTTTCAGGTCTCCCATGACGAACACGCGCTGCATGATGTCCTGTTCCACAGGCTGTACTTCCCCTTCTTCGGTGCCTTGCTGGATCATCGACTTGATTTCTTCCTCGGTGACTTTCTCGGTCGCGTCATGCAGGCCGAGGGCCTTGTAGCACAGTTTGGTGCTTTTCGACAGCAGCCATACGAAAGGCTTTGCGACCACGGACAGGGCGTACATCGGCTTTGCCATGATTCTGGTCACTTTCTCAGACGTGCTCATGCCTATGCGTTTCGGAAGCAGTTCCCCGAAAACGAGAGTGAGGTATGTGACTATTATGACAATCAGTGTCTGCGCGACTCCGGAAGCCACGTTCAGCGGAATGTCCCATTTGACGAACGCTTCCGCCAGCAGCTGGGCTATCTTATTTCCGGAAAATATACCGGTCAGGATTCCTATCAGCGTGATGCCTATCTGCACTGTGGACAGGAAATTGTCAGGATTGTCGATGAGTTTCAGCGCGGTCTTCGCCGACGAATTGCCTTTCGTGGCATCCGATGCGATGCTGCTGCGCCTCGATGAAATCAGTGCAATTTCGGCCATCGCGAATATCCCGTTCAACAGGATAAGGCCGAGTATGATGAAAATCTCTTCCATGGATTACCGCCTGTTTTTGTCCTGTCTCCGTTTTTTTATCCTTGCCTGCTGCACTTTCAAAGCCACGAACAACGCGAGCAGGACGGCGATGACTACTATAAGAAATGTCCAATTAGTTTCCGTATCCATATATGTTTTTCCGATTCTTTCGGCAAAGATATGAAGAAGCGGAAAGCAAAGCAAATAAATTTGCTCTTCCTGTTTTCAGAAAATATAGTTAAGTCCCAGCGCGATTACATAGTTGCCGTCGCGCCTGTCAAGGGCGAAGCCGATTTCGCCGCTGAATATGAAATTGTAGTTGAGGGCTATTTTCCCACCTATGCCGGCGCACATGTGGAGCGATTCGCTGTCCCCGCTGTAAAGCAGTGCGTTGTCTGCTTTTTTTTGTTGTTCAAGCCTGTATGGCTGTACGACCGCCCCGGCATCGAAGAACGGGTTCAGTGCTATATACCAATGTTGTTTGATGAAATCGAAACTGATTACCCTCACGCGCAGTTCTGCGTTCGCCCATGCGTAGCCGTCTCCGAGCAGCCTGTTGTAGTTGATGCCCCTGAGAGTGTTGCTGCTGCCAAGGCCTTCCGATGACGGTCTTGAAAGAAAGAGGCTTGAGATGTTCTGCTGGCTGTAGAACGGGGCGTTTCCTGCAATTGTGCCCTGATAGGCGAGGTGGTATGCGAAAACTATCCTGTCTTTCCATAACGGGACGTAATGCCTGAAATGGAAGGCGGCCTTCAGGTAGTTGAATCCTGTCGAGAAGATATCGGGGGAGCCGTACAGTATCGCTTCGGCCCAGATGCCTTTGCCCGGTGCGGCTTCATGGTCGCGGGTGTCATAGACGACTCCGCCCTTGAACTCGACATGCGTCCCTCCCCGGGCTTCCTTTACACCGATAAGCCCTGCATCTATGTAATCCCTGTACATGGAACTGCTTCCGGCGTATGGCTTTTGCCTGACATCCCCTATGAAATATCGGTAAAATGCGACCCCTGCCGCCCAGCGGAAGTTCCCGGCAAAACCGCCCTGCAGGTCTGCAAATACTCTGAGCATCTGGTAATCGAGGTTGTAGTAAGCGATTTTGTCTTTCCTGTTTTTGTCCAGATCCCTGAAATAAGGCGATGCGAAGCCGTTGAATCCGTAAAAATTGTGCATCCTTTCCGGTATGTATGTCGCCGCTGCCGTGAGCCTCAGCCCTTTGATCAGATGTTCGGAATCATAGAAAATGTGGAAAAGTCCGGAATGTTTGGTGGAATATGCCGCTTCCACGAAGATTTTGTGCTCATATTCTGGAAAATCCTTTCCGTCCCCGTAATAGTAAATGTCGCACATGGCTCCGTACTGGAATCCCAAATCCGTTTCGTAGGCTATTACCGGGCATGGGTTTATGCTCCAGCCGGTCTTGATTTTCCTCTCCTGCGCGTAGGCTTGCATGCAGGAAATGATGCATAAGACCAATACGAGTTTTATCTTGCCGGTAGTTTTCATCAAGTTTTTTCTTATTCTTCCGTGCAATTCCCGGAAAACGGCACATGCCGTAATTTTCGTGTCTGTTTTTTTAATAACTTTGTCCCGTTTTCAGAAGCTGTTTAAAATTTTTTCAAAAGTTCTTTGTGACACCATTCCGGCATGTTTCCGCCGTTTTTATCGTAAAATAGCGCTGCTATTCTCCTCAAAAAACGGCAAAAACCTGCACGAAAGCCTGTCTCAAATGTTCTGAGAAAAAATTTTAAACAGCTTCTCAGAAGTCGTTTAAACAGCTTCTCGGAAACTGCTTGACAGCTTCTGCTGTGAAAAATTTGCGCAAAATTAATTATTTTTAAAGATATGGAAGCTATAGTAAAAACCGATTTTGATTTCAAGGGTTGCCGTGGAAAATATGTCGGCAAGGTACGCGATGTGTACGATATTGATGACAAGTATCTTGTGATGGTGGTTTCGGACAGGATTTCGGCATTCGACGTCGTACTTCCCGAAGGTATACCGTACAAAGGACAGGTGCTCAATATGATAGCGGCGAAGTTCCTTGATGCCACTTCGGACATCCTGCCTAACTGGAAAGTGGCCGTCCCGGACCCTATGGTCACTGTCGGCTACAAGTGCGAACCTTTTAAGGTAGAGATGGTTATCAGGGGCTACCTTTCCGGTCACGCATGGCGTGAATACAAGGCGGGGAAACGCACTATATGCGGCGTTCCGATGCCGGACGGAATGGTAGAGAACGCAAAGTTCCCGGAGCCTATTATTACACCGACTTCAAAGGCTGCCGAGGGGCATGACGAGGACATATCCAAGGAAGAAATCATAGCTTCCGGCCTTGTCGGAAGGGAAGATTACGAACGCCTTGAAGAATACACACGCGCACTTTACCGTCGCGGATGCGAGATTGCCGAAAAGATGGGGCTTATCCTTGTGGATACCAAGTATGAGTTCGGCAAGTTGGGCGGCAGGATATTACTGATGGATGAGATTCACACTCCGGACTCGTCCCGCTATTTCTATGCCGAAGGTTACGAGCAGAGGCTTGCGGCAGGGGAGAAGCAACGCCAGCTTTCCAAGGAATTCGTGCGTGAATGGCTTATGGCCAACGGTTTCCAAGGCCAGCCGGGCCAGACGGTTCCGGAGATGACACCGGACGTTGTTTCTGGCATAACCGACCGATACATCGAACTTTATGAACATATTACAGGGGAACCTTTCCAGCGTGCGGAAGCCTCGCTTTCACGTGAACAGATACTCGACCGTATCCAGCGCAACGTGTCAGCTTGCCTTGCAGGGTTGAAATAGAGGCCGACTGTATCGGTGGGCGGTGTGTCATAATTGCAAACTGCTTCTAAAAAATTACCGTACAGCGATAGTTAAAAGCGTAATCTGCCCGATATCCTGTGAAAAACAGAATTTGCGGGAGCATTCCGACTTAATTCGTGATGTTGTAACTTGCTGATAGCGTGTAAGTTGCGAAATATTGGCAATTTTCAGTTGCTCCGGCAAGTGTGTTTTTGCATGTCTGCTGGAGCATGCCGACTTAACTTCTGTCGGTGTGATGCATTGATTTACAGTGTTTTGTGTAAATTTGACGATTCGCGGTTGCTCCAGCAGTTTTCATAAACAATTTCAGCCCGGCAACATGAAACACGAAACTGTGTTCTCGGTCATACTGGTCCGGCAGGCGTACATCTGTCTTCTTGGGAGGGAAGTGAATCGATTTTCCGTGAAACCGTAGCACTTTTTTTTCCCCCCCCCCCCCTCCGGTACAAACCGGGTACCCGTTCACTCCTTGCTAGGCACGCCATGCCACTCTCGGCTTCTGCGATATTTGCCTACGGCAGAAATACGGTTCACGCCTCGGCCATGCAAGCCGTCAGGCTTGCAGGCATGTTCCGCCCGTCGTATCCGTGAGTCCGAGGCCTCCCGGCTGCTCCGAACGAAACATGCCATGCAAATAAATTTGCATGGCTCTCGGCTTCTGCGTATATTTGCCAAATTATGAATATTTTTTAAAGAGTAGATTTTAGAAACACTTAAAAAAGACATTGAAATGTATTTGAAATCGATTACCGCTGCTGTTTTACTGTCGGCAATTTCTTTCGGTGCAACGGCTCAGACGCCACAGAATGAAGCTCCTGAATATGAGTTCAAAACCATCAAGGAACTTCCTATTACCTCAATCAAAAACCAATACATGTCCGGTACATGCTGGTGCTTCTCCGGCCTTGCTTTCATAGAGTCGGAACTCATCAGGATGGGCAAGGGCGAGCACGATCTGTCTGAAATGTTCGTGGTGTCGCACTCATATTCGGACAGGGCGGTCAAATATGTCCGCATGGACGGCAAATTCAATTTTTCTGCCGGTTCTTCATGCGAAGATGTACTGCATGTAGTCAATGATTACGGTATTGTGCCTCAGGAAGCGATGCCCGGCTTTAATTACGGTGAAGAACTTCCGGTACACGGTGAGATAGACGCGGTGACACTCGCATACGTTCAGGAAATAGCGAAGCGTCCTAACGGAAAGCTGTCTACGGCATGGAAACGCGGTTTTGACGGCATACTTGCGGCTTATTTCGGCGAATATCCGGAGACTTTCACATATCAAGGACAGGAATATACTCCTAAGAGTTTTGCGGAAAGCCTCGGAATCAATCCGGACGACTATGTGTCCATAACTTCATATACCCACCATCCGTTCTACACCCAGTTCGTGCTTGAGATCTGTGACAACTGGAGATGGGACTACTCATACAATGTGCCTTTGGACGACATGATGGAAATCATGTACAATTCCATAGACAAGGGCTACACGATTGCATGGGGTTCGGATGTGAGCGAAAGGGGATTTACCCGCGACGGCCTTGCTGTGGTAGTCGATGAATCCGCCAAGAAAGCCGGCTCCGATCAGGAAAAATGGGTAGGAAAATCCGAAGAGGCGCAGCCTGAAAAGCTCCTCCCTGTCGAGAAGGAAATCACCCAGGAACTCCGTCAGATCGGTTATGACAACAAGACAACCACCGATGACCACGGCATGCTCATCTACGGCATTGCAGAGGATCAGGACGGCAACAGATATTTCATGGTAAAGAATTCATGGGGAGATGCCGGCAAATACCACGGAATATGGTATGCATCCGATGCATTTGTAAGGTACAAGACCATGAACATCATAGTCCACAAGGACGCTATTCCGAAGGATATCAGGAAGAAACTCGGAATAAAATAAATAGGCCTGTTCATGGGATTAGTAAAACATATACCTAATACGATAACACTCCTGAACCTGGTTTCAGGAGTGTTTGGTATTATTTCCGCCGCCAGGGGAGATATGGGCTGTGCATTTGCGTTCATGCTCGCGGCGGCCGTGTTTGATGTGCTTGACGGGGCAAGCGCACGTGGATTGAAAGCTTATTCGGCTATCGGGAAAGAACTGGATTCTCTTGCGGATCTCGTAAGTTTCGGCGTGCTTCCGTCGCTGATGCTGTTTTTCAAAATGCAGGAAATATTCACAGGTCCCGCTTTTCTTGCTTACATACCGCTCTTTATCGTTCCATGCGCGGCTTTGAGGCTGGCAAAGTTCAATATAGACGAGTCACAGGCACACGGTTTCAAAGGACTTCCCGTTCCGGCTGCTGCCATGTTCATCGGCTCTGCCGCCGCCCTTTTGGACATATTCGTGTCCGGATGGTTTGCAAGGCTATTTGCAAACAGTTTTCTTGTAATGCCTTTTGCAGTGTACATCCCGTGCAGGCTGATGCTAAGCCGTCTTCCGATGGTGTCTCTGAAAAGTTTTTCAAAAGATACGGATATGCAGGGGCTGGACAGACAGGGAGGGAGCTCCGGGGAGGCCAGTGGAAAGGCTGCCGGTACGCGGGCAGTGCTTTTTACTGTGTTTCTCATTCCTGTCATTGCGGGCATTGTCGTGTTGTGCGCCTTTCTTCATGAAGGATTCTTCCCGGCATTGGTGTCGGGGATATGCGCCATGTTCACTATGTACATCATAGTGAATACGGTACATGGTACAATCCGATGGATGCATCTTATGTCCGGTAATGCGCCAAGATAGGTATTATTTTTGTAAATTTGCCGTACTCACAAAATAAGTAAGACAAATGTATCTGACAGCCGGTAATTTTATCCTCATCGCTTCCATAATCATATTCGTGGCCTTGCTCGCAAGCAGGGCTGGCTATAAATTCGGAATCCCTGTCCTTCTCCTTTTCCTTTTTACGGGGATGTTTTTCGGCTCCGACGGTCTCGGGCTGCAGTTCAACGATATGAACATTGCGCAGTTCATAGGCATGGTTTCGTTGAGCATCATACTGTTTTCAGGCGGGATGGATACAGATTACAAGAGCATCAGGCCGGTGCTTGCGCCGGGACTTGCCCTCTCTACCGTAGGGGTGCTGCTGACCGCCCTGTTTACCGGGTTATTCATATATTTCCTTTGCGGCAGGCTGTTCGACATGGCAGGCTATACCTTTGTGTTTTCATTGCTTCTTGCCGCCACTATGTCTTCAACCGATTCCGCTTCCGTATTCAATGTGCTCCGTAGTAGGAAAACAGGGCTGAAACACAACCTGAAACCTTTGCTGGAGTTCGAGAGCGGAAGTAACGACCCGATGGCCTATATGCTTACCATAGTTCTGATACAGATACTCTTAGGCGATAATTCCTCTTTCGGGTCTATATTGCTAACTTTTTTCGCCCAGTTGGCCATAGGCGCGTTGGCTGGTTTCGGGATGGGAAAGGCCGCGGTATGGATAACCAACAAGATAAACCTGCATTTTTCTTCGCTTTATCCGATATTGATGCTCTGCATCATATTCTTCACCTTTTCAATTACCGACCTGATCAAAGGCAACGGTTATCTTGCAGTATATATCGCCGGAATGGTGGTAGGCAACAGCCCGTTGGTCAATAAGCGCGAGACGACAAAATTCCTCGACGGGATGACATGGCTGTTCCAGATCGTGATTTTCCTCACCCTCGGCCTGCTTGTGAATCCTTCCGAGATGCTTCCGATAGCTGTGCCAGGGCTTCTGATCGCCCTTTTCATGATACTTGTCGGCCGTCCGCTAAGCGTTTTCCTGACGATGCTTCCGTTCAGGAAATTTTCCCTGCACAGCAAGACTTACATTTCATGGGTCGGACTTAGGGGCGCAGCTCCGATAATCTTTGCAACATATCCGGTCATAGAAGGGGTGCCCGGGGCGCGCAACATATTCAATATAGTGTTTTTCATAACCCTTGTGTCCTTGCTCGTACAAGGCACGACTGTCAATTACTTTGCAAAGCTGCTCAGGCTTACCGCTTCTTCTCCTAAGGAAGGCAACGATTTCGGGGTGGAACTGCCGGAAGACCTCAGATCAAAGGTGTGGGACATAACTGTCGATGAAAAAATATTGTCCAACGGCCCGCTGCTGATGGATGTGGGGTTCCCCAAGGGCGTGCTGGTGATAATGGTAAAACGGGGTGACGATTACAGGGTGCCTAACGGCGACATGAGGCTCGAAGTGGGGGACAAGTTGCTGATGCTATCGGCCGACGAGCCGTTCGTTCCGGACAAGGAAAACATTTCTCCGGAGGCGATAGAAAATTACCTGCGGATATTTCCCGAAGGGCAGTTCTGCCCGTTCGATCCTGTGGAACACGCCAGGCCGGAACGAGATTACCGTGTGATATTGTATGTACATGGCATGGGCGGGGGAGGTGACAGCCGCATTCCGGCAATCCTTTCGGACGAGCTGCCCAAGGAAAAATACCGGGTGGCTGTAAGGACGTATTCATTCGATCCAGACGAGGCTTACGGGCAGATTGCGGCATGGATGGAGGAACTTAGACCGGACCTGATAATCGGAGAGTCCCTTGGCGCGGTGCAGGCCATACGCATAAAAGGTCTGCCGCATATCCTTGTGTCTCCGTCCCTGAACGCTCCGTTGTATCTTTACGCTGCTTCCTTCATTGTGTGGATACCGGGTGTAAGGGCCTTGCTGGACAGGATTTACCGTCCAAAGCCGGGCGACCGCCAGGAATTGCATTTCAAGGCAAGGATACTGCATTCTTACCGCAGTCATCGGGCGCGTGCCTTGATGCGTTCTCCTAAAGAATTGGGCGACAGGGCGGATTATTTCTTCGCGTTTTTCGGGAAAAATGACCATTACCGCCGTAGCGGCATCGTTTCCATAGCGACATACGAAAAATATTTCTTCCATACCCGGAAATGCCGCGGTACGGATGCTGCATATCCTACGTACTCCATATACGACGGGGGACATTTCATGGAAGAAGAACATGTACGCGGCCTTCTTGCCCCGAAAATCATCGACGTGTTGGACGGGAAGGCCTGAGAAGCTGAATTGTCTTATCAGAAAGGGAACAGCAGAGGCAGTACGAACACCATCACTATGCCCATGATGATTTGCAGAGGCAGGCCGACCTTGATGTAATCCATGAACTTGTACTGTCCGGCCGGCATGACGAGGGCATTCGGCGGTGTCGAGAACGGCGAAGCAAAGCACATGCTTGCCCCGACTGCCACGGCAAACAGCAGCGGTACGGGACTTATGCCCATCTGGGCGGCACTCTGCATGGCTATCGGTGCAAGCAGGACGGCTGTTGCAGTGTTGCTGATGAACATTGTCATAAGCGATGTGGTAAAATATATGCCGGCCATCAGGGCAAGCGGGCCGTGGCTTCCGAGTCCTTGCACGAGGGTATTTGAAATCCATGCCGACGCGCCGGTTTTCTCGAGTGCCAGCGACATCGGCATCATTGCCGCGATAAGCACCACGCTTTCCCAATTGATTGTCTTGTACGCGGCTTCTACGTTGCGGATGCATCCTGTCAGCACCATAAGGATTGCGGCTATCATGACGGCGGTTACAGGGGCTACCGGGATGAAATCGAATACCATCATCGCAATCATGAGGAGCATGATTGCTCCGGCAACGGGAGCCTTATAGTCGAGAGTCACTTTCGCCGCTTCCGCCAGAGGCTGGCCGAGAACGACCCAGTCCGCGTCTTCTTTGTTGAGGCGGGCTATGTTGGCCCAGCTTCCCTGGACTAACATCACGTCCCCTCCATGTACCTTCACATCCCCGAGGTCATGCAGGAGATATTCGCTTTTACGCCTGATTCCCAATACGTTTATATTGAATTTTCCGCGCAGGTCTATGTCTTTGATGCTTTTGTTGATAAGCCCGGAAGTAGGGATAATGATGATTTCCGCTATTCCTATGTCGTAAAAATCGAGGGAACCGCCTCCGTGCGCACCATCGGTTCCGGTTGTTACGGCTTCTTCGGTGCGGTGCTCGTCGAGAATGTCCATGCTGTATTCTCCGGCAAATTTCCTTACCTCGTCAAAGTCTCCCGAAACGTAGAGGATGTCCCCGCTTTCAAGGGTCGTGTCGGGAGAGGTGAACTGGGTAATGGTTTTGAGGAAACGGTACTTGGATGAGTCTCCCCTGCGGATTTCCATGATGTTGAGGCCGAATTTGCGCCTGATGTCAAGGTCGATGATGGATTTTCCTATGGCGCCCGAGCCGTCGCTGACCTCCAGTCTGAAAAGGTTGCTTGCCAGCCCGTACTCCTTGACCAATTGCTGGAGTGTCTTTCCTGCAGCCTTTGCGTTCTTTTTCTTCTTTCCGCTGAGAAATATCTTGCTCAGAGGCATCAGTACTATGATTCCCACTGCCACGCATATCAGGCCTACCGGCAGGAAAGAGAAGAACGACAGTCCTTCAAGGCCGGCGGATACCAACGCATCGTTGATTACAAGATTGGGCGGGGTACCGATGAGGGTCATCATACCTCCCATGCTGCTGGCGAAGGCCAGAGGCATGAGGAAGCGGCTTGACGAAACATTCGCGCTTGCGGCGAGGCTGACCACGATAGGCAGCATAAGGGCGACCGTCCCGGTATTGCTCACGAATGCCCCTATCGCGGAAGTGACGAGGATGACCAGAAGGAACAGCCTCGTTTCGCTTTTCCCTGCAAGCCGGAGTATCTTCGAGCTGATCATTTTGGCCAATCCTGTCTGGAATATGGCCCCTCCGACCACGAAAAGTCCGATCATCATGATTACGACCGAATTGGAGAAGCCCGACAAGGCCTCTTCAGGTGTAAGTATCTGGCAGACGAGCAGTGCCACGAGCGCGCAAAGCGCCACTAAATCGGAACGTACCTTTCCGTTTACGAAAAATATCGCTGAAAGTACAAGTATGCCTATCGTTATCCACATGGCCGGAGGGAGTAAAGAAATTAATTATATGATTATCCGCAAAATTATCCCCATATGATTGTGTATGCGGTAATTGCCATGGGACAGCGTGGCCGCCCGTGGCCTCGTGAACGGGTGGTGCCTGCCGCGAAGCAGTAGGAGGGATTTACTGTCCGTGGCAATTACTGCTTTCATCTTCATAGGGGTAATTTTGCGGATAATCGTAAAAATTATTTTGCAGCCAGAAGTTCTTCTATCATGGCGTTTATTGCGGCCTTGTCGCATTCTTTCATGGAAGAACGGATTGTAACCGAGTTTTCACAGATTGTGATGTTCTTCATCCCTTCAAGGGCCGCACGCATTATGCGTCCTGCGCTCGGAGCCCATGATCCGTTTTCTACAAGGGCTATTTTCCTGTTCTGGAAATTCTTTGCCCTAAGGTGGTTTAGGAATTTTTCCATAGGAGGGAACACTCCTGCATCGTAAGACGAAGCCGCAAGAATCATCTTGTCGAACCTGAATGCGTCGGCAACGGCCTTGTGCATGTCATCGCGTGCAAGGTCTGAAACCACTGTCGTGACTCCTTTGGAACGCAATTCGTCAGCTATGTATCGTGCGGCCTTTGCCGTATTGCCGTGTATGGATGCAAATGCCACAAGCACTCCTTCCTCTTCAGGACGATAGCTGCTCCATATATCGTATTTCCCGATATAATGCCCGAGGTCCTCTTTCAGGATAGGCCCGTGGAGGGGAGCTATGATCCTGATATCGAGCGTGGCGGCCTTTTTCAGCAGAGCCTGCACCTGTGTACCGTATTTGCCTACTATGTTGATGAAATACCTTCTTGACTCGTCGTCCCACGGCTCGTCGGTATCCATGGCCCCGAATTTCCCGAAACCGTCGGCAGAGAACAGTATCTTTTCGGTGCTTTCGTATGAAACCATCACTTCGGGCCAATGTACCATTGGAGCCATGACGAAAGTGAGCGTGTGTTTGCCGAGCGGCAGCGTTTCGCCTTCGGTGACAGGTTTCAGGCGTGCAGGGACGATGTTGTCGAAAAACTGGCCTATCATTCCGGCAGCCTTGTTGCTCAAAACTATGACGGTATCCGGATATTTCTCGGCAAAAACAGCGATACTTCCGGCATGGTCAGGCTCTAAGTGATGCACTATCAGATAGTCCGGTTTCCGTCCCCCGAGTGCGTTTTCAAGGTTGGCGAGCCATTGTGTACACTTCCTCATGTCCACTGTATCGAGGACGGCGGTTTTTTCGTCAGAAATGAGGTATGAGTTGTATGTAACCCCGTTAGGTACTCTGTACTGGCTTTCAAACAGGTCTATGTCCCTGTCGTCCACGCCGATGTATTTGATCTGGGGTGAAATGTAAGTGTCGTTCATGATATTTTGTCTTTATGTGTTTTTCAAATATTTTCAATCAAAAAAACGGCTTTATCGCGCGGCTCCGGACTCGGCATGAGCCGTGTATGAATATACTGTCCTGTGGATTTCGTCCGCCCAGCGTTTCTCATAGCCTTTGTCGGTCATTATAAACATAGGTACGGGACTGCCGCCTTTAGCGTATGGAGGCTGGACATAGTCCCTGTCGCTGATGTGCAGGCCGAGACGTTCGTAGAATCCGATTCTTCTCGAAGCCATTTCGTTGTCGGGGCGCTCCACTTCGATGACATGAGGCTTGCCGCTGGCCGAAAGCACTCCCGAAAAAATAGTAGCCCCGTATCCTTTGTTCCGTGCGGACGGAGCGGTGGCGAAGTGTTCCATATATATGAACTCCGGGAAGTTCCACCCGGTTATGAAACCTATCAGTTCTTCATCCATGTATGCCGCCGTGAGCCAGAAAATGCTTTCGTTTTCGAGCAGGCGCATGACATCTTTCCAATCCCTCCTTTCTTCCGGGGGAAAGGCTTCCGTGTATATTTTCTGAATCTCTTTCAGATCATTCTCACGGATCTTATGCGAGTCAATCAACCGTAACATGTCGGATATGCCGTTAAAAACAGTGTCAGTCAAGTATGTTTCCGTTCACTATGACTTTCTTTACAAGAGGCGTCTGATAGCTGTACGGAAGGAAGGCCAATGAGTGCATCGGGGAGGTTATGAGCAGGTTTGCCGCCTTTCCTATGGTCACCGAGCCTGTCCTGTCGCTTATGCCCATGGCGTATGCAGTGTTGAGGGTGCAGGCGTTGAGAGCCTGGTTCGGAGTGAGTTTCATCCTGATACAGCCCAAAGCCATTACGAAACGCATGTTCCCGCTCGGGGAAGAGCCCGGATTGTAGTCCGAGGCCAATGCCACTCCGAGTCCGGCCTTGATATAGTCTTTCGCCGCTCCGTAAGGCATTCCGAGGAAAAACGAGGCTCCGGGAAGCATCGTAGGCATGGTGGCCGAGCCTCTGAGCGCTTCAATCTCGGCTTCTGTCGTGCGTTCCAGATGGTCTACCGACAGTGCGTTGTGCCGTACTCCTACCTGTACTCCTCCGGAAACGGCCAGTTCGTTGGCGTGTATTTTGGGCCTGAGTCCGTATTTCGCTCCGGCTTCCATGATGGCGGCGGTTTCTTCCACAGTAAAAAATCCCTGGTCGCAGAATACATCCACGAAGTCGGCGAGCCCTTCCGCCGCAACGGCCGGAATCATTTCAGTGCATACGAGTTTGACGTATTCGGCCTGTCTCCCCCTGTAGGCCCGTCCCACATCGTGGGCTCCGAGGAATGTTGCCTTTATGATGATAGGAACTGTCTCCTTGATGCGCCTGATGACACGGAGCATTTTCAGCTCGTCCTCGGTCGTAAGCCCGTAACCGCTTTTTATTTCAAGCGCTCCGGTACCCATGTGCATTACTTCCCTGACCCTTTCCAATGATTGGCGGTAAAGCTCGTCTTCGGAAGTTTCATGGAGCAGGTCGGCAGAGTTGAGTATACCGCCACCGCGCCTTGCTATCTCTTCGTAAGAGAGACCGTTTATCTTATCGAGGAATTCCCCGTCGCGGCTTCCCGCATACACCACATGCGAATGCGAGTCGCAGAAAGACGGCAGGACAAAGCCCCCGTGCGCATCTGTCACGGTGTCGAATCCGTTTTCGTCCGGCATCAGTGCCGAAGGTCCGTAACCGGCTATCTTTCCGTCTTCTATGGCAAGATAGGCATTTTCAAGGGTACCGACAGTATCCATGGCGGCTCCCTCTTTTCTGAGGGAACCGTCTTCGAGGATACCGGCGATTGTGCCTATGTTTTTAATCAGATGTCTCATCGTCACTTTCTTATGAACTCTATCGATTTCTCGATGAGAGGATGCATGTACCTGTCTTCATCGACAAACGGCACTTCCTTGCGGTAGTCTGTGAAAATCTTCTCGATGGCAGGAGATGATTTCAGAGGACGGCGGAATTCGAGTGCCTGTGCCGAGTTGAGAAGCTCTATTGCGAGCACCCTTTCGGTATTGAGCACGACCCTCACGAGTTTGGTGGCCGCATTGGCTCCCATGCTCACATGGTCTTCCTGTCCCTGTGATGAAGGTATGGAATCGACTGATGCAGGCATGCAGAGTCCTTTGCTCTGGCTTACGATCGAAGCCGCGGTATATTGCGGAATCATGAATCCGCTGTTGAGACCCGGTTTCGCAACGAGGAACTTTGGCAGTCCCCTTTCTCCTGAAATCAGCAGGTAGATCCTCCTTTCGGAAATGTTGGCGAGTTCCGCCAAGGCAATTGCAAGAAAGTCCATTGCCAACGCGATAGGCTGTCCGTGGAAATTTCCGGCGGAGATGATCAGGTCCTCGTCCGGAAAAACGGTAGGGTTGTCCGTCGCACTGTTGATTTCTGTCTCGATTACCGAATGCACGTATGCGATGGTGTCTTTTGTAGCCCCGTGTACCTGTGGTATGCACCTGAATGAATAAGGATCCTGAACGTGGGTCTTGGGCTGCTTTATGAGCTCGCTGCCTTCAAGAAGTCCGCGGAAACGGTCTGCCGTGGCCATCTGCCCCTTGTGAGCCCTTACCCTGTGTACCTGAGGATAGAAAGGCTCGATCCTTCCGTCGAAGGCTTCGAGGGACATCGCGCCTATCCTGTCGGCCCATTCGCTCAGCCTTGCTGCCTGTATCAGCGACCATACGCCGTGCGCGCTCATGAACTGGGTCCCGTTCAGCAGCGCTAGTCCTTCTTTGGATTGCAGGCGGATAGGCTCCCAGCCGAATTTTTTCCACACCTCGCATGAAGGCTGTGTTTTCCCCTCGTACTCGACTTCTCCCATGCCTATAAGGGGCAGGCAGAGGTGTGCGAGAGGAGCGAGGTCTCCCGATGCCCCGAGAGAACCCTGCTGGTATACGACAGGTATGATGTCGTTGTTGAACATGTCGATGAGCCTTTGTACGGTAATCAGCTGTACTCCAGAGTTGCCATACGAAAGCGACTGGATTTTGAGCAACAGGATGATTTTAACGATTTCTGATGAAACCCTTTCTCCCGTACCGCATGCATGCGACATTACAAGGTTGTGCTGCAGCTGCGAGAGGTCGTCGGCCGGAATGGTTATGTTGCAAAGCGAGCCGAAACCGGTAGTCACGCCGTAAACGGGACGTCCGATGTCTTCCATCTTGGTGTCGAGGTACTTGCGGCATTTCTCTATGGCTTTGGCCGCTTCTTCGCTCAGGTCGAGCTTGTAGCCTTTTTCGATTATTTCGCGTACACGTTCTATCGTGAGCCGCTCATGTGATATATGATGAATCATTTTCGCTTTTTGATTTTTAATCTTTAATAAAATTTAAAAAATATTTTTTAAATAACGGTTCCGGGAACCGTATGCCTTTTTTTGCCGGTAACCTGCTATTTGCCGAGTACTTTGTTTATCAGCTCGTCGTCGGCTATGTTAGGCATTGTGACTTTCAGTTCCGGGGTGCGTTCCATTTCCCTCTGTATCGAGAAGATGGCGCCTTCGTTACGTGCCCAGCTGCGGCGTGCTATACCGTTGTTTACGTCCCAGAGGAGCATTTCGCGGATATGCCTTTCAGAGTCGCTCCCGCCGTCGATAACCATGCCGAAGCCTCCGTTTATGACTTCTCCCCAGCCTACGCCGCCGCCATTATGGAGCGATACCCATGTAGCTCCCCTGAACGAGTCGCCTATTACATTATGGACGGCCATGTCGGCTGTGAATGCCGAACCGTCATAGATGTTGGAAGTTTCACGGTAAGGGGAATCGGTTCCGGATACATCGTGATGGTCGCGTCCGAGTACGATAGGGGCCGAAATGTCGCCTTTCCTGATGGCTTCGTTGAAAGCAAGGGCTATCTTGGTACGGCCTTCACAGTCGGCATAGAGGATGCGCGCCTGTGAACCGACGACGAGATGGTTCCTTCCGGCTTCCTTTATCCAGTGAATGTTGTCTTCCATCTGGCCCCGTATTTCTTCCGGCGCGGTGCTCGCAATCTCTTCCAGCACCCTTACTGCTATTTCGTCGCTCTTCTGCAGGTCTTCCGGTTTTTCGGACATGCATACCCATCTGAACGGCCCGAAGCCGTAGTCGAAGAACATTGGCCCCATGATGTCCTGTACGTATGAAGGATACCTGAAAGTGCCGTCCGGCCTTACGATGTCGGCTCCTGCACGTGACGCTTCAAGCAGGAAAGCATTGCCGTAGTCGAAGAAATACATGCCCTTGTCCGCTAATTTGTTGATGGCGGCTGCCTGTCTGCGGAGGGATTCTTTTACGCATTCGTGGAATCTTTCAGGCTCTTCGGCCATCATCCTGTTGGACTCTTCGTATGAATACCCGACCGGATAATATCCGCCTGCCCACGGGTTGTGGAGCGATGTCTGGTCGGAACCGAGGTCCACCTGCACGCCTTCTTCCGCAAGCCTTTCCCAAAGATCCACGATGTTTCCCTGATATGCAAGGGATACTGCCTGTTTTTTCTCGCGTGCTTCCTTTATCCTCGGGAGCAGTGCGTCCAAAGAGTCGTATACTTCGTCAACCCAGCCCTGTTCATATCTCTTTTGGGTGGCTTTCGGGTTTATTTCGGCGATTACGCTCACGACTCCTGAAATCACGCCCGCCTTAGGCTGCGCTCCGGACATTCCTCCAAGTCCCGCTGTCACGAACAGCATCCCGTGGATGTTCTCGAAAGTAGGGGCTATGCCTCTTGCGCGGAGTTGCTTGCGTGCGGCGTTCATCACTGTGATGGTAGTGCCGTGCACGATTCCCTGAGGCCCGATGTACATGTAAGAGCCTGCGGTCATCTGCCCGTATTGTGAAACGCCCATGGCATTGAAGCGTTCCCAGTTGTCCTGCGAAGAATAGTTAGGTATCACCATTCCGTTGGTGACTATCACTCTCGGGGCGTCCTTGTGGCTCGGGAAAAGTCCGAGAGGGTGTCCGGAGTACATCACCAAAGTCTGTTCGTCGGTCATCGTGGCAAGGTATTGCATCGCAAGGCGGTATTGCGCCCAGTTCTGGAACACCGCGCCGTTCCCTCCGTAGGTGATGAGCTCGTGCGGATGCTGTGCCACCCTGTAGTCGAGATTGTTCTGGATCATTGCCATGATCGCTGCCGCCTGACGGCATTTTGCAGGATACTGGTCAATAGGGCGGGCGTACATCTCATAGTCGGGACGGAACCTGTACATGTAGATTCGTCCGTATTTGCGGAGTTCTTCCGCAAATTCCTTTGCTAGGATTTCATGGTGTTTTTTAGGAAAATATCTCAAGGCATTTTTGATGGCGAGGGCCTTTTCCCTGTCCGTAAGGATGTCTTTGCGCTTCGGAGCATGGTTTATGCTCTTGTCATATTCTTTCGGTGCAGGCAGTTCGTCAGGAATGCCTCCGAGAATGTCTTTCTGAAATTCGTTAAGATCCATATATAGTTCCCTCCTGTTATTTGATCTTGCTTTCGACAATGCCGAGTATTTCTTCCTCTTCGCGACGTGCGTCGGCCGCTATCTTTTCGGCTTCGCCTATGAGTTGTGCGGCTTTGTCCTTGTCTTTAAGGCTTCCCGCGTTAATTTTGACATTGAGGCATGCCCCGAGTACCGCGCTTCTTGCTGCAAGTGCGCCCACTCCCGCATCAGAAACGGAGTTGGGGTTTCCTGTCTCGGCCATTGCGCGTATCACTTCGAATGCCTTGAATGAAGCCTTCATTGTCCTCAAAGGCACTTCGGTGGCGTAAAGCGTAGCGGTTTCCATTGCCTGTGCGCGTGCCGCCTTTTCTTCATCGGTGCCTTTCGGCATTGCGAATACGTCCATTATCTTGTTGAATGCGGCCGTGTCTTCATCGACAAGCGCGAGCAGTTCGCGCATGACAGCCTGACCTTTTTCTGCCCAGTCCGAGAACTCTTTCCATCTTTCGTCCCAGCCCGGCTTGTGCGCTGAAAGATTGGCCACCATGGTTCCGAGCGCTGCTCCGAGAGCACCCATGTATGCTGAAATCGAGCCGCCGCCCGGTGCCGGCGATTCGGATGCGGTTTCTTCTGCAAATCCTTTGCAGGTCATCCTTATGAGTCTGCTTTTGGCTGCGGCCTCCTCTTCGCTGACCATCATGTATTCGATTACTTTTTCCTTAGGGTCGAACGGTTTCAGGTCGTCGAGCCCCATGGACTTGACTGCGCACCTGATGATGCCTTCCTCGGTTATGCCGAGGGAACGCTGCTGTTTTGCAAGGAAATATTTTCCGGCTTCGATGAGCGTGCGTTTAGGTACGAGTCCCACGATTTCCGTGCCTGTCACCCTTATGCCCCTTTCGCGGGCGGCGCGGCATACTTCTTCGAATGCCACGTGCAGCGGGGTGGCGTTGATGTCCGTTATGTTCATCGAAACCTGCGCGATGCCGTATTCGTCAATGAACCAGCCTATGGCTTTGCAGCCTTTCAGCGTACCGGGCTTCATTACAGGGTTGCCGTGTTCGTCCTTGACGATCTTGCCTGTGATAGGGTTGCCTTCGCGTACGGGACGTCCTTTTTCCCTCACGTCGAATGCTATCGCGTTGGCTCTCCTTGTGGAGGTCGTGTTAAGATTGAAATTGACGGCTATGAGGAAATCGCGCGCCCCGACGTTGGTGGCTCCCGATACGGCTGTCCTTTCGGTATATTTTCCCGGGCCGAAATCCGGTGCCTTGTCAGGATCGGACATTTTTTCCGGAAGGGCTTCATACTCGCCTGCGCGGCAAACCGCAAGGTTCTTCCTTTCAGGTTTCAATGCGGCCGCTTCGTAGCAGTAGCAAGGGATTTCAAGTTCATCGTATATCCTTTTGGCAAGGCCTCTGGCCAGTTCTGCGCATTCTTCGAGGGTAATCCCGGCGATAGGGATGAGCGGAAGCACGTCCGTCGCCCCTGAACGCGGGTGCGCGCCTTTGTGATGTCTCATGTCAATGAGTTCTCCGGCTTTCTTTGCACCGTTGAATGCCGCTTCAAGCACGTTTTCCGGTGAACCTACGAATGTGACGACTGTCCTGTTGGTTGCCTCGCCCGGATCGACGTCAAGTACCTTGACACCTCCGGATTTTTCTATTGATTCTACAATCTTGTTGATGATTGCCATGTCGCGCCCTTCGCTGAAATTAGGGACGCATTCGATAATCCTTTCCATTATTTTTGAAAATTAATTGTTTTTGTGTCATTTTGTTTTAAACAGTTTCAGAAACTCCTTGGACAACTTCTCAATTTAAAGTTTCTTGACCGTTAAGACAGCTGATCCGAACCTCGGATATGCTAAACGCACAAAGATAGCAATTAGTTTTCAATATACGAATATAATGTAAATCCAATGGCAGCCACTCTTGTTTTCGACCGCTCTCAGGCGTTTTCACTTGTTCTTGACGGCTCCGGCCTTGCGACCTTCTTGGCTATTGTCTCGATAAGGAAAACGATTCCGACACCGATGATTGCGAATATGGCAGCCTGCAATACCTGAGGATCATTGCCTGTCAGTGCGGCGAATTTGTCCGGCAGCAGGGGCGTGAACGAACCCCACGCGAAGATTCCGTTTGCGTCATATTCGCTATTGTCTATGAACCAAGGCCATACCTTTATCAATGACCCGATGATGAATCCGGCGAGGACTGAAAGCGTTCCTATCCTGTATTTTTTCAGCAGCCATGTGAGAAAATGCGAAAAGGCGATGATGCCGGCTGCCGCCCCGAGGGCGAATGTGATCAGGACAGGAAGGTTCATGTCGCTGATAGCCTTCATGATAAATTCGTATTTTCCTAGTACGAGAAGTACGAAACTTCCCGATATCCCGGGAAGTATCATGGCGCATATGGCAATGGCGCCGCTTAGGAATATGAACCAGTATGCGTCAGTCGTTTCGGTAGGGGAGAGCATGCATACTACTATGCCGAGTATGATGCCGGCCAACAGCATGATGGCGACGGTGGCTCCTTTTGACTTGCCCCCGTCCTTGAAAATGTCACGGATGATATATATCGAACTGGCGATGATGAGTCCGAGGAAAAACGACCATGTGGGAACAGGATGGTGTTCCAGAAGATATTGCATTACCTTTGCGAGGGAAAATATGCTGACGAGTATGCCGCCTATGACTGAAACCAGGAAATTGCCGTTTATATGGCGCCACATTTCGGCTATTTTCCCCTTGAACAGGAGTTTCACGGCTGTGGAGTCGATGGATTTGATCGATCCGAGCAATTCTTCGTAGATTCCTGTCATGAAAGCTATCGTGCCTCCCGATACCCCCGGTATTACGTCGGCGGCTCCCATGCATAGCCCTTTTACTGCGGTCATAAGATAGTGTCGTAGTCCCTTTTGTCCCATATGTCAGTTTTTAATCGTGGATAATGTATGTAACAGGAATTCCACCTGTTCAGCGTTGTCGTTTTTCCTGTCGTTCCCGTCTTTTCCGCCGCTCACGCACATGTCGAACAAGGATGTCCGCCCGCCGGTGCCTGCCTTGAACAGGGCGTTGCAGCATTTTACGACAAATTCGACGGGGTAGGGCATGGTTCCGTCCTTTTCTGCTCCGTTGCAGGTGCAGATCAATAGATCGAAACGGTCGTCCAGCAATCCTTTCAGGCCGGTATTTGCCGGGATGCCGTATATGTTGATTTCGTCTTTATATATGGTGACGGTATTTTCCGGGTCTGCCGCCCCTGCCCTTTTTGCCTTGAATTCGAAATTGACTGTATATAGCCGGATGCCGTGCCTTTTTGCCCATTCGGAGACTGTCTTCAAGTCTTTCCCATAGTCGGGAGAACCGGTATCGAATACAGCCACCGCACGCGAAATCCTGTCTGCCGTGAGAAACTCCGGTTTCCTGTCCGCATGAATGTATTCCATTTCCTTTTTGTGTCGTATGTATCTGACTATGAAGTTCATATTCCCCAATGGCCATATGCCGGATTCAACAAAGCGCAAAGATAATATAAAGAATTGGATTTAAAGGGATAATCGTTAAAAATAAAGGAAGCCGCAGCCAAAGTACACACGACTTTGGTCCCGGCCTCCCGACAGATCAGAAACGTTTTTATTTTTATGACTGAAGTTTATTTTCTACCTGAAAAAGAGTGTTTTTTATTCTGATCTTTTTTCTTTTTACTTACTGTAGTACAGTGCCCCGTGTCCTGTTATCTCCTGTTTGCCGAAGCTTGCAGGCTCGCTGATCGTCTCAGCCGAAGCGGATTTTACAGAAGATTGTCCCTGTGCGGCGTAATACTCGTCAAAGAGTGCGAAGTCCTGTGACATGCCTTCTTCGGTAAGGGTTATCACTTCCATATACATGTCACCGTAATTGCTGTCACTGTCTACTGCTATGACACTCAATGTGCTGAGCTGCTCACGGGTCAGGTAGAACAGGGATACCGGATCGCCTTTCTTCGCTGTCTTGCCGTTCATGATGGTCTGGTCGAATGTCATGTCAGGATCCGCTGTCACGTCTCCTACCCAAAGGGCATAGTAGCAACTTTCGGCCTCTTCATTGTATTCTATTTCCACTGCAGCTATGATAGGCTTGCTTTCGTCTTTCAGCAGGGCCGCGTATTCAGGCTTGTAGGCGGCAAGGTCGTTTATGTCCCAGTAGGTCACTTTTCCTGTTGCGTATGCATCGGTAGGCTCGCTCGGCAACGTGGTGAACGGTTCTTTGGCCAATGCGGAGTTGTAAGTGTATGTTCCGGACTCTACTCCGAATGCCACGGCATAGTAATTGTGTCCAGGCATCAGGCCGGTTATTTCGCCTTCCGCATCTCCCTGATCAATCATGAATATGATGAGCAGGCCCAATTGGTCTATGACTTCCCCCATGATTTCTTCATCGGTCAGTCCCGAAGTGAAGAATGAGAAGCTGTTTAAAATTTTTTCAAAAGTTCTTTGTGCCACCATTTCGGCATCTTTCTGCCATTTTTATCACACAATAGCGCTGCTATTCTCCTCAAAAAACGGCAAAAACCTGCACAAAAGCGTGTCTCAA
>JADIME010000074.1 GCA_017694935.1 Candidatus Merdivivens pullistercoris
GACGGCACCGAAATCAGGATTCCTTTGACGGCGGAACTTGCCTTCGACTTCGGCACAGGCGAGAGCGTGCTTTACTTTGCTGCAGGCGAGAGCAAGACATTGGATTACACCATGAGCGGAGCGGAGACCTATACTATAACCAAGCCTGACGGCTGGCGTGCTTCGATAGAGGCCGATGGGCTTGTAATCACCGCGCCTGTCGCCGAAAACACATTCGCCGAGACCGAGGGCGTGATAAGCGTGATACTGATTTCTGCTGGCGGGCAGAGCTTCATGGCCGAGCAACAGGTAAAGATAGGTGAAGCACCGGAAGGCCAGTCATTTGAAATCACATTGGGAGAAATTACCTCCACCTCTGCCGAAGTGACAGTAATCCCTGCCATAAAAGATCAGTATTACAGGGTCATAGCATTCCGCGCCGATTTGCCTGATTATGCAGTATTGAATATGATGATGGATGACATTACAAGCTATGTGGAACTTTACGGATGGGAACAGTCGATAATAAATGGACTCTTTTTCATCGGAGACCGAAGAGATGTACTGTTCGACGGTTTCCCTGACGGACAGACCGCCTGCTTCTATGTCGTGGGCGTGGATTACCAGAATGGCACACCTGTGGCCGTTACCGAACTTTACAAGAGCGAAATCTTTACTACTCCGGCGATTCCCGAATCAGATGCATGGGTGAATATGACTCCTGGATACAGGTACCAGGACGGACAGATGGTTCTGTATGTCGATTTTTTCGCAAATGAGACAACCAAAAAAGTAAAATCCGCTGTTTGGTATGTGGCGAACGTTTGGGGAGATCCTACAAATCTGGCGGAAGCAGGCTATACGGAAAAAGGTATCAGGGCCGTGCTGATGGGGGATGACGAAGGTATTGTAGATGTGGATATGCAAAATGAGCCATATCTGGCTACCGGTGTCGCTCCCGGCGAAGCAAGAATGATAGGCGTACTCGGTTTCGATGAGTCCGGAGTGCCGGGCAAGCCGAATTGGATAATATTAAAGGCACCAATGGAACCTGACGGCACTTATACCATACTTTGCCAATCGGACGGCAATGACACAGGTATAGACGAACCCGTACCGGACATGACCATAAAGTATGCCGTCTATGAAGGTATCGACCCTTATTTGGGTGTTGAATGTCCCGTGCTTTCGCTGCAACTCTCTCCGAATGAAATATGCGCTGACTATCATTACTCGGTAGAGGATCCCGGATACTTTTTCAGTTACGGCACCGCGGACGATATAGTATTCTACCTTACTTCTGAAAGCAACCGCTGGAGCGATGAAAACGGTTGGGGATGGAGAGAGCGCGCAGACACGAATGATGAAAGCGGCAACCCTACCGACAAAGACGAAATCCCTTTGGCTCCGGGGTATACTGGTTCCGATGCCGAACTCATATATGTATGCTTTGATGAAAGAGGCGTGGCCGCAGACCCATGGTACATAACATTCTCAGTGCCTTATGATCTAGAACCGTCTCCGGTATGGAGAAAAGCTTCCGTTTCATTCAGCCGGCACCGGCATGGCACAGTACTCGCGCCTGTACTTGTTTCGGACAATGCCGGATGCACATTTAAATCATAACATTTTACGTATCAGCCACGACTTTAACCCGCCGTATGGGGCATACCTTACCGGCGGGTCTGTCAAAGCTGATTTGTGCAATACGCTTTTGTAGTGGGTAAAAGTATCAAATCCCCATTTGCCGTGATACATGCCCATCCCGCTTTCCCCTACCCCACCGAACGGGAGACGCGTGGAAGCAAGATGCATCATGGTATCATTTACACAGCCGCCCCCAAAAGGGATTTCATGTATGAGTTTCTTTGCTAGGCGGCTGTTTTCTGTAAATATGTATGCCGCAAGAGGCTTCTTTCCCGAGTTTACATATCTTATTGCTTCTTCGGCCGAGCCGACTTCCATGACCGGCAGGATGGGGCCGAATATCTCTTCCTGCATGATTCCCGCCTCCGGGGTTATGCAGTCTATCAGGGTAGGGGCGATTTTGAGGCGTTCCGGGTCGCGCTTCCCTCCGAAAATTATCCGCCCTCCGGACCGGTTGCCGCCAAGACCGGGATTGTTTTCACCCGTGCGGTTGTCATGCATGTCCCTTTTGTCATGGCCAGGCCAGTATGTCTCGGCCGATTCGATATAACGGGACAGCCTGTCGAAATGCCTTCTGTTGATGATTTTTCCGTAATCAGGGTTTTCCAATGGATTGTCCCCGTACATTTTTGAGGCTTCGCGGATGAACGCCTCGATGAATCTTTCTTTGCATCCCTTTTCTATCAGCAGGTAGTCGGGTGCCACGCAGGTCTGTCCGCAATTGAGCAGCTTGCCGAACGCGATTCTCCTTGCAGCCGTTTCGATGTCTGCATCCTTCAGGACTATTGCCGGGCTTTTCCCGCCGAGTTCAAGCGTGACAGGAGTAAGGTGCCGGGCTGCTTTTTCCAGCACTATGCGGCCGACCTTTTCCCCTCCTGTGAAGAATATATAGTCGAAACGGCAGTCGAGCAATGCGTCTCCTGTCGCGGCATCCCCTTCGATGACAGCCACATGGCCTTTGTCGAAAGTGCTTTCTATCAGCCGGCACAGTAACCTGCCTGTCTCGGGAGCGTATTCGCTCGGCTTTACTATGCAGCAGTTCCCGGCCGCAACGGCGGCAATCAACGGGTCGAGGGCAAGCAGCAGAGGATAGTTCCACGGGCTTATTATCAGAGTATTGCCGTATGGTTCGGGATATATCCGGGCTTTCCCCGGAAATTGCGCCATGGAAACCTTTGCACGGTAAGGTCTGGACAGCCTGTCGAGGTTGCGCGACATGTAGCGTACGCTCTCCAATACCATTCCCGTTTCGGTCATGTATGACTCCGTGGCGGATTTGCCGAGGTCGTCCGTCAGAGCGGAGGCAATCTCGGCCTCCATCGCCATGATGTTGCGTTTCAAGCGGTTAAGGCAATCTTTCCTGAATGTCTTGTCCTTTGTAGCCCCGCTGCGGAAATACTTTTTTTGTCCGGCAACGATATCCTCAATTTTCCCTCTGTCCATGGTTCTGGAATATACCGGTTACTTTTTTGTGATGGAGTTAAGTACGCTTTCGCTGACGACCCTTCCCTTTTTGTCCAAAGTCTGGCTTTTGACGTTGCCTATGCCCGGCGCGTACCATGTCTTCGAATACTCTTTTTCTTTGTTCGAGATTCCGAAAGCCTTGGCCTTGTTTGTTATTTCCTCTTCTATGATATACGTGTCGAATGTCCCGGCCGGCACCGTTACGGTTTCCCTTCCCGTGCATTCGTACCTGTCGAAAGTTATTTCGCTCGACATCGAGATGATGGATATTTTGATTTTTATCTTAATCGGTTTCAGCGAAAGGGCATCCCCGGGTTTCATGGATATGGGAAAAACAGGATTTTCCGACTCTCCGATATCTACATTGAAATCAAAGTCTTCCGGCATCTCGTCCACACCGGCTTCGTTTTCTATGACTGTCATGGAGGCTTTCAGCATGTTGCTTATGTAGCCGATAAGGTCGATATACCACATGTTTTCAGTTATACCGTATGTCATGGTCCCGATGTTGTCGTACAATTCCTGCGGGATGCCTTCGGTTTCCTCGGGGGTCAGGCTCAAGTCCTTTATGCGGACAATGCGTTTCCCGCCTTCGTCTTTCACGGATATGACTTCCTGTTTCGTAAGATTCGTCTTGCCGTCCTTGTCGGTTGTCATGTATTCGAGGACAGTGCCCTCTTCCTGTGCCACGGGAGCCTTTTCCATCTTCCCTTGGGCGAAAAGCAATGCCGGCGCCAAAAGCGCGATGATTGTAATCAAGCGTTTCATGTCAAATGTTTTTTTGAATAATCGGAAAAATACTGTGGATTCCGCCGGGTTCTGGACCCCTCGAAATCCACAGTAATAATTATAATTTTAACCTGCTGTCTATTTAAGTAGCGGTACGCTTATTTTACCCTTTCGCCGTATGAACGGTCGGTGGTGTTGATGCGGATTTTTTCGCCTATGTTTATGAACAATGGAACCATGATTTCGGCTCCTGTTTCAAGGGTGGCGGCCTTCATGGCGTTGGTGGAAGCCGTGTCGCCCTTTACTGCAGGCTCGGTGTAAGTGACTTCCAGTTCCACGTATGTAGGGAGTTCGCATGTGAGGCAGCGCTCTTCATCGGCAACAAACATCATTTCCACTTTCTGCCCTTCTTTCATGAGGTCGGCGTTCTCGACCATTTCCGGTTCGAGGCAAATCTGCTCGAATGTCTCGCAATGCATGAAATTGTAACCGTTTTCGTCCTTGTAAAGGTATTGGTAAGGCCTCCTTTCGACGTTTATCACGTCTATTTTCGCACCTGCCGTGAACGTGTTTTCAAGGATACGTCCGTTCTCAAGGTTGCGGAGTTTGGTCTTTACAAAAGCAGGGCCTTTGCCCGGTTTTACATGCTGGAACCATACGATTGAGCATGGTTTGCCGTTGAAATTAAGATAAAGTCCGTTTTTAAAATCAGCTGTGGTTGCCATAAGTAAATATTTTAGATTCTAAATTTCGTTGAAAAATCAGTCAAACGTGCAAATTTACAAATAATTTTGGAA